>OMZX01000011.1 GCA_900315665.1 uncultured Eubacteriales bacterium
CAATGCTTACATCAGGCATCATAACAGAGCCTTCAAGAAAATGGTAGTTGTCAGATTTTGTACTAGTTATCGGTTTATGGCTCTAGGGATTACCATTCCAGATCTTGTCAACCTTGTTTTTAATCGCTCCTGTAATCATTGGCTTCTCCCTCTGTATTGATAGGAAAAGTATAGCAAAAAGCGGGAAGGTCGAAAGCCTTCCCGCCGTTTTCATCATTCTGTTGAATTCACAATGAGGTCAGCATGACACCGGGGACGATTCTCTCTGTCAGCTTCTTGAAAGGTAAAAAATGACTTAATGCCAAAAAGCTGACAGAGAGAACCGTCCCCAGTGTCAGCTTTACAGCTCCGCGATCGCTTCGATCTCGCAGAGTGCGCCCTTCGGGAGCTTCGCTTCGACGCAGGAGCGAGCCGGCTTTGAGATAAAGTACTTCGCATAGACTTCATTGAACTTCGCGAAGTCGCTCATGTTTGCGATGAAGCAGGTGGTCTTGAGATATAGATCACAATCCGTGTCGATCCGCGTCGCATGCACCATATCGGTCTTGATTGCAACCTGCTTAAGAACATGTGCTGCCTGATAGACCCGGTCCAACGTTAATTCAGCCATTCGCACCCCTCCATCTTTTCATCTCATCCCAATCGCATTTCATTGAAAATCAATTTTCTTTACCCTAATCACATTCCGAAGAATCCAATCTTCAGAACACGCGACCTGCTCGAGATATCCTTTAAAATCCTCAAAAAAGAAAGGCAGACGGATCCATGTCCATCTGCCTCATTGCGAACCTATTATTGATTTTTGTGTTTGAAAAGTCAAGCGCCTTTTCTCGAGAAATATGTCAAGAGCTCAGTTATGAAAAGTAGACTCTTCAAGCCTCTCCGGCATTCAAAAAGTCTAAAATTCACATGCCAGCCAATTTCAAATATTCATCAGCAGTCGAAGCATCCAGCCCGAACTTTTTCATGAAAATGTCATGTCTCCTGACCCCGTTACGGAAAACTTACGGGTTGCAGTTCTGACAGGGATCGTAGCCTTCCAGGATCAGCTGATCACGAGATTTCGTGGAGACCTGTTTGTTCTTTTCACTCATCTTTTTGACAGAATCGCAGCTCGGATAATGAAACTTTTTCGAGCGGGTGTTGAGGATATAGGTGCCTGCTGCCCGGGAAGCATTTTGTGATGCGCTAGTTCCGGCGTCACCTGCCGCTGCGATACCTAATCCTGCTGCAGTGCTATAGGCGGATGTTACAGTACCTGAACCTGTTGCATTGCTTCCGACTGCAGTACCCGATGTGGCGTCAATGCCGGCTCCGGCACTGCTGCCTTCTGATCCGGTACCCGGTGTAAGATTCTTAGTTGGTGCCTGCGAGAACCAGTAGCTTGTGCCATCGGAATAAACGGTAACCTCACCCTGTACATCGGACCGATACAGCTGAGAGCCGCTTGCGATGATACGGTCGAGCGCATCCTTTGTCGGATGTCCGTAGCTGTTGCCCGCTCCACAGGATATGAAGGTGTAGGCAGGCGTGACTGCGTTTAGAAATGCAGTGCTGCTGGAATACTGGCTGCCATGATGACCGGCGATATAAAGGTCAGAGTCCAGATTGCTGTTGGTTCGAAGAATCTTCGCTTCCTCTTCCTCCGCTGCATCACCCGTCATGATCACACTGAAGCTGCCGTAAGCGATACGTAACGCGATGGAACGGTCATTGTCGGTTTCGGCAGAATTGTCTGCGGAAAGCACGCTGATGGAGGCATTGGCGAGAGCATAGGTGTCGCCGGCCCTCGGATGGATGATCTGCGCGCCGGACGCCTGCTCCTTCGTGAGGAAGGACTGGTAGATCTTCGTGTCAGTCGTGTAATCCGGGCAGAGGACGGTGTCGACCTTCGTCGTGTTGAGCACACCGACGAGGCCGGCGATATGATCCTCGTCATAATGCGAAGCTGTGAGATACGTGAGCTCGGTCACGCCATGCTGCTTGAGATAACTCACGACGTAGGACGAGCTGCTGCGGCCGCCGCCATCGTAGATCATGTATTTGCCGTCTGCCTTGATGAGCAGAGACAAGCCCTGGCCGACATTCAGCATCGTGAGCTCGAAGGGCGCCTCTGCCTGGGTGCTCTGAATTGCCTGCGCGGTACCGGCTTCTGCGGCGATTGGTGTCGCAAGTGTGGCGAACAGCAGGCAAAGGGTTGTCAGAAATGCTGATATGATTCGCGTCACCTTCCATGTGAAATGCTTCGGTGCGGCACTCCCTCCCGACTTCGTTTCGGAACTGGCTCCGCGAACTTCTGAAAATCTGCATGCGGCTTTATGTGTCGTATGGCTCTCCTTCATCGTCGATACCTCCCCAAGTATAAACTTTGAATATGATGCATACTATATGTTGTTACGAAATGCTCTGTTGCTTCTATTTTAGCATAAATGTTCTTTGATGCTTGATATTGATTGCATTTTTCTTAAGCTTTTCTGCAGTGCTTCTACTCAAGTGGTTTCATCATCTTTAATATCTACCGCTTCTTTATCTACGCATTCATCCAGTTCTACTTGTTCCCATCCTTTTAAGTCATTCTCTGGGATGCCATGTTTCCTCATGATATCTTCCATCGGGATTCCTTTTTTCCAAAGCTTCTCATCATCGATTGCATCCATGTCTTTTTCTCCTAAAAAATATCGTGATGGTGATAGTGGCAAACTACACTACCTTCACTCAAAAGTCCAGCGAAATCCTATGGTGTCCTTCCGGGTTTGCTTTCCGGTCATCAACGATTGTAGAAATATAGTATGCGGTCATATCTGCCGGCACCCTGTCCCAGAGTGCTATCCCGTAGGCCTCCTTTTCCAGGTCGATGGCGTCCCCAGAAAAGTATGCGGTATTGAGATCTGCGAAGGTCTCCGCAGCGATGTCTAGGTCGGAGGCATTGGCAAAAGCTGAAGCATAATCGCGCTTCGTCGACTGAAGCGGCTTCTGCCGGAAGTACTGAAGCGCATAGTCCTCTAGATTCTGCAGGTTCGGATCGTCCGGATCTAGATTCGGGTCAAGCGTCAGATGATTATCATGTAGATGTTCCGCGACATACTTCGTGAGCTGCAGACTTTCCGTCTGATACGAAAGTTCATGCTCTGTGACCGTGATCATCCCATACTGCAGCGGATAAATAGACAGCGCCGATGTGAGAATTTCCGGCGTTGAAATATTCCCTGCGGTGGTGTCAGCCGAAGCCGCCGAGCCGCTGATGGAAGCATTGGCCGAACGTGGCTCATCACTACTGCCAGCATTATCTGCATCAATTTTGCCTAAAATATGCTGAATATGCAGGTGCCCGGCGAGATTCGCGATCACGTGATACTTCTGATAAAGCTTCTCGAGCGCCTCATGCTCCGCAATCTGAAAGCCATACGAAAAGAGCGGGCTATGCTGCCTGAGATTTTGGTGGCTCACCGTGATCACGCCAATGCCTCCTTCATCTGCCGCTTTCAAAGTGTTTTCGACCCATGCGAGTGTCTCGTCTGATACGTGATTCTCCTGCACACTGTTGGTATCAAGCATGAGGATACCGAAGTCTTTTCGAAGCGGGACGAAGTAGCTCATGGAATCGGGTGCCCGGAGGCTGAAGGCTTTACTCGAATTTTTCGATTGATCCTTACGATTCGGATTTGTTGTTTCACCCTCTGCTGCAGATGTCGAGATCGTTTCATCTTCTGCTACAGATGTCGAGATTGAACCTTTATTCATAAACTCCGTGGCAAGTGCTGGCACAAAGTCATAATAATCAGTGACAAATTCCTCCGGTGTTTCCTGCTCGACGCGTATGAAGGAATCCCCTACAAAGCGCGCTGCATTCGGATTGTTAAGATCATGGTTTCCGGAAATGGCCAGCACGGGTATCCCGGCATCGCGGATTTTTGAAAGCCGCTCGATCAGCGCCTGATGACTCTCCCTCGCCCCATTGAAGGTGAGGTCACCGCTCAGGATCACAGCATCCGGCTTTTTCCGGATTGCTTCCTCGACGAAGGCATCGATGAGCTCCTCGGAATAGAGCATGATCTTCCCGTCGGCATCATCGATAACCTGACGGAAGTATGCGCCATGATCTGTCAGTGTCGGTGCGATGTAGTGAAGATCTGTCGCTACCATCAGGGTTAGCGGTGCTTCGGCGAGGGTGGGAAGAGAGGCTGTATTGATTGCCTGGTTTGCATTTGAGGTATTTTCTATATTCCAAGGTAAGGCACTTTGAGAACCAAAAATCAACGAAAAGATGATCAATGCCATTGCGGCGCATAAGCAGATGAACGTTTTTAAGCTGATTTTCCGCATGCTTTCACCTCCCGTTCTCACTCTTCTCTTATTTCGTCAGGTTCTCCGGTATTTATTTGCCACTCAAGGTAAATTTCGACTGCAGAGCTGATTGGCATCAGCGGTAATCCCTCGGAGGTAGAGAAATATGCCTATCTTGCGCAGCGGATTACAAATCTGATCCTTCGCGAACGAGAGCTCGATCTAAAAAGCCGGACCTCGCGGCAACAGACTGACTTTTTCGTGCAGTCGCTCGTACAGGGAAGGTCACTGAATCATGATTTTTATATGGATTTTCTCGAGCAGAAGAAGCTATCCGATGCATCGCGCTTTGCGACGGTCATCGTGAAGCTGAACGCGAAATATAATCCATCAAATCTTTATCTCATCGAGCAGCATATCCGGAGGGTGTTTGAAAGCACCGGGAGTCCACTGTCTTCTTTCCAATATCCGCATGAATACATATTGATTGCAGAAAAAAAAGCGCTTGAGAAGGCGCTTGATCAAATGAAGGAGCTTGCGGACACGTATCATGATATCCTGACGATCGGCATCGGCTCCGACCATGCACTGATGCATCAGAACCGGTCATACCGGGAAGCAGATATCGCGCGCAAAGCTTGCATCGGCGGTATAAATTTCGCCATGTATGACACCCTCAATCTGGAAATTATCATGGGCAGCATCGGCGAGGACGTACGACATCAGTACGCGGAGAAAATCCTCGGAAAGCTCGATGAAAAGGCTATCCGCTGTCTTAGGCAGTATTTTGACTGCGCGTGTCATCTGAAGGAAGCCGCCAGTCTTCTTTTCATCCATGAAAAAACGCTGAAATACCAGCTGGAGCGTGTGAAAAAGCTGACTGGCTACGATCCGACGCACTTTCAGGATGCCGTCACGTTGTACTTCGCACTGCTGGTATCTCCACAATATCCAAATTTTTCGTCACCGTCGCTGCCAGTGATGATGTCGCGGACATAAGCATTAGCATAGAAGCCGCGCCAAGCACCGCAAAAATTTCAAATCTTCTCTTCATACCTTATACCACCTACTACTGCGTTGATCATACACTTGCATCTGCCTCGTAATTCTCCGGAATACCGGATTCGTATGCATCTGTCCTATTGCAAAAAATCAGCGCCTACATTTCTAAAGCTCACATCGACGTTTCACCGATAATGTATAACAGGATTGCAATGTGCGGCATCTTCCGTTAGAATGTCCGTGAGTTATTGTCCGATATAGACATTGGTGAAATTGTATGAGGTAAATTATGTTAAAGGTTGAGAGAACAGCTGTTATGAATCTCGAGAACGCCATGCGTGGCGCGCGGAACCCGATGAATTCCTGGGCGAGATCCGACAGCAGCTATGATGAAAATGGCAACTATATTTTGGGGCCGAACGATCTCGGTCTTGCGAAGCGGCTTCGTGTCGCAGGGTCTGATCACCGGAAATTTATCCGTCAGATTTTTGTTTCCTGTGATATTACCGCACCGATTTACTGGTGGAAGGAGTTCGATACCTATAAGGTTGGCACGACAGCAAACTCGACCTCGACGATGCACAAGCTCACCTCGAAGCCGATCGAGATGGATGATTTTTCGCATGATCATCTGACACCGGATGCAGAAAAAATCATGTCTGACTATGTCGATGCCATCGAGAAGATCCGCCTTCGTTTCCTGGAAAATGGGAAGTCTAAGGAAGACTGGTATGATCTCATCCAGATGCTGCCGGAGTCCTATAATCAGATGCGGACCGTCACGATGAGCTACGAAAACCTCGTCAACATGTATTTTGCCCGCCGCAATCATAAGCTTATGGAGTGGCATACCTTTACCGACTGGATCACGACCCTGCCATACGCACAGGAGATCATCATCGCGGAGGATGATGCCAAACCCGAAGCCTGACTAATATTCCAAATCACCCCATGAGGCTGCCGCTTTCTGCGGCAGCCTCTGCTTTTATTTCAGCGAAATCACCTGTTCTAGGATGATTGAATAAATCAGCTTCCGCTTGATGGGCTTCCCGGTCATTTTTTCGAGGGCATCCGCATAGAGGTCGAGCTGCTTCTGATACCGGCCGACGAGTGTCGCCGGGTCATGCACATGGTCGGATTTATAATCGACGAGCGTGATGCCATCGTCATCGAGGATGAAGGCATCGATGATGCCCTGGAGAAGCACCGGTTCTGTGCAGTCCGAGTCTGGGAAGAGGTAGTTGTTCGGCACCTCCTTCATGAAATGCTGCTCCCGGTAGAGCTTGTTCTCTACCTGTGCACGCTTAAACTCTTCCGCCAAATCTGTCCGGAGGAACGCTTCGAAACGCGACGGCTTGATCAACTCGTACTCTTCCTTCGGGATGATTTCAGAAAGCTGTGACACATCCTTCGTGTAATCATATTTCTCAAAGGCATGGTGATACGCGTCACCGACGTTTGCGCCGGCCTTCTCCGTGTAGTGTTTTTCACCAATATTTTCCTTTGGAATATCGTCCACGAGCGGATTTCCCTCCGGATTCAGCGAATCAGAGTGATCCGCGAGAATCGTAATGCCGGCTGCCGGTGCGCGATCTGCCTTCCGTTCCGTCTTTCCGGCAGGAGACTTTCCAAGGCTTCCATCATCCAGCCGGTTCCAGTGTTCCCGTCCGGCTTCCGCCTCCGATACCTCAAACTTCTCGATTTCTTCCTCCTTGAGCTCCGAAACCGAATGCTTCGGGAAGAGCTTCGTCGCAGTCTCGTGCGGATAGCGATACCGGAGCCGTTCGTCGAGATATTGCGCGTCCGGTGCAGTGAGATCCGCCGTATCGATGTCATGAAGCAGAGTCATGAAGCGTGCCTCGTTCTCACGCCCGACCTCGAGCTCTTCCTCCGCAATCGCATGGAGGTCCTTCGTGTACATATAAATGGGAACAGCTGCAGCATCCGTCCCGGTCGCCATGAGCTTCTGCCCCTCTGCCATAAAGATCCAGTCAAGCATCGTCTGCGCACCGCGGATCGTCGTTGGATCACATTCACCGGCAGCATCGATGTCCTTCATCACATTATCCATCTTGTTTACCGCAGCAGTGAGAATCAGCTTATCCTCTGCTCTCGTCATCGCGACATAGAGAAGCCGCTCCTCTTCACCAAGAAGATCTGTCAAAAGCTTTTCCTTCACCGCTGTCCGTTTAATGGTCGGGATACGCACATGCGTCTCCGTATCGATGTCATCAAAAGCGATACCATACTGCTGATCCAGCAGCACATTCTTTTTAAGATCCATCTCATTGAACTGCTTGTCCATCCCCGAAAGAAAAACAACCGGGAACTGTAATCCCTTTGACTTATGAATCGACATAATCCTGACGAGATCATCCTGATCCGAATAAATCGAAGCCTCACCCTGATCCGCATCATATTTCCGAAGCTTCTCGATATACCTTATATAGTCCGACAGTCCACGATAGGACGTTGATTCAAACTGAAGCGCCGAATCGATCAGCGCGTCAAGATTTGCCCGACGCCGCTGTCCGCCCGGCATCGCCGATACATAATTATAGTAGCCGGTCTCATCATAAATCCGGTACAGAAGCTCATGCACAGAAAGATAGTATTCCCGTTCCCGGAAGGACTGCAACGACTGGTAGAAGTCAAAAAGCTTCTTCTGAAGCGCTTCAGGAAGTTCTGACGCACCACCATCCTTTACAGACTTTTTGTTTTCTTTCTCTGAACCTTCTTCCGCAGAATGATCAAGACTGTCGCGGACAACGTCATCCTCAGCATACATATCGGTTGCAGCTTCTACATCCTCAGTTAATTGTTCATCTGAAATAGTCTCTGCTTCTGCCACCGGCTGCAGTGTCCCGCGCACTGCCACGATCTCTGCGAGCTCCTCATCCGTGAACCCATAGATCGGCGAACGCATCACTGCCGCAAGCGGGATGTCCTGCAGCGGATTATCGATCACAGAAAGCAGCGACAGTACCGTGCTCACCTCCGTCGCATCAAAATATCCCTGGCTCGACACATAGTACGCCGGAATCTGCATCCCGGCGAGCGTTTCAACATAGGTATCCGCACTTCCGCCCGGCGCCCGCATGAGAATCACGATATCACGATAATGATAGCCCTCCTTCCGGAGCTGCCGGATGCGCTGTCCGACCATCGCAGCCTCAGCCTCGACCTTGTCCATCCGCTGCCCGTCGAAAAGCTCCCGCGACACATCCTCCTTCACCTCGATGATATGGAGCTCCGTCTGGTATTTCCGCCCAATGCCTCCATCTTCCTCAACCACCCGTCCGAGGTGCAGTGCGGTCTTCTCCGTGTAGTCAATGCCACCGACCTCCTTCTTCATGATCTTAAAGAAGACATCATTAACAGAAGTAAGCACCTCCTGCCGCGAACGGAAGTTCTTACTAAGCTCGATCATCGAATATCTCGGGCGGGCTTTCTCCTGCAATTCTGCATTTGTGGCAGCAGACTTAGGAATGTCACCGTCTTCAGCAGCATCTACCATATTCTCTGAATATTTGGCAAGAAAAAGGTCCGGTCTGGCCTGCCGGAAGCTATAGATCGACTGCTTCACATCCCCGACCAGGAAAACATCCGGTCGGCCGAAGCGCTCCGCAGAGATCGCATCGATCAGTGCCTCCTGCACATAGTTCGAATCCTGATACTCGTCGACGAGGATTTCCTGGAGATTCCGTGCGAGGCTGTCCGCGATATCCGACGGATGCCGGTCCCCACCTTCACCCGTATATAAAATCTCAAGAGCACGATGCTCAAGGTCTGAAAAATCAAGGATGTGCCGGTTTTCCTTCTCCTCCTGATATGCATCTGAAAATTCCCGCACAAGCCCGACAAGCACCGTCATCTTTTCACGGATTGCCTGTTCTGCCGCTTCCTCCGTCTCCTGATCCGGCAGCGTCAAGGCCTCTGCCAGCTTCCCGATATCCTTTTTCACGCTGTCACGGATGGCCTTAACCTCCTCCTTGCCATTCCGCTCACCCCGGATCATCGCAAGCCTGTCGAACGAAACCGATGAGACTGCATTGGCAAAGGCCCGGAGCTCCGTCTGTTTCGTCAATGCCTCCACCTTCGCCATATCGGAAACGATCATCGGGCGATACTCTTCGAGGTCCTGCGTGTCATCCATGATGGAAACTGCCTGCCGGAGCTTCGTGAGATCCCGTTCCGCGCGGACCTTGAAGCTGGAAAAGAGGGCATCCTCCCATTGCTTCGGGTCCTGCTCCGTAAGCAGACTATCCAGATATTCCGAGGGCCATGGACTTGCCTCGGCATAATCATAAACCTTGAGGATCAGGTCAGCGATGCCCCTGTCCTCCTTACCGCTTGCGAAGGCATCGATGAAGCGGATAAACTGCGGAGCTGCGTCCACATAATGGGCCTCGAGCATGTTCTCGATGACATCGCTCCGGAGGAGCTGAAGCTCGCCCTGGTCACCGATCCGGAAGGTCGGATCCATCTGAATGGAAGCATAGTTCTCCATGATGATTCGCTTACAGAAGGAGTGAATCGTCGAGATGGAGGCGTTCTGGAGGCTGCCGGCCTGCCGGATGAGCTTTTCGTTACGCGGGTTCTTCGCAATCGCACTGTCGAGAGCGCTCTTGATACGCTGGCGCATTTCCTCGGCTGCTGCATCGGTGAAGGTCATGACGACCATTCGGTCGAGTGTTGCCGGGTCATCCGGATCCTGGATGCGGGAAAGGATATACTCGACGAGTACGGCGGTCTTGCCGGAGCCGGCTGCCGCTGCCACGAGGAGGTTGCCCTCACGATGCTGTATTACCTTTTTCTGATCTTCTGTCCATTGCATTGACATATTCGTTCCTCTATTCTTTGGCTCGGGCGGGTGCCTGCAATCCGGGCCGAAGGCCATCGGAGGGGCACCCTAGCTCACGCTCGAAGGTCTAATCGCTATCCAGCCACGCCGAACTGGGCCGGCCCGGATTGCAGGCACCCGCCCTATTTTTCATTTATCTTCATGACCTGATTGGTCATTTCCAGTGTCTTCTTGCATCTTCTGAAAGATATCGGCTTGATTTAGGTCTGTTGAGGGGCGGTAGCGGTAGCCGTCCAGGGTGCCGTCGAAGGAGCAGATGCTGTGGTACGGGCAATAGGTGCAGGCGAGAGTGTGGTCGCCGGTTTCGATTGGTGATACGGTGATGTCACCTTCGCGGATGCGGTCGCCGAAGTCACGGATTTTCTTGTCTGCGTAGTTTGTCAGCATCCGGAACTGTTCGGTCGATGCGACATCTGCGCCTTTTTTGCATTTGAAGCCGTTTTTTCCGACGGAAACCGGTAGGATGTCAGAAGACTTCAGAAAATCATGATCCATCAGCTTAAGGATATTGCCATCGCTGTTCATGAGTCCGCTTGGCTTCAGCGCCACGAGTCTGTCCCGTCCATATTCTGTTTCCGTTTTCGTTTCGTCAAACAGTAGCACCGGGTCATCGATGTGATAGTAAAACATCGCTGCCGGCACGATCTCTTTTCCATGATGTTTGTTTGCCATATCCCGCATCACGGACTCGAGATAAATTGCCAGCTGGAGCTGTACACCGTCATAGATCTTTCCTGCATCATAAACTGTAGAGCTTCCGGTCTTATAGTCGATAATACGGACATAAACCTTATCCTTCTCCTCTAGAAGATCCACGCGGTCGATTCTTCCGTTAAGCCGGATGCCATCCCGCACCATCGTGAATTCCTTCTCGAGCTCTGCCACATGGAAATCCCCTCGCCGCAACTGTTCCGCAAGCACCTGCGCTGTCACGCCGGTGATTCTGCGAAGTCGGTGCATGAGATACAGATTCCGCCCGGATTCGGACATCATGCCATGCTGGTAATTGTCAGAAACCTCTTCGACCGCACCGTCGATCAACTGTCCGAGCTTCTCCTCCGGATAGTCGCTGATGGAAGCCTTGTCCTCGGATACGGTACGAAAGATATGCTCGAGCGCCGCGTGGTACAGATTTCCGATATCATACGCCTGCACCTCGTAGGTCTCCCGCTCCTGAAGTCCGAGTCCGTACTGTAGAAAATAGCGGTATGGGCACAACCCGAAAGTTTCCATCCTGGTGATACTTCCGGACAGCACTTCGCCGTACAGCTTTCTGGCAGTGGCCTTCGAAAGCTTCGTCTCTGTATAATGTTCCCTTGCGGCACGAAGGAGGCTCTCCGTTTCCTTTTTTGTCTCTGGATTTTTGAGAAGGAGTGCAATGGCTTTTCCGAAATTTTCAAGGTCAAGACTCTGCCTGCTGCGCCCTTCATGGATGTCTGAAAGTCCCTCAGCTGTATAGCGGAGAAGCTCCCTCTCGGTATAGATTTCCGCGTCGCCGGTATGAAAGCGCGTCACTTTAAGATCCGCGAACATGTTTTCGATGTCCTTAAGGACGCCAGACGGCTTCAGCCCTTTGCCATCGCGGCCCTTCACCGGGAAACTTAAGTAAAGCTTGCCGGATGCGTTGAGAAGTGCCATATAGATATAGAAACGCTGTTCCAGTGCGTTCTCTGTTCGGTCCGGCGCCACTTCGAGTGACAGCTTCTCTGTGAAAAGCGCCCTGTCACGGTCTGTGAGAAGTTTGTCATCGGCCTCGGCCTTCGGCACCTGATCTGCGGTAAGCCCGGCGATAAAGAAGCGCTTCGGGCTGTCGAAACGGGACCGCGTGAGGTCGCCGATCTCGACCTGATCGAGCGTGGCCGGGATGACACGGACGGACTCCTCGGAGAGGCCGGCATCTAGGATATCCCGGAATTCGGTACGGGAAACCGCACTATCTCCGAGGAGCTCTTCGCATTTGTCTAGGACATCATCGATCGTGTCGAGTCCGCGGGCAAGAATCTCTGCACGGTTCTGATCGCCGTGCGCACGGATATCTTCCGAGAGCTTCTCGACTGCCGCGCGGGCATCGAGTGTCGCAAGAAGCGCACGAAGTCCCGCAACCCGTGTTTGCACCGGGCAGCTCCGCTCCTTCGTGTCATCGTAAAGCTGTAGTAGGGGCGCGATATATTTCTGCCGGATTACTTCCAGCTGCTGAAGTTTTGGATCGACCTGCTTCTCGTCTGTGTCTTTTTTACCCGGTTCTGTAGAAGGAAGCGCCGCCCAAGGCGTGCTGAAGCGCTTATAGCCACGTATGCCGGTCTTTCGAAGGTAGTTGTCGAGAAGGTCGATCTCGCCGGCTTCCTCTTCAGTTCTTGGCAACGCGCGAAGGTAACGGATCACGCTGTCAAAGGTAAAGCCTCTATCCACAGCCTCAAGTGCCGCACGCATCACCTCCGCATAGGGCGAGTCCATGAGTCTTACCGGATTATCGAAGAAATAGGGAATCTGCGCATCGGAAAAAATCTTATAAATGATGTCCCGGTAGTTCTCCGGATTGGTCAGGATGATGCCAATGTCTCGATACCGGAG
Source organism: uncultured Eubacteriales bacterium (assembly GCA_900315665.1). Taxonomy (GTDB): domain Bacteria; phylum Bacillota; class Clostridia; order Lachnospirales; family Lachnospiraceae; genus Oribacterium. The sequence continues at coordinate 12,722 of OMZX01000011.1, forward strand.
CTGATCCTCGCGAACGGCTCTCTCGATCTCACTCGCAATGAATGATACCTCCTGCCGGAGATCACGTGCTTCATGGATTTCGATTGCACCGCCGGTCGAGGTTCTGTCCTCCTCCGGAATTACATGATACCGGTAGATATGCTTCTCGATGACCTCCATCGCCGGGGCTTCCCGGAACCGAGGCAGCGATGCCACTCTTTCATTTCGTCTCTCGCCTGTGATGGAATCGTAGGTGTTTAAGTCGACATCCGGCAGAAGCTCCACCTTCTGCTCCTTCGCAAGCTTTGTCAACTGTTCCACGGTCTGGTGCGATAGATAGAACAGATTTTCAACACCCGCATGTTGATGGAGCATCGGCTGCTCATCCGAAGAAATGTCAAGTGTAATCATTGTTCGATCAGCCTTCGGGAGAATCTCACGGAGGATCCGGAGCTGCACCGGAGTAAAGCCGGTAAAGCCATCGAATGCAACGACAGCGCCGTCGAGAAGGTGTGAATCCGGGAGATGCTGTTCCAATGCGTCGAGGACCTCCTCCTTTGTATGGTAGCCATGCTCGACCATATATTCGCGGAAGGCCTCATAGAGAATCGCCATATCATGAAACTTCGCGCGGGTATAGTCAGAGTCCGCCGCCTCGGCTGCGAGGTCAAGATGCTCCGGCATGATGCTGTACTGATAGAATTCGGAAATCTGCGACTTCAGAATGTCGAGAAAACCCGGGCTCGAGAGCTGACGCTTATAGAGAATGAGGTTTTTCTTCACCTTCTCTGCGACGGCACGAAGAACCATGACCTTACCCATATCGTCCATGATCGTCATTTTCGGAAGACTAAGCTCTTCGAAGACGCGATACGCAAGCCGGTCAAAGGAAAGCACATCAATATTCAGGATGCCCTTTCCCTGGTTCGCCGGATGCGACACGATCTTCTGCTGTGTCGAAAGGTTCTCCTGCTCCGGCACGATCAGAAACCAGTTCTTCTTAAAATCCTTCGGTGCATTTGTAAGAAAATATCTATGCACATATTCTGTTTTCCCGCTGCCTGCTGTCCCGCAAATAAACTGAAGTGACATCGCCCTGCTCCTCCTCAACGCCTACATCGTTTTACTGATACAGACATTATAACAGGAATGCACCTACAAAAAAATGAACATGCGGTTGAAAAACGCGAGGGTGGATTTCCACCCTCGCGTTGCGAGAAGCCACTATCTTGTTATTCGTTATACACTGCTTTGAACGCCTGGTCGAGGTCTTCGATGATGTCAGCAGCGTTTTCAATGCCGATGGACAACCGGACGGTGTTCGGGCGGATGCCCTGGTCGAGAAGCTCCTGCTGGTTGCACTCGGAGTGCGTCGTCGAAGCAGGGTGAATCGCGAGGGATTTCACGTCGGCAACATTGGCAAGAAGGGAGAAGAGCTCGAGCTGATCGATGAAATCCTTAGCTTTCCGCTCGTCACCATCGATGTCAAAGGTAAAGATCGAGCCGCCGCCCTGTGGATAATATTTCTCGTAGAGCCGCTTCTGCTCCGGTCCACATGACGCTCGACGCGGAGCAGCAGTGTCTCTGTGCCCTGGAGGAGCAGGAATGCATTAAACGGGGAGATCGTCGCACCTTCGTCACGGAGAATGATTGCCCGGAGATAGGTCGCAAGTGCAGCCGGTGCGGTATCAACCGCGAAGTTCACACCGTGATAGGATTCGTTCGGGGTCGCGAGCCATGGCCATTTATCCGGCTGATTCCAGTTGAAGTTACCGCCGTCCACGATGACACCGCCGAGTGTCGTGCCATGACCGCCGATGAACTTCGTCGCGGAATGCACCACGATGTTTGCGCCGTACTCGATCGGCCGAAGCTTCGCCGGCGTTGCAAACGTGTTATCGATGATCAGCGGCAGGTCATGCTTCTTCGCGATCTCTGCCCACTTCTCGAGATCCAGCACCTCGCCATTCGGGTTGCCGAGCGTCTCTGCGTAGAGTGCCTTCGTGTTCGGCTGAATAGCCGCTTCGATTTCCTCATACTTGTACGGATCAACGAAGCTTGTCTTCACACCGAATTCCGGGAAGGTATGTGCAAGGAAGTTGTAGGTGCCGCCATAGATATTCTTCGCGGAAACGATATGATCACCGGCATGTGCCACTGCCTTAAAGGCATACGTCACGGCGGCTGCCCCGGAGCCTACTGCCAGAGCCGCTACACCACTTTCGAGGGCTGCGATCCGCTGCTCGAACACACCCTCGGTCGGGTTTGTCAGACGGCCATAAATGTTTCCGGCGTCCTTCAGCCCGAATCTCGCCTCGGCATGATCAGAATTATTGAACACAAAGGAGGTTGTCTGGTAGATCGGCACCGCTCTTGCTCCGGTCGCCGGGTCAGGCTTCTCCTGCCCTACATGAATTGCCAGTGTATCAAAAGAAAGCTTTCTATCCTCATAATGTGTCTTTGCCATGATCGTGTCCTCCTCTGTATCTTTTGTGATATGTATAATACTTGAATTTTTGATTTAGTTATAAGTTTAATCTATATCTGAAGCTGACAGAGAGAACCGTCCCCGGTGTCAACTTTGCTCTGCCTCGATTAATCTGGTTATATAAATTTTTCAAAATCTGAATATTCCGGTACCATCAGGTGCCTGCTATAATCCGGGGCATAACTTCGAAGAGTCGAACAGGAAATACAATAGTCCGGCGCCACATATAAGCTTCCTGTTGCAGGCATTACCCGAAGGAAACAAAGGAGGGGAAACATCATGAAAGAATCAAAAACATATAAGCTTGCGCTGACAGCCCTTTTTGCGGCTCTGTCCTATGTTGTATTTACATTTTTACAGATTAAGATCCCGGTTGGCGGCGATGTGACGTCGATTCATCTCGGAAATGCTGTCGTCGTGCTCGGTGCGCTGGTGATCGGCGGGCCTTTAGGCGGTATTGCAGGCGCCATCGGTATGAGCATTGGCGATCTGCTCGATCCGGTTTATGCTCCGCTTGTGCCGAAGACGCTGTTCTGCAAATTCATGATTGGTATCATCACCGGCTTCGTCGCGCATAAGCTCGGACATATTTCGCAGTCAAACGATTCAACGCATGTGTTCCGCTTTGCTACGCTTGGTGCGATCGCAGGTCTTGTCTTCAACATCTTCGCAGATCCGATCATCGGCTATTGGTATAAGCTTCTCGTGCTTGGGAAGCCGGCTGCAGAGCTTAGTCTCACGATCAACTTCGTCGCAACAACCATCAACGCCGTTGTATCCGTGATCGTCTCCGTCGTTATCTACATGGCACTCCGCCCGGCCCTCAAGAAGGCAGGTTACTTCCAGGTACTTCGGACAGCTTAAAGTAATTTTCGGCATAGAATTTCAAAGCTTTCTCCGAAATATATACCCCAAAAATTGACCTAAGTAAAAAGAGCATAGAATTTCGATCTTTTTTCGAAATTCTATGCTCTTTCTTATTCTTGGGTTGCCTTCAGTGCTTCGAGCTGCTCGGAGACGGTTTCCCAGTTTTCATAGAGATCTGAAAGCCGCGCATCATTCGCCTCATGCTCCTTGTGAAGCTCCATGAGCTTCCCGACGTCGGCTGCGATGTCCGGATTCATGTACTCGTCATCGAGCTCGAGATTCCGCTTCTCAAGCTTCGCGATTTCCTGCTCGGTCGCGCTGAGATCGCGCGTCAGCTTCTGAAGATTTTTCTTATACTCCTTCTGAAGCTCCCAGTCGGTCTTCTGGTCATCCTTTAATTCAGGGTTAGGAACGGCGGAAGTTCTTGGCTTTTCAGAGGTAAGGTTCTGATCTTCACCGGTACCGCCGGCCTTCCGGACATCCTCCTTCTTCTCGAGGTAGTAGTCGTAATTTCCAATGTAGTTATCGAAGCGGTTTGAGAAAAGCTCGAGGATGCGAGTCGCGGTCTTGTTGATGAAATATCGGTCGTGCGACACATAAAGCACCGTGCCTTCGTAGTTGTTGATGGCGTCCTCGAGTACCTCGCGTCCCTGGATATCAAGGTGGTTTGTCGGCTCATCGAGAATCAAGAAATTTGCGTTCGACAGCATCAGCTTTGCCAGCGACACGCGGCCCTGCTCGCCACCGGATAGATCACCGATCCGCTTATACACATCATCCCCACGGAAAAGGAACGCAGCCAGCACGTTACGCACCTTTGTATCATTCAGATTCGGATAATCATCCTGAATCTCATCAAAAATCGTTTTCTCCATGTGAAGCACGGCATGCTCCTGATCATAGTAGCCGATTTCGACATTTGTGCCGAGGCGGAAAGAACCTGTATCGGCCGGCTCCATTTCGTTCAGGATTTTTAGCAAGGTGGTTTTGCCGGTTCCATTGGCCCCGATCACCGCGATATGCTCTCCGCGCTTCACCTCGAAGGAGACATTGGAGAAAAGGAGCTTATCGTCAAAGGACTTACTGAGATCCTTCACGGACAGCACGTCGTTTCCGGACGTCACCGACGGCGTCAGCGCAAGCCGCATCTCGTTATCAATCTCCTCCGGCTTCTCGAGACGCTCGATTTTAGCCAGCTGCTTTTCCCGGGACTCCGCACGCTTGATCGACTTCTCGCGGTTAAACTGTTTTAGCTTCGTGATGACCGCCTCCTGATGCGCGATCGTTTCCTGCTGATTTAAGTATGCCTTCAGCTCCGCATCCCGGATCTGCTTTTTCTTCACCGCGTACTCGGAATAATTTCCGGTGTACATGCGGGCCTTGCCATTATCGAGGTCGATGATCTTCGTCACGACATGATCAAGGAAATAACGGTCATGCGACACGAGGAGCACTGCTCCGTCATAATGCTTGAGCACCTTCTCAAGCCATTGGATCGACTCGATGTCAAGATGGTTTGTCGGCTCATCGAGGATCAGGAGATCCGGCTTCGTGAGAAGGATCTCCTCGATTCGCTTCCGCGTCTTCTGACCGCCGGACAGCGTATCAAAATCCTTCACGCCCGACTCGATGTCCGCGTGCTGCTGCGCGAGATAGCCGATCTTTTTGTCCTTCGAGATCGCGACGATGCCGTCATCCGGCTCCTCCTCACCGAGGATACACTTGATGAGTGTCGTCTTGCCCGACCCGTTAATGCCTACAATCGCGGCCTTCTCCTTATCCTCGAGATGAAACGTGACATCCTTGAGAATCGGCTTCCCGACGTAGGTCTTATTTAAATTTGCTATATTTAATATCATGCCATTATCCTTAAAAAAACGGGCTGTGAAAATTTACAGTCCGTTTTCATACCTTATTGTCAAACAGTATCAAATTAATCTTATTGTATGTCTTTTCAAAGATTTTATAACTTCATCTTCTTTCATTATACCATTGGCTACATCCAATCCCATCTGAATGAGTTCTTCATCAGAATACTGAACTATAATACCATATAGCTGAAGGCATACCAGCATCGTATTGACAGCTATACGTTTGTTCCCATCAAAAAATATCTGATTCGTAGCAAAGCCAAACAAAAATCTAGTGGCTTTATCGTAGGGAGTCGGAAATAATTCCTCTCCTCCAAAAGTCTGATATGGCATCAAGCATTCTGATTCAAGAAGATTTTCATCTCTGATGCCATCCAAACCTCCATATTGCTCTATCAAAAGACGATGCATCGCGATAACAGATTCCTTTGTTATCCTCTTCATTTCGCCAATTCCTTAAATACTGCATCATATTGTTTCATGTTCTTCTTAGTCATAGCAAGTGCTTCATCTACGCTAAGATTTTCATCTTCCTGCCCCGCAAGAAGATCTCTTACTATAACAGCCACGATATTATAGTTTTTATCGGAAAGCTTTTGAATATTATCAATTGTTGACTGCATACTAATCTGAGTCATAGCTACACCTCTCAATCTCCTTTCCTGGTTATGAATATGCAAATAGAAAGATTTACTTTTTGTTCATTATAGCATAAGTCAAACTGTTGGCAAACCCTTAGCACGGATCATCTACTGTGACGATACAGCACTATAGGAGTAATCTCCGCAGCCGCTGTTTTTCCGCTTCGTCACAGAACGCCGCGTCGACAGCATTGAGATAAAGCGTGCGCTCTTCCTGGGAAGACAACCCGAGGGACTCTTCTAGGCGGCGGAACTCGCGGGGCATCGTGGTGTTTGAAACGGTCATATTATCGGTGTTGACGGTGACCGGGATACCGGCGGAAAGCAGCGTCCTGATCGGGTAATGCTCCATATCGCTGTAAATTCCGGTATCAAGGTTCGAGGTCGGGCAGCATTCAAGCGGGATATGCTTCGCCGCGAGCTCGTTCACTAGGTCCATGTCCTCGATGGCACGGATACCATGCCCGATCCGGCAGGCACCAAGACGCAGTGCCTCGCGGATGCTCTCCGGGCCTGCTGCCTCACCTGCATGAATCGTAATCGGAATCTGATTCACCTGCGCGAGATCAAACACCCGTTCGAAATCCCTCGTCGGGAACAGCGCCTCCGCGCCTGCGAGGTCGAGTCCTACAACACCGCGGCCGAGGAAGTGCGATGCCACCCTGACCGTCTCAAGATTAGCTTCCTCATTGTCCGTTCCCCGCATCGCGCAGAGGATAAGCCCGGCGTGGAGCTCTGGCACAGTGTAAGCATTGGCAGCATCAGAAGGAACATAGGATCCCTTCTGCTCGTTCATGAACTGATTCATCCCATCAATGACCGCTTCGACAACCTCTGTCTGCGTGAGCCCCTTCTTCGTCAGTGACTGCGGCGCAAACCGAAGCTCCGTATACACAACCCCTTGCTTTTTTTGCTCCTTCAACAGATCATACGTGACAGCCCGAAGTACTTCTCTCGTCTGCAGGAACCGAAGTGGCAGGTCAAATCGCGCGAGATAAGCATTAAGATCCGGGCAATTCTCCGGCACAGAAAGAAGTGCACGAAGCTCCTCATCAGATTTTTCTCGAAGCTTCTCAAGCATATTTGATGATTTTTCCCGAACTCCTTCAAGATGATTCGCAGGTTTTCCCTCCAGACTATCTGCTGTGCCTCCGGTTTCTCCCGGCAGAAACGCTGCAAGAGTCGAACCTCCGTCATCCATTCGGAAACCCGGAACGTGCAAAAATCTTTTGAATGTTTCAAACGGAATCGACCCGTCCAAATGTATATGAAGATCAATGAAATATTTCATACTGCTTTTCACTCCTGACATCGAGCGGATGCTTCACGAAGTGGTCAGCAAGCTGTGAGATGTGCACGAGTCCGTCCTGGTGCACGCCAATGTCTACAAATGCGCCGAAATCGATGACATTTCGGACGGTACCCTTCAGCACCATGCCCTCCTTCAAATCTTCAAGTGACAGCACGTCGCTCCGAAGCACCGGTGCCGGGATATCCTCGCGCGGATCACGCCCCGGCTTCTCGAGTTCCTTCAGGATGTCGGCCATCGTGTACTCGCCGATTTTGGAGGCCTCCGACAGTCCCTTCACGGTCATGTGCTTTTCCTTCATGACACACCGAAGGTCCTTCGTCCTTCCGCTCCGCACATCCTCCTCCGTGAAGCCTAACAGTGCCAATGCTTCCTTCGCCGCTTCATAGCTCTCCGGATGAACACTCGTCGCATCGAGTGCTTCCTTCCCGCCGCGGATTCGCATGAAGCCCGCGCACTGCTCATACGCCTTCGGGCCGAGCTTCGGCACCTTCAAAAGCTGCTTACGATCTGTAAACGCGCCATTCTCCTCACGATAGGTCACAATATTCTTCGCGGTTGTCTTCGTGATGCCGGAAATGTACTGAAGAAGCGATGCCGATGCCGTATTCGCATCCACACCGACCTTGTTCACACAGTCCTCAACCACATTGTTCAGCTGCTCCGAGAGCTTCGTCTGGTTCATGTCATGCTGATACTGCCCCACACCGACTGACTTCGGATCAATCTTCACAAGCTCCGACAGCGGATCCTGGAGACGACGCGCCATCGAGGTCGCGCTCCGCTGTCCCACATCAAACCTCGGGAACTCCTCTGTCGCAAGCGCCGATGCCGAATAAACCGACGCACCGGCTTCATTGACGATCACATACTTAACCGGCGAGTGCGTCGAACGGAGATAATCCGCGATAATCTGCTCGGACTCCCGCGACGCCGTGCCATTTCCAAGTGAGATGATATCAACGTGATATTTCTTGATAAGTGCATCTACGACCTGCATGGATTCCCGTACCTTGTTCTGCGGCGCCGTCGGGTAGATGACGGCCGTATCGAGCACCTTTCCTGTCGGATCAACCACCGACAGCTTACACCCGGTCCGAAATGCCGGATCCCAGCCAAGTACAGTCTTCCCGGCGATCGGCGGCTGCATGAGAAGCTGACTAAGATTTGAGCCAAACACCTTGATGGCGCCGTCTTCAGCCCGCTCTGTGAGCTCATTCCGGATATCTGTCTCGATGGACGGCGCAATGAGCCGCTTATAGGCATCTGCCGCCACCTCCTTAAGATAAGGCGCGGTCAGCTTGTTCCTCACCGCATGCGTCGCCTCCTCAATATGCCGGATGATGTCCTCCTCCGGTGCCGTGAGCTTCACAGACAGTACCTTCTCCTTCTCGCCTCGATTGATTGCGAGCGTCCGGTGCCCCGGGATCGTATGCACGGTCTCCGAAAAATCATAGTAATGCTCATAGACGGTCTTTTCCTCCGCCTGCTTCTTTGTCTTCGCGGTCGACTCCAGCACACCGTCGTTCCACGTAGCCCGCCGGATCCACTGTCTTAGGTCAGCATTGTCCGAAATCTCCTCGGAGAGGATGTCCTCCGCGCCCTGGATGGCGGCCTTCTCGTCCGGCACCTCCTTCGAAGCATCGACATATTTTGCGGCCTCCACCATCGGATCGGCACTTGCCTTCGGATCCTGCAGATATCTGGCCAATGCCTCCAGCCCGCGCTCCTTCGCGATCATCGCACGCGTCCGCCGCTTCGGCTTGTACGGGCGGTAGATGTCCTCAAGCTTCACTGCGGTATCGGCTGCGTCAATCTCCTTCCGGAGCTCGTCCGTGAGCTGCCCCTGCGCCTCAATCGAATCAAGGATCGTCTTCTTCCGGTCCTCGAGATTCCGAAGATAGGTGAGCCGCTCCGAGAACGTACGAAGCACCTCATCATTGAGGGCGCCGGTCGCCTCCTTCCGGTACCTCGCGATAAACGGAATCGTGCAGCCCTCGTCGATCAGCTTGATGACTGCCTCCGTCTGCCAGGTCTTTATGTTCAGCTCATGGCTGATCGTTTCTATAATATTCATTCTGCTCTTCCCTCCTAAATGTGACACCATTTATTCAATATCAAGATGAAATTCCTGAAGATACTCCTTGAACAGCGGAAGTGAAAACTCCACATTTCCATAGCTTTCTGCACGGATCACGCCGCTGTCCAAAAGTCTTCGCTTATATGTGGAGATATAGTTCGGCTTTTTCTTCAAAATATCAGATATAAACTTCATAGGAACGATATCTGTTTCGCACTGTGCCATCGCCAGTATAAAGCTTCTGTCTATTCGAGAAAGCTCCTCATAAATTTTCGAATAGGCGTTCCTGTAAAGAAGCTCCTTATACTTATCAAGACAGCTATCGACCACTTCATCTGTGATTTCCTGTGCGTCTTTTTCCCATATGAGATAGCCGAGCAGCTGGAAAGCATAGGAGTATCCGCGCGTCAGTTGCGTCAGACGTTTAAGAACCGAGAGGTCGACACTTTTCCTGCCTTTAGTGAATGCCTCCTTATAGCTGTACTGCACGGTAATTTCACTGAGCGGTGGAAGCTCAATCCTTGCACTTCGCAGAAGAAATGTCAGTGTCTTATCATTTTGAAGCTCAGAGATATTTTTAGGAAGTCCTGTCATGAGAAGCGCGATCGGATAATCCTTTCGCACCATGATTTGATATACAGAAGCAAACTGTCTAAGCTCCTGATTGACTTCCACTTCATCGATGGCAACAAGTAAAGAGATATTCTTTTCCTTCAGCTTATTTAAAATTTTTTCAAGAAGAAGCTGATAGTTCACCTTTGACTTTTCGGCTGTATAACCTATCCCGACTCCCATTAGCGAAATGGAAATACCTTCAATCGAATCAATTGCCTTTTTAACTTCTGAAGACGCCTTCTCCCGCACGGACTGGACCAGCGTTTCCATGATATTTCCATTAGAAGGTACATCCGCGACGATCCATCGGTCATCCTTTTCTAGTCCAAGGCAAATATCCGCTAGCAGCACAGTTTTCCCGACGCCACGAACCCCACTGATCAGTGTCGTCTGCATGGGGCTGTTGAAATTACCAAGGCCTTCCACGATATCCTGAACATACTGTTCACGATCGATGAAAATCGGCGGTACCTTTCCGAAGGCAGGGTTAAACGGATTCTTGGACATAGCGTCGTTCTCCTTTTTAGAACTTTTACGAACTTTGCGAACTTTTTAGAACTTTTACGAACTTCAAATTGATTTTAGAACTTTTTGCGTATGTGTCAAGATAAACCATTTTCGCAAATACTTTTAATGATTTGAACGCAGTCGCTTCGATCCGGGGAACCCGAAAAACGAATTTCCGTTCCTGCCTCCTGAAGCTCCTGTATCCTTCTGATCATACCCTCTGTGATCACTTCGCCCGGGATCAGAAGCGGGATTCCCGGCGGATAGCAGAACACATATTCCGCGGAAATTTTTCCGCATGCCTCGGACATCTCCACTGTCAGCTTTTCATGTTTTTGCATAGCATCATGAATTGTCTTCACGCATGTTGTTTCTGAATAATCTCTATGCTTCTGGTCTTCATCATTATCGATAACACATGAAGTATTTATATCGTTTAAGCTTCTGTCGATGCAGAGCAGCGCTTCTCCGAATTTTCCCACCATCAAAGGATCGTCTCCGGGTCCGGTCATGGCCAATGCTAACGTCCCGCAGGTCATCTCGAGCTCGAAGTGATATTTCTGCCGGAGGATTTCCGCGAGGTCGCTGCCCGTAAGTCCGGTGCCATCCGTTAAAATTGGAATTTTGGAAGGATCATAGGCAAAGAATGAATGATTTATTGTGGTTTCTTTCCCATGTCCCAGAACCCGAAGGTGCTCAAGCTTTTCCATGGTTTTATCGAATCGGTGGATCGTCTCCGCCCATCGGTCAAAGATTTCCTGTCCGTTTTTCGAAAGCATGTCGGCACAGCCGGCTAAAGAAAGCATTAGCGGGTAACACGGCGAGGAGGTTTCGAAGACATCGATCCAATGCTCGACCGCATGGACATCGATCAGCTTGTTATGACAAACCGGCCATTTCTCACCTTCTAGCGTCTCAATACGATCACTGTATGCAGATTTATTATGTATATTTTTAAAGTTACTCTCTTCAGCACGTAAGGAACGAGAATTATCCGTGCAGCAGCCATAGCCTATATGGAGAAACGAAGTTTGTGTCAGAGAGAAAAGTGTCTTGTGCGGACTCTGGACAACGAGATCAGCGCCAAGATGCAGTGCGCTGTCCGGGAAAACATCCGGGCGGAAGAGTCCCAGGTGAGCGCCGTGGGCTTCATCGACGATGAGCGGCACGCCGTGAGTGTGGCAGATTTCGGAGATTGAGCGGATATCAGAGATGATGCCTTCATACGTCGGACTGGTGATCAGCACCGCGCTACTGTTCGGGTATTTCTCAAGTGTTTTGCAGACGCCCTCTGGTGAGATACTTCCAAGGATCAATGAAGAAACGTTATTTCCAGCTTTTACTGTTGGGAACAGTTTTTCATCCGAAGTCGTCCTCAAATTACCAACGGAAACTGATTTATCTTTGCAGGAGTCTCCCGAATGTCCTGCCATCTCTTCACTCCGAGATGTCGACGCATCTGCACTATGGAAATCTGAACCTGAAATCGTCTCCGGCCAGAGCCAGTGGGCAGTGATATTCCGAAGCTCAAGTGCATGAAACACGGACCGGTGACAATTCCGCGCGACGATCATTTCGCCGTTTTCCGGAACGGTCGAGAATACACTCACGAGATTTCCGCAGGTGGAGCCATTGACAATATAAAAAGTACGGTCGGCACCAAAAAGCTGTGCCGCCCGTTCCATGGAGTCCCGAAGGATGCCCTTCGCGTGATGGAGGTCATCCGTGCCCGGCACCTCGGTAAAATCAAGGTGCACCGGACAGCCGGGATACGGCGAGAGACGCCGTTTATTCCCCGGCATGTGCATCGGATAGATATTTTGATTCAAATAACCGGATAAATCTTCATACAGCATAGAATTGTTCCTAAACAGGCATAGCAATCAGACAAATGTTCTTTTTGCCATGCCAACCAATAATCAGCAGCGTACCGCGGCAGCATTGGCATGTGGCATCGCCACGCCTTCGCCGTTCTGCTGCATTTCGGCTTCGGCAATTTTCAGCATAAGAGCGCATTCCATCCGCTTCCGGAAAAGCTTGCAGCCGTACTCATAGACGCCGTGGATGTCGCCGGTCGCATGGTAAGCGTTCGCCGCGCAGCCGCCGGCACAGTACATCCGGGCCCAGCACTTGAGGCACTCCGGGCGGGAGTAGACATTGCACTCCTTAAACTCGTCACGAAGGTCCGTTCGTTCGACACCCTTCCAGATATCACCGAGACGATACTTAGGATCATTTACGAACTGATGACAAGGATAGAGATCGCCCCATGCGGTTACAGCCATATATTCCGTACCGGAGCCGCAGCCGGACACACGCTTGTAAACACACGGGCCGTGCTGAAGGTCAATCATATAATGATAGAACGTGATCGGCTTACCGTCCTTCTCACGGCGGATCATATCCTTTGCAAGGATTTCATACTGCTCATAGAGTGTCGGGAGATCGTCTTCCGTGAGGGCGCTGGGGCTCGACGGGTCGGTCACCACCGGCTCCATGGAGAGCTCCGAGAAGCCGAGGTCATCTGCCATATGGAAGATATCGTTTGTGAAATCCGTGTTGAAATGCGAGAAGGTACCGCGCATGTAATAGCTCTTGTCACCGCGCTTCGACACAAACTTCTGGAAATTCGGCACAATCTTATCATAGGAGCCGTGCCCGCCACGATCCACGCGGAAGCGGTCATTGACCTCCTTCCGGCCGTCGAGAGAAAGGACGACATTATAGCATTCCTTGTTCGCCCACTCGATGACCTCGTCCGTCAGGTTAATGCCGTTTGTCGTCAGCGTGAACCGGAAATTTTTGTTATGCTGTTTCTCGATCGAGCGTGCGTATTCGACGGTCTTTTTACAGACATCGAAGTTCACGAGCGGCTCTCCGCCGAAGAAATCGACCTCGAGGTTATGCCTGCTGCCGGAATTCTCGACAAGATAATCGATCGCCCGTTTCGCGGTTTCAAAAGTCATAAGTCCTTCACCGCCGTGAAACTTTCCCTGCGACGCAAAGCAATACGAGCAGTTCAGGTTACAGGTGTGCGCGACGAGAAGACAGAGTGCCTTCACGACCGTCGACTGCTTCTTAAGATAGCCTGCCGCCTTCTCATAGACATCCGTCGTGAAAAGCTTTTTCTTCGCGATCAGCTCGTCGATATCGGAGAAAGTATCCTCAAGATCCTGTGCTGATGCCTCCGGATGCGCCTTCTTGAGCTCCGCACGCGCTTCCTCCTCCGAAAGCCCCGTGTCTATAAGGTGAATCGCGTCGTACGCAAGATCATCCGTCACATGGATGCTCGCGCTGTACACATCGAGCACGATATTATAGCCGTTCATTTTATACTGATGAATCATCTGGTTCCTTCTCCTCATTAACCCAAAAAAATCGGGGCGCGAGCAATTCGCGTCCCGACGTTCTTTTACTCTAAATTACTGGTTGTTCTTATTCTCGCACTTCTGGTTTGCGATACCACAGCTTGTCTTGCAGGCTGACTGACAGGATGTCTGGCACTCGCCACAGCCGCCATTCTCATAAGACTTCGCCATATCTCTCGTCTCTAATGTCATAATATGCTTCATGATCGTATCTCCTCTCTTACTAGTGACGCCGACTCTTCCATCAGCCGTCTCTCCTCTGAATCACGATGCCGGAAGCATTTCCTCACGGCTTCGCACATTCAATTAGAGACATTATACGTGTCCGGCTTTTCATTTGTCAAGCCATGAACAGCAGGTAGGTATCAGATCAGTTCATCGCTTCGGTCACGAGCTTGTTCACGAGCTTGCCGTCGGCCTTGCCCTTTACGAGCGGCATGAGGTGCTTCATGATGTTGCCTTTATCCTTCTGGGTTGCCTTCTCAATACCGAGCTCCGAAAGCACCTTCGCAATCGTCTCCCGGATCTGCGCCTCGGACATATCGGCCGGTGCGAACTTCGAAATGATCTCGATCCGCTTCTTCGTTGGCTCAATGATATCGGTTCTATCAGCCGGCGCCGACTCGATGGTCTCCTGGAGAATCCGGATTTCCTTCTTCACGATACTGTTTTCCTCGTCCTCCGTGAGGTCGCCGTCCCGCTTGTCGATCTGTGCGTTCTTCAGCGCGGTAAGAAGCTCCGAGGTTGCCTCCTTCGTCGCTGTGTCCTTATCCTTCATGGCCTGAAACATGGCCTTACGTACTTCATCAATCTTGCTCATTTCTGCCTCCTTCAGCCGTCCCTCTTCCAATGCCTACATCAGATACCGCACGTCGTCAGACGACTATATATTTGCGTGGCTTTATAACTCCCGAAAAGCCCGCAAGGCTTATTGTATGCCCGATTGCAGTGGATTGCAAGTTATGTTATAGTAAGGAAACTGCGGGATTTTCTCTTCCGTGGGCGTTAAATAAACGGAGTTATGAGGATTTTCAGGGTGTCTGCATTGGCGGAACCCAAATATCAATATGGAGGCTTTTATGGCTGATTATGTAGCAAGAGATAATGAGAAACTGATGAATGCGATTCATCGTCTGAAGGCATCGACGAATGGTGACCTGGAGGCGGCGGCAATCATGCAGGACGAGCTCATGCACCGTGCGAAGTTTTATGTCCCGGTCAAGGTGATCGGGGACAATCCGAATAACCGGAAGCTTTGTCTCGGCGTCGTGACAGACAAGGAGAAGCAGCATTTTTATATGCTATTTTCAGATCGGGACAAGCTCCGTGCATTTTACGCCGGTAAGAGAGTCGAGACGGTAACCTGGAATTTCGACGAAGTCGCGCAGTATGCGATTGGCGATGCGCAGATCTCCGGTTTCGTGCTGAACCCGAAGACGGATGATATGATCATTGCGCGGCAGATGATCAAGGATATTCATGCGAAGATGCATGGTGAAGCGCTCGGGATGGATGCTGTTCCGACCGGTACCGATGAAGATGTCCTGTTTAAGGATGTTCGTCAGGATCAGACGACGGCTGACCTTCTCAATGCACTGACCGGTTATTTCAGAAGAAACCGGGATGTTGCCGAGGCCTATATCCGTGACATGGTCCGGAACGGACATACAGATTATGTTGTCATCATCCGCCACATCGGTTCGATGGACGAGACATTTTCCGGCGCCATGGCGATCGCCAAACCTGTTTTGAAGGGCAGAAGCCTCGCTCTTCTCAGTGCACATTCCCCGATCGCTGAAAAGGCCATCGAAGGCATCCGCCCGTTCTATCGGAAGGGACTCCGGATCGTAGAGGAATAACCTACTTTTCTCAATGATTACTCCCGGGGCACTATGGCTATTCCGTAAAGCCATGGTGCCATGAGGGATAGCCCGATTCATAGATTCGATACATGTGCAAATAAATGGTATATACGATTTTCAGATTCTGAAAAGTAAATGCTCGTATAAAGGATGTTGAGGTGGCGGATGAGCGAAAATAAAATGTCCGAACGAACGCACGTGACGCATGAGGCCTTCGGTCCGCTGTATGACGCAGATTCCGAAGTGCTGATTCTCGGCTCCATTCCTTCGCCGAAATCGCGGGAGCAGCGCTTCTATTACGGGCATCCACAGAACCGCTTCTGGAAAGTGATGGCGGCTGTTTTGGAAGAATCCCTGCCATCGACGGTTGAAGAAAAGGCGGAGATGATGCACCGGCATCATATCGCACTCTGGGATTCGCTCTCCGAATGTGACATCCGCGGCGCCAGTGATGCAAGCATTCAAAATCCCGTGCCGACCGATATTCCATGGCTTCTCCGGGAGACGAAGATACATGCCGTGTTCTGCACCGGCGCGACAGCATATCGCTACTATGAGAAATATCATTTCCCGGCAACCGGCATCAGTGCCGTCCGGCTTCCTTCGACCTCCCCGGCAAACGCCGCGGTGTCGCTCGAGAAGTTGACGGAGGCATATAAGATGATTGCTGATATGCTATCCAAGTGTTTAAAAAAATAAAAATTATGACGATTTTTTGCACATTCCACTTGGAATGTGCATTTTTTTGTACTTCCCACCTGCTATGCTACCACCATACGAAAAGATGAAAGGGCAGAACGCCCGGGAGGAAAGCATGAATCGTCATATCAATCGCTATATCCATCGCCATATCAACTGCATCGATACCTTCATCCGCCTCGCCTTTTTCCTGGGGGCTATTGTATCCTTATTCCGCGATCCGAAGCTCGCAGTCATCGGTTTCGTTACGATGACCGTACTGTTTCCTGTAGTCGAGCTTCTGCAGCAGTTGCTTGATCGTCTTCTTTGGGAGGCCGAAGCCGCAGCTTACTCTCCTGCTGCCCGCCGTGCTATTCGAAACCATTCGAGAAGAAAATCTATATCCGGGAGAAAAGCACCGTCCCGAAAAAGCGTTGTCTCTGACAGAAGAAAATTTCTCGCTGCATAAAGAGGTCTGCATCCTGCCTGCATATTGACTTTTATGTCCATCTGCATATATGTTTTTCATGAGGTGATCAGATGGATGATTTATCATTAAAAGAATTATGTCAATATCTGTCAATTTCTGAAGCTACAGGGAAGAACTGGGTGCGCCTTCATAAACTGATACCTACATCTGATTATGATGGAAAGCCTTTCTTTTCGCGGACATATTGCGAAGAACTGAAGGCTTCACTTCAATCCGGAGAAAATACTGCACTGAAAAGCCGGCGTAATAAAAAATATGTGTCTGGCGCTTTTCTATATCGTGACTATGTTTCGCCGGATTCTCCAAATGTACGTACTGTCGAAACAATCTTAAATGAGCTTTCGTCCGATAAAATCGGTCTGTCGGATGATCATCTGCGCGGGTTGCTCGCCGAATGCGCTTTGGAGCTTCTGAACCAGCACAATCAATGTAACGCAAGCAGCCAAACTTATCTTCTGCACGCTTTTCTGGAGAACCGTTTTTCTGTTGCTCGATATGATTCCCTCATCGCGGATTTACTTGATGGATGTGATTTTGATGCAGTAAAGGAGTTTTCGATATCTCCACTATTTGGTCACGCTTATACATATGAAGCATCCGAGGATATTCTCGGCCTCCTCTATCTATCCTGCAGGAATCTGACTACACGAAAGGCAACAGGCGCATACTATACGCCGACAAGAGTTGTAAAAACTTTGATTGAGAGCCTTCAGGGAAACGAGGCAATTACTTCCCACGCAAGGATTCTCGATCCTTGTTGCGGCACCGGAAATTTTTTACTACAGCTGCCGTGTACCTCGATTGACGGGATCTTCGGTATGGACCTGGATGAAATCAGCGTACAGCTTACCCGCATCAATATGGCACTGAAATTTCCAAGCTGTGATGTCGATACGCTCCGTAGTCACTTTATCGTGCAGGATTACCTGACATTCGTTGGCAATAGGTATGTTAAGGCAACCCTTTCTGATTGCCCGACATCATATGGTACAACAGCATGTACCTATGATGTCATTTTAGGCAACCCACCCTGGGGCGCTGAATACACAGATGAAGAAAAGAAGAAGCTTCGTAGCGCATTTAAGGCCGCAAAGGGTAAGTCTGTCGAATCCTATGATCTTTTTATCGAACAGTCGCTAAGAAAATTGAACAAACAAGGCACACTTGCGTTTGTTTTGCCTGAAGCAGTGCTACATGTGAAATCGCACGAAACCGTCAGACGGCTGATTCTGCAGAAAAATTCGATACCATATATCAATTATCTCGGGGATGTCTTTGACCGGGTACAATGCCCCTCTATCATTTTGCAGGTAAAGCATACCGGCAGGCCGCTGAATACGATAGGGATGAGGGTTGTGATAGACGATTCCAGAACCACGCCGAATTCGTTCCCGTCAAAAGTGCTTGATATTACAGGTACCAAACCGGTTGCTGCAAATTTCTTTACCATTAAAACATCCAGAGAAATCACTGCTGAACGATTTAGCTTTAACATGCAGGATGAAGAATATTTTATTATTCAAAAGCTTGATCATCTGCGCGATTGCTTTTACCTAAGGAATCATGCTGACTTTGCGTTAGGCCTTGTAACGGGAAATAACAAAAAATATATTACAGATACACTCCTTCCCGGTTATGAGCCTGTCCTAAAGGGAACTGATATCTATAAATATAAAAAGGTTCCGCATAAGAATTTTATCCATTTTAGTCCTGATAAATTTCAGCAGGTGGCACTTGTAAAGTATTATCGTGCGCCTGAAAAGCTTCTATACCGGTTCATATCAAATCAGCTGGTATTTGCTTATGATGACCTTCAAACGCTGACGCTCAACAGCTGTAATATCGTGATTCCAAAGCTGCCTGGTGTCCAAATGAAGTACGTGCTGGCCATCCTGAACTCACGGATTGCACAATTTTTGTTTGCAAAAGAATTTCAGTCTGTAAAAGTCCTTCGTACCCATATCGAGCAGATTCCGATTCCTGCTGCAGACGTAAAAAAGCAGGCTGTGATTTCCGCATACGTCAATAAACTTATGTCGGAGACCAATCCTGCTGAACTATTATACCTCTATAACTCGTTAGATAAACTCATTGCCAACCTATTCCAGTTAAATGATACAGAATACAAGATCATCAGTGTATCTGGAAAAGCCCAGAATCTCTTTCTTTACTAAATTAATGGAAATAGCACTTGATTTTTTGCAAAATAAAAGCCCCAGGAAAGGCTTAAATCCTGGGACTTTCAGTATGATGGAGTCAAAGGGGATCGAACCCTCGACCTCAGCGTTGCGAACGCTGCGCTCTCCCAACTGAGCTATGGCCCCGAAAAACGAACGAGTAGATTATACGCATTTTGAAAGAGAAATGCAAGGGTGTCATTAAGGTTGTCACTGGGCGGTATTACATAAAAAGAGAAAACCCTCGAACCCAGCGTTCGCAACGCTGAGGTCGAGGGCTTTTTTCAGTGGATGTGATGCAGGATGGAGGCATTGGCACTTAGGCCTTGGCTGCGTCCTCTCTCTTCTTTAGTATCGGAAGGATGAGTCCAAGCGCTGTGAGGACGCATGGAGTGATGATATTTAAGCACATGGTGAAGGGATCCTTATCATAGACACCGAGCAGGCAGCAGAGTGCTGTTACGAGGAAGCACCATGCGCCGATTACCATACCTGCGGTGTGACTCTTAACGAATTTATACTCCGGATTAAACTTATCATATGCCTTTTTGAGCGCGATGTAGGAGGTAAATACCCAGAGGTAACGCATCGGCATACATACAGAGTTAAGCTTCGTAAGCTGCTTCAGTACGACAGCGGCACCAGGAACAACCGACTGTACTAAGATGATGGCACCGGAAAGCACAGCAACCATCTTGATACCATTGATATAGGAGCCTTTATCGTTCTTTTTGAGAAGCTTCGACGGGATGAACTCTCTTGCGTTTTCATCATCGAGCAGCATACGAATCGGGGCATCGATGGAGAGAACTAATACCGAAAGCTGGCCAATCGCGTTGCAGAGGGCATATATCACGAGAAGTAAATCGCCAAGACCGTAGTACTGTCCAAGCTTTTGGAACGCCCAGTAGGAACCGTTTGAAACATAGGAACTGAAGCTCTCGTCGGAGGCATTGATCACAGTAGGATCAAACATCATACCCATGGCAATAGTGCCGAGGATTGCGCAGGCCACAACCATAATAGCGAGAGTGATCATTGCACGCGGGAAGCCCTTGCTTGCGTTCTCTACCTTATTGACATACGGAGAGATTTTCTCACAGCCACCGACTGCAAATACAAGGATCGACAGTGATGTAAAGTAGTTGACATTGAAGTTCGGGATCAGGTTCTTCATCGTGAAGTCCATATGCACGAAGCTTGCATTCGGATTGATCGCCGGGGCTGCAAACATCATGATGATGTAAAGGATGGACATCACAAACATACTGCTTCCTGCAATCGTGGTCATCTTTTCAAGCGGCTTGATGCCCTGGGAAGCAACCCAGCAGAAAAGAAGGAATACCGCCAGTGTGATGGCCTGTACGAGATGCGTCGGCAGTGTATCATAGGTCTCCGCGTTCCGGAAGATCGCCCAGGACAGAGCCTTGAGGCCGCCGGAAGATTTCGATGCGATGTATGTGACATGCACTGCCCAGTAGGTCCAGCCTGCATAATACGCAAGCTTCTTGTTTGTGGTCTTAGCGATCCAGGAGCTGACGCCGCCGCCCTCGTTTTTAAAGGCGGAACCAAGCTCGCCGACCATCAGTGCATACGGTACGAAGTACAGTGCGAACATCAGAATCCAGCTGAAGATAACCTGTATACCATTAAAGTATACGAAGCCGTTCAGCACATTGCCGAAGCCCCACACGGTCGAAAAGACCATGAAGGACAACGTCTGCCATTTAATTTTGCTTTCATTGTTACTCATTACTACATACTCCCTTACGTTTATAATTTTCATTTATTGTGACACCGGGGACGGTTCTCCCCGTCAGTTTTTGTGACAGAGAGAACCGTCCCCGGTGTCACAAATTTAGAAGCTGATTTTATAATTTCCGTCGCCGATGCTCTCAATGGAGGATGAGAACAGAACCTTTGCGGCTTCGATCAGGTATGCCGTGTCTTTCGTGCCTGCCGTCTCATACGGTGAATGCATCGCAAGCTGCGGAAGACCGATATCGACGGTATTGAGCGCTACCTGCGCCTGTGAGATGTTGCCGAGGGTAGAACCGCCGAGCATATCGGAACGATTTGTAAAGGTCTGATAGGGTACCTCCGCCTTTTTACAGATGGTGCGGAACAGTGCACCGGATACCGCGTCGGTCGTATACTTCTGATTCGCAGAATACTTGATGACAATACCCTTGTTCATATATGGCCGGTTCGTCGGGTCCGCCTTGTCCGGATGATTCGGATGAACGGAATGGGCGTTATCCGCCGATACGAGGAAGCTCGATGTGAGGCTCTTGAGATACTCCTCCTCTGTGTGCCCGAAGGAGGCATTGATTCGATGAAGCGTGTCCTTAAGGAAAGTGCTGGCCGCACCCTGCTTCGTGCCGGAGCCCACCTCTTCATTATCAAAGACACAGGCAACGGCCACAGAGTCCTTCGGCTTCGCCTGCACCAGCGCCTGTATAGAGGAATATGCGCACTGCAGGTCATCGAGACGGCCGGAGCAGATAAACTCCTGATTCTCACCCACATAGGTTCCCTGCATGCGGTTGTATAAAAAAAGATCCGTATCGAGGATGTCGTCCGCATCGCAGCCGGCTTCCTTCGCAATCAACTTGAGGAACGCGTTCTTCTCATCGGATTTTTCAGAGAAAAGCGGCAGCATGTCCACCTGCGCGTTAAACTTGTACCCATCGTTCACTTCCCGATTCATGTGAATCGCAAGATTCGGGATGATGAGGAGGTCCCGCTCAATGTTTACAAGCCGCGTCTCTACACCATTCTTTGTCACCACCATGACACGGCCAGCTACTGAAAGCGGCCGGTCGAGCCAAGGCGCGCAGAGCATGCCGCCATACTTCTCAACGTTCAGCTTTACATACTGATCATCGATCGTAATTTCAGCGTTTGCCTTGATTTTGAAAACCGGAGAATCACAGTGGCTTGCCATCATCTGAAAGCCTTTGAAATTCTTCTTCGGAATCCGAAACGCGATCAGTGCGGAATCATTTCTTGTGACGAAATAATCGGCGTTTTCTTCAAGCTTCCAACTCTCACCCTCATGCAGCTCCTGAAAGCCTGCATCGCAAAGAATGTGCTTCATATTCTTTACCGCAAAAAAAGCATTCGGGCTATGATTCAGAAAATCAAGAAGTCCGTCATTCACTTTTTTAAAGTTCATACTCTCTTCCTCTCTATATTATAATGTATTGTTATGTCTACTATAAGCAAATGCAACGTCACCTAGTATAACAAATTGCCATTTTCTTCACAAGACCTGCAGCGCTTTTTGTGCAAAATGTTTTTCGCAAGACAGAGCCTGACCCTGGCTTCTGAGGACGCCCCTCACGACGCTACGGTCAGACTCGTCCGCGAAGCCAATTTGTGCAAAATGCTTGGTATGAGTTAACCGGTTTACAACACTTTTCACAATCTTTCTGTAAGTGCTTACATTTTACTTGAAGACCCATGATAAATCATATATTATTGATGTTGGTTCAAAATAATATTGTGGTCATGCGCCGCATCTTAAGATCCGGCAGCATGAAAGAAGGAGTGTAAACATGGCAGGAATTCTTGACGAGTTCAGACTCGATGGCAAGGTATGTTGGGTAACCGGCGCATCCTACGGCCTCGGCCTCGCATATGCAAAGGCCTTTCATGAGGCAGGCGCAAAGAAGATCGTATTTAATGATATCAACCAGGACCTCGTAGACAGAGGCCTCGCAGCCTACAAGGAAGCCGGAATCGATGCTTACGGTGTTGTATGCGACGTAACAAACGAAGATCAGGTTAACGCTCTTGTAAAGGACGTAGAAGAAAAATTCGGCGGTGTAGATATCCTTGTCAACAACGCCGGCATCATCAAGAGAATCCCGATGGTCGAGATGACCAAGGCACAGTGGGATCAGGTCATCAGCGTTGACCTTACAGGCCCGTTCGTATGCTCGAAGGCAGTTCTTCCCGGCATGATCAAAAAGGGCTATGGCAAGATCATCAACGCCTGCTCCATGATGTCCGAGCTCGGCCGTGAAACCGTATCTGCTTACGCAGCAGCAAAGGGCGGCCTCAAGATGCTCACCAGAAACATCTGCTCCGAGTACGGCCAGTACAACATCCAGTGCAACGCCATCGGACCAGGCTACATTGCGACACCGCAGACCGCTCCGCTTCGCGAGAAGCAGCCTGATGGCTCCATGCATCCGTTCGATCGCTTCATCCGTTCGAAGACACCGGCACAGAGATGGGGCACTACGAAGGACCTTCAGGGCCTCGCAGTTTTCCTTGCTTCTCCGGCATCTGACTTCATCAACGGCCAGGTTGTATACATCGACGGCGGTATCCTCGCTTACATCGGTCAGGATCCGTCCCAGCTCGATGAGTCCAAGTTCAAGGACGTAACCGGCGTTGAAGACGTAAAGGTAAATGACGACTAATATTATTCTCCTAAACATGCAAAAAGCGCTCTGTCGACGAAAGTCGGCAAGGCGCTTTTTGTTTTTTATATCAATGAAATCACCGCACGTCTGCCGAAGGCAGACGAAGCACTCATCCCTACAGGCAGGCGGTCGGATCGGGAGGCGGATGGTTGCCGCAGAGCCGTGAGGGGCGCCCTCAGAAACCATCCGCCTCCCGATCCGACCGCCGTACAAAACCAAAAAACCTGCGGCCGAAAGGCGAACACGCATAAGGACAACAACAAAATACCGCGCAGAGCAAGAGAAGTCCTTCCGGGAATGGTCGGGGGCATAAGAAAGTAATATCGTATTTTCTCAGGAACGGCGTGGCTTCGGTCACGCCGTTTCCTGTTTCAGCAGTTCTTCCACGGGGATAAAGCCCACAAGGTCATAGGAAATGCGGATGCCCTGATGCCGCTTGCCGCTGGACTTGTCCGGAGCTTCAATGTATTTTTCAGCGTCGCCGTAGTTGGCGTTTTTAGAGCTGATATGTTTGAACGTTGCCAACGGCTTCACCTACCTTTTCCAGAGCCTCAAACTTCAAAGCGGCGAGATCGGAAGTCGCCGCCCGCACCTCTGCTGCAAGCTGGGGATAGGGATTGTGCCAGTCATTGATAGCACGGGCAATCTGATTGAGGTTGCTGCCGATCCTGCCGTATTCGGCGGTCAGCTTCCCAAGTGCGGCAAGCAGCTCGTCGTTGACCGAGGAAACCGTGACAACGGGACGGATGCTTGCGCCCTGAATGGCTCTGCGGATAAACTCGGACTGACTGATGCCGTAGGGCGCAAGGCGGGCGGCAAAGTCGGCGTATTCTTCCTCGGTCATGCGGGTCTTGACAACACGGCTGCGGTGCGGCGTGTTGTACTTTTTGCAGGGCATGGGCTTCAGCTCCTTTCACTTATCATCTTTTTTAGGGCATTTTTGCACCCTATTACCGGTTCAAACTCACAAGGGTTTTCCAAAACGGAAAGCCCTTTGCTTTATAACTTCTGCTTTTTCAGACTGCCTGACGTTCTCGGCACTCGCTTTATGCCCGCAATTTACTGATGCGGCCTTTCATCGGATGGTCTGCGACAGTTGTTATCACGCTCGGACGATCCCGGATGGGGAGTAGCTGCCCTCTGCTGTCATCGCCCACCGGGAACGACCCGGCTTTCCCGAAGCTGGCGTTGCTCGCTCGCTCCCACACGGGAGGTCTTGGCGCGTCCTTCGGCTCGGCTATCACAGAGAGCTTGTTGCCTGAAAAAGCTATTCACTTGTCAAGGAACACCGTGCCGCCGGGGTCAAACTGTTACCGGCTCCGGCGCGGGAAGGCCTTTCCGATTTGGAAGCCCCTCAATTTACAACGGACATTTTTTCTCGAAAACTTGGTACTGCCGGAGAAAAAATTTCTGAAAACCTCTCCACCTTACTAGGGTGTATCTGAAAAGTCAAAAATAGCGAAGCGTACAAGAAAAAGACACAAATGGGTGGTAAGACAAAGGCAGAAAGAAGTGACAAGCATGAAAGCCCGTCGTTATGAACTTACCGATAAGGAATGGGAGCTGGTCCAGCCGCTTATCCCGATCTCACATACCGGCCGTCCGCAGAAGGATATTCGCGCGCATCTCAATGGCATCCTGTGGCTTGCGCGCAGCGGCGCGCGCTGGAGCGATCTTCCTGCAAGATTCGGTCCGCATCAGACTGTGTACAGCTGCTTCTGCCGTTGGCGGGATGATGGGACCCTGAAAAAGATCTTCGAGCTCTGCGCGGCCCCGGGCACTGGCACGGAGCTGAGCATGGATTCAACGTCGATCAAAGCATCTGTGCAGGCAGGTCGTGGAATAAGAAAGCGAGCAAAACTCAGACATCAAGCAGCATCGGCAAAACACGCGGAGGTCTGAACACGAAAATTCATGCCATCGTTGGAAAAGACCTGCGGCCTGTGGCTTTTTTGCTGTCTGCCGGAAATGTTGACGATTGCACGGAGGCAGTTCCTCTGCTGAAGTTGCTTCCGAGTCTGAAGGACTGCGATATTCTTGCCGATAAAGCCTATGGCACAAAAGAAATCCGAACCTATCTGCATGAACAGTCCGCCCGCTATACGATCCTGCCGAAAGTAAACACAAAGCAGCCGTGGCTGTTTGATAAAGAGACGTATAAACGGCGGAATGTAATAGAGCGTTTCTTCAATCGCCTCAAGGAATTTCGCCGTGCCGAGACACGCTATGACAAGCGGGATGACTCCTTCCTTGCTTTTGTTATGGTCGCCGCGATCTGCGTCGCTTTCAGCATTTTGCACATCTAAGCGCTGTTTTCAGATACACCCTAAGTGAATCAGCCTCCGGTTTTGTCCCAATGCTTTGCCCTTTCACTTTACAGCGGACAAAAATCTGCCGTTTGTTGAGTATAGCGGTGAGAAAAATTTCTTCTGTGTTGGCTGCGGGAGCCGGTTTCAGCTCAGGTGATTTTCAAAACCTTGCGCGGCGATAGAGCTTGCAAAGCTCTGTCGCTGGGCGAGGTTGCCGCAGCCGTCAGGCTGCGTATAACAGGGTTTGGGGAAGGCTACTGCCAACAAGATTCCGATGGGACAGAATGAGCGAAATGCGAAATCTGGCACCTCGATAGAATCTTGCTCTCTGCTGCTCCAAACCTCCTTTCACTTTACAACGGACATTTTTTCAGCAAAAAGCAGGTTGTGTATTTGTAAACATTTTGTGAACGAACTGCCGCCGCCAGCCGTTTGTCGCCGCAACTCTTTCTGCTTTTACGGTATCGCGGCAGCGATGGGATTGCGACATACCAACGGTAACATTGGCGTTACCATTAGTAAGATTCGACCAGAGTGTTTTTCTTTCTCTCTGCCCTTACTACAATCTCAAAAACGCTTTTTGGCCACTTCTGCAAATAAAGCGTTTGCGATAAACCGTCCTGTCCGCTTTTCACCACTACTACGGCCTGACTTGGGCGAGTTGGCAAAGCCGGATACAAAAAATTGGACAAGACTTTCGCCTTGCCCAATCTGCACAAGCAATCTCCTCATCTTTATTCAATCTTAATACGTCACAAATGTCCCTTATCCGCTCTTAAAATCTCCGGCTGTATAATTAACTATTGCAGAAATAAGGAGCTGCCTTTATGCCGGAAGAGATTATTCGTCGAAAGCGCCGTCTTTCGTCTTTTCAAATTATCATATTAGGTTTTGCCGGGGTCATTCTGATCGGAGCGCTGCTGCTGATGCTGCCGATCTCCACGACTGGAGGGAATGTAACTCCATTCAATGAAACGCTGTTTACCGCAACCTCTGCCGTCTGCGTGACAGGGCTTGTGGTGCAGGATACAGGCAGCTACTGGTCAACCTTTGGGCAGGCGGTTATTCTGGCGCTGATCCAAATTGGTGGTCTTGGTGTCGTAACTGTAGCAGCATCGTTTGCGCTGTTGTCCGGGCGAAGAATCTCTCTGATGCAGCGCAGCACCATGCAGGATGCAATTTCAGCACCAAAGGTCGGTGGAATCGTCCGTCTGACACGCTTCATCCTACGAGGAACGTTTCTGATTGAACTGCTGGGCGCACTTGCCATGCTGCCGGTGTTCTGCCGGGACTATGGATGGCGCGGCGTCTGGATGGCGGTGTTTCATTCCATATCTGCTTTTTGCAACGCCGGGTTTGACATTCTTGGGACAGAAAGCAACCGCTATCCATCTCTTACCGGCTATGCGGGCAGTCCGGTAATCAATGTCACGATTATGCTGCTGATCGTGGTTGGCGGCATTGGCTTTCTGACATGGGACGATATCTGCGAAAACAAGTGGCGGTTTCATCGCTACCGAATGCAGAGCAAGGTGATCCTTGTCACGACAGGTCTTTTGATTTTTCTGCCTGCTGTGTTTTTCTTCTTTTCAGACTTTTCTGCGCTCTCCGCCGGAAACCGGCTGCTGGCATCCTTTTTTCAGTCCGTCACGCCGAGGACAGCGGGCTTCAACACGGTAAATCTATCCGCGATGTCCGGTGCGTCGCAGGGCGTGATGATCCTTTTGATGCTCATCGGCGGTTCTCCGGGTTCTACAGCAGGCGGCATGAAAACAACGACGCTGGCGGTCTTGATTGCCAATGCCACTGCGACCTTCCGCCAGCGCGATAGTGCCCAATTTTTCGGACGCAGAGTCGATTGCAGCTCCGTCAAGACCGCCGCGACCATTCTGACGATGTATCTGGTGCTGTTCTTTGGCGGTGCGGTCTTTATCAGCGCATACGAGAGTCTTCCGCTGTCTGCCTGCCTGTATGAAACGGCATCGGCGGTCGGGACGGTGGGATTGACACTTGGTATTACACCGCAGCTGCGCATTCCATCGCAAATGGTGCTGATCTTGCTCATGTATCTGGGCAGAGTCGGCGGTCTTACCCTCATTTATGCGGCACTTTCCAGCAAAAAAGTGGGGAATGCAAGGCTGCCGCAGGAAAAAATAACGATTGGATAAGGAACCTTTTCACATGAAAAACATTCTATTGATTGGCACAGGCCGCTTCGGACGGCATATCGCAGTACAGCTTTCTCAGCTGGGACATCAGGTCATGGCGGTCGATAAAAACGAGGAACGGATCAATGATGTGCTTCCATATGTCACCAACGCACAAATTGGCGACAGTACAAACGCAGAGTTTCTTCGCTCTCTTGGCATCGGAAATTTTGACGTCTGCATCGTGACCATCAGCGGTAATTTTCAGAACTCGCTGGAAACCACCTCGCTGCTGAAGGAACTGGGTGCAAAGTGCGTGGTATCGCGTGCCGAGCGTGATGTGCAGGCAAAGTTTCTGCTTCGCAACGGTGCAGACCATGTAGTCTACCCGGAAAAACAGGTGGCAAAATGGGCAGCGATCAGATACACTGCCGACCATATTTTCGACTACATAGAGATCGACGAGCAGCACGCCATTTTTGAGGTGGAAGTGCCGGAAGGCTGGGCCGGGAAAAGCATTGGCGAACTGGATATCCGCAGAAAGTTTGGAATCAACATTCTTGGCATCAAGCATTCGGGAAAAACCGACGTATCAATTACGCCGGATACAGTGCTGTCCGGGGAAATAACAATTCTAGCGCTGGGTGAATATAAGGCGCTGCAAAAGTGTTTCCGGATATGAACGGACGGTGAGCGTATGTGGAAGATGTTGTTTTGATCGTTGGAACAGCCATGGTATTTCTGTTTGGCTGGTTTCTGATGAAACGTCTGGATCAATTTCTGGCGGAAAATCAGAAACGAATCGAGGAAGAGACCGTACAGCAGCAGAAGCCATGCTTGCGTCTGAACGGAGATATTTCTCCTGACGAACTTGAGGAAACGCTTTCCCGGTTTCGCAGCAGTCATGCCCATGTAGAAATCGTGATCTATGATTCAGAGCAAATTTCATTTCCGGACAACGAATCCGATTGGATGCAGTAGAAACCTTCAATTTTGATGCTATAATATCGTTTAAGAGGGGTGGTGAAAATGTGCAGAACAAAGGAAGCGAACTGCCAAAAGAGCATATTCTTGTGTGCCTGTCCTCGTCTCCATCCAATGAACGCATTGTACGAATGGCAGGGAAAATGGCACAGGCATTTAGTGGCAGCCTTACCGCACTCTACGTGCAGACACCCGGATACGCTGACATGAACGCAGAAGATACCGTTCGCTTGCAGGCAAATATGCGCCTTGCGCAGCAGTTCGGCGCAGAGATCATCACAACGCATGGAGAAGACGTAGCCACACAGATCGCGGAATATGCGCGGCTCTCCGATGTGACCAAAATCGTGATTGGGCGAAGCGGCGTGCAGCGGCGGCATTTTTGGAGTGAACCGACGCTGACAGAACGGCTCATTGCGCTTGCACCAGAGGTGGACATTCATATCATTCCGGATGTGGAAGCCTATAAGAGCTACCGCAGGAAACGGCTGCTTACCATCCGTCCGGCGTTTCCGACCGCATGGGAACTGCTTCTGACCATCGGGATTCTGGCAGCTGCGACGGTCATCGGATTGGTCTTTCTGCGGCTCGGCTTTGCAAATGCCAATATCATCATGGTTTACCTGCTGGGGGTGCTTCTGACTTCCGCTTTTACCAGCGGATATACCTGCGGTGTGCTGTCCGCTTTTTTGAGTGTCATCCTGTTCAATTATTTTCTGACGGAACCCCGGCTGTCTTTGGCAGCCTACGGCAGTAAATACCCAATAACCTTTGCCGTCATGTTTGCAGCGGCGCTTTTGACCGGTACGCTTGCCGCAAAGCTCAAAGCCCATGCGCAGCTATCCGCGCGGGATGCCTATCGGACAAAACTCCTTTTTGATATGAACAGGCAGCTTCAAAAGGCGGAAACACCGGATGAGGTCTATCAGATGACCGCGACGCAGATACAGAAGCTCATGCAGCGGGACATTCTGATTTATCCAGTGCAGAGCGGCGTACTGTCCCAAGGGATCATTTACCCGGCTGACGGAAGCAGACCATACAGCGTCCCAGACACAGACCGGGAGCAGGATGTGATTCGCTGGGTCTGGCAGAACCGGAAACGTGCCGGAGCAACGACGCAAAACTTTCCAAAAGCAAAACGGCTGTATCTTGCCATTCGTACCGGGCAGCAGATTTACGGTGTTGTCGGGATTCCGATGGAGAAGCAAACGCAGCCTGACGCATTTACATCCAGCGTGCTGTTTTCCATTCTCGGCGAGTGCGCTCTGGCGCTGGAAAGCCTACGCAACGCCGAAGAAAAGGAAAAAGCCGCCGTCCTTGCAAAGAACGAACAGCTTCGTGCAAACCTTCTGCGTTCAATTTCCCATGACCTTAGGACCCCGCTGACCTCCATTTCAGGCAACGCGGATACGCTGCTGCACAGCTATAACGTGCTGGATGAACAAACGCGGAAACAGATTTTTACGGACATTTATGACGATGCGCAATGGCTGACCGGACTGGTTGAGAACTTGCTTTCCATTACGAAAATCGCGGACGGCAGCGTCAAGCTGCGCCTTTCCGATCAGATCGTAGACGATATTGTGTCGGAAGCGCTCCGACATATTGACCGAAGGTCCGCAGAACATCACATCGCAGTGGATTGCGGAGACGTGCCGCTGCTGGTGCGGGTGGACGCAGGACTCATCGTGCAGGTGCTTATCAATCTGGTGAACAACGCAGTCAAATATACTCCGGCTGGCTCGAACATCCGGATCACGGCAATCCCGCGAGAAAATATGGCTGAAATATGCGTCAGCGATAACGGTCCCGGTATTCCAGATGAACTGAAGGAACATGTGTTTGAAATGTTCTTTACCGGGGGCAATCCGATTGGCGACAGCCGCCGAAGTCTCGGACTTGGACTTACGCTCTGTCAAGCCATTCTCCATGCACATAACGGCGAAATGACATTGAAAGATAATTCGCCGCATGGCTGCATTTTTTCCTTTACAGTACCGCTCAGTGAGGTGAACCTAAATGAATAAGCCGCTCGTCCTCGTTGTAGAAGATGATACGCCGGTGCGCAATCTGATCACAACAACGCTGAAAACCCATGAATACAGGTATCTTTCTGCGCAAAACGGCGCAAGCGCCGTGATGGAGGCGCTGTCCCACAACCCGGACATTGTGTTGCTTGATTTGGGACTCCCGGATATGGACGGCGTGGAGATCATCCGGAAAATCCGTTCGTGGTCAAATATGCCGATCATTGTGATCAGCGCCAGAACAGAGGATTCTGATAAAATCGTGGCGCTGGATGCCGGGGCGGACGATTATCTCACCAAGCCCTTTTCCGTGGATGAACTGCTGGCGCGGCTGCGAGTGACGCAGCGGAGACTGTCGCTGATGAAAACAGACGCAGCGCAGGATTCTCCGATTTTTACGAACGGTGCGCTGAAAATCGACTATGCGGCAGGCTGCGCATATCTTGGCGGTGCAGAACTGCACTTGACGCCCATCGAATACAAGCTGTTGTGTCTGCTCTCCAAAAATGTGGGCAAGGTTCTGACCCACACCTACATCACACAGCAGATTTGGGGCAGCAGCTGGGAAAACGATATTGCTTCTCTGCGGGTGTTCATGGCGACCCTACGCAAAAAGCTGGAACGCGGAAAAGACGGGCAGCAATACATACAAACGCACATCGGAATCGGCTATCGGATGCTCCGCGTCGAATAGCAGGGAGGCTTTCAAAAAATCTATGAATCATTATGCTGTTGAAAACCTGTTTGGCATAGAAGGGCTGAACATCGCATGGTACGGTATCATCATCACATTCGGCATGATCCTCGGATTTATGCTGGCACTTCGCCGGTGCAAGAAAACCGGAGTTGAACCGGATCACTTATATAATCTCGTGCTTTAGCTGATTCCCGTGTGTATTCTCTGTGCCAGAGCATACTATGTGCTTTTTGAGTGGGAGCAGTACAAGGATAACCTTCTCTCCGTTTTTCAAATCAATAAGGGCGGGCTTGCCATTTATGGAGGCATCCTCGGCGGTGTTGCTGTTGTACTGATTTACTGCAAGGTCAAAAAGCTTTCCTTCTGGTCGCTTGCAGATACGCTGATTTCCAGCCTTGTTCTTGGACAAGCCATCGGGCGTTGGGGGAATTTTGTGAATCAGGAGGCTTACGGAAATCTGATCACAAATCCAGATCTCCAATTCTTTCCGTATGGTGTTTACATAGAGGAACTCGGGCAGTGGCACCAGGCGACGTTCTTCTACGAATCTGCACTGAATACACTGCTGCTGATTGCCATGCTGATCTCCTATCCGCATTTCAGAAAAAAGGGATATCTGCTTCCGTTTTACATGATCGGCTATGGCGTGATACGCTGCTTTGTAGAGGGACTTCGTACTGACAGTCTCTATCTGATGCCAGGTGTCTGCGTGCCGCAGGTGTTGTCTGGCTGCCTGATTCTATTGGGTGTTTTACTTGTAGGTATTATTCGCAGAAGGCAGGATATACAGGCATGAAACTAATTTGCTCTTTATTTATCACATTCTTAAAAATCGGTGCGTTCACCTTTGGCGGCGGATACGCTATGATTGCGCTGCTTGAAAATGAGTTCGTTGAAAAGAAAAAATGGCTTGAAAAAAGCGAGTTTCTGGACATGGTTGCGGTAGCCGAATCCACGCCAGGACCAGTCGCCATCAACAGTGCAACTTACATTGGTTACAAAATTGCAGGATTTGCGGGTGCAGCCATGTCCACACTTGCTGTCTGCATTCCATCTTTCTTTGTAATTTATGGTATCTCGCTGTTCTTTGATCAGTTTCTCAGTTTGCGCTGGGTTTCCTGCGCATTCCGCGGGATTCAGGTATGTGTGATCTATCTGATCCTTACCGCAGGGCTGAAAATGCTTAAAAGTATTGACAAAAACACACTAAACTTGACGCTTCTCACGTTGGTCATGGCTTCCATGCTCTGCTGCTCGATCACAGCAGTTTCGTTTTCCTCTGTGTTTTACATCCTGATCTGCGGCGCGGTCGGGCTTGTTGTTTTCTTTCTGCGAAAAATCCGGAAAGGACATGGGAAAACGTCATGATATACCTGCGTCTCTTTCTGAACTTTTTGATGATCGGTGCCTTGTCTTTCGGCGGCGGCTATGGAATGGTTTCGCTGGTACGCGAAACGGTGCTTTCCAACGGCTGGCTGACAGAGAACGAGTTTCTGAATTTTATTGCCGTATCTGAATCCACACCGGGACCCCTTGCCGTGAATATGGCAACCTTTATCGGCTCAACACAGGGCGGAATCCTCGGTTCATTTGCTGCAACGCTGGGCGTGGTGTTGCCGTCATTTTTGATTATTCTCTTAATTGCATCCGCACTAAAGAATCTGATAAAATATGCACCCGTCAACGCCTTTCTATCGGGAGTTCGTCCGTGCGTTGTAGCGATGATCCTTGCGACCGCGCTCAGCATGGCGCTGTCTACGCTGTTTGGCCTCACAGATTTACAGGCCGGATTTGCGCCCGATTTGCGCTCTATCGCAGTATTTGCCATGCTCGGAGCAACGCATCTGATTTGTAAAAAAATCAGAAAAACAGCTCCATCGCCAATTCTGATGATCCTGTTTTCAGCAGGCCTCGGAATCTTGTTTTGGTGCATATTCTAGCATGGCGATTGATTTTATTTCCAACTTCAATAGCAATTCCTGCTGAACCGCGCTTATTTCATTGCGTATAATTTCGAGCGACATCACCCTTCATTCATGATGCCGCTCCGCGCTTCGGCCATACCATTCTGCCACAAATGAGCTGACCATCGTTGTAATAGCGAGGACTTAAAAGTCCTCGCTATCCTCCATGATCTCTCCCTTTCCGTAAGCGTCAAACCTCCCCGCGTATAAAAGGCCGCCATCTCAAGGAGACTGTTGCTCACTGGGATGGCGGTCAATTATTTTTGCGGTATATAGCATTCTTCCGGGGCATTTGCGGGAAGCAGGCTTTCAGCCCATGCTTTGTTAGTTTCGCTCAGCTGCGGCGCAGTCTGCAGGATCCACAGCAAGTATCGGTACGGATCTAAGCCGTTCGCCTTCGCCGTTTCAATCAAGCTGTAGATCACGCTGCTGGCCTGTGCGCCGCCCGGCGTATTGGCAAACAGCCAGTTTTTCCTGCCCATCACAAAGGGCTTGATGCTGCGCTCGGCACGGTTGTTGCTCAGCTCCAGACGCCCATCCTCCAGATACCTCGTCAGGTACGGCCACTGCTCCCGCAGGGAATGGATCGCCTTTCCCAGCGCGGATTTCGGCGCGGTCTTCGCCTGCATCTCATTTGCCCATGACAACAGCGCGTCTAAAACAGGTTTCTCCTGTTCTAGCCGCTTTTCATACCGTTCCTCCGGCGGCAGCTCTGCCAATGCCTGCTCCAGCTTGAAAAGCTGCGAGCAATAGCATTCGCCCATGGCCGCGGGAGAATCCTTCAAACGGTTCCCTACTCATAAACTCTCCTTTCTCGCATGAAAAAGCAGCAGCTACCATTTCGGTATCTGCAAGGTCTGCAAGACTCCGTGCGGCGAAGCGCGCACCGCGGGCAGGTTGCAAGCAGTCAAGACCCCTTCCACGAGCTGTGAGAGCGGCCAAGCTCTGTCCGCGCTGTTCCCCATCGCCGGGGCGCGAGCTGCAAATACGGCGAAAAAGAAAACCATAGCGACTATACTAGCGACTACAAAAGGCAGAAATCCGAGTTTCAAATTTACATAGCGACTAATGTAGCGACTACGGCATCCGAAGCGCAAAAATTTTGAATTTCATGGCTTGTGCAAAATGAAAAGCAAAAAATTCTTCTAAGCGGAATGAGAATCGGACTACACTTTTGGCTTTTCTTGCTGCGCAAGAAAAGCGCAAGCATCGCGTTTTGGTACCAAAACGCAGCTTGCAGGGAAAACCCTGACCCCAATGCCGCCTGCAGGCGGAGGACTAACGGTTGAACTATGGCACAAGTCGGAAACGCACATCGGCGCAGCTATTTGTTCCGCGACGTGGGGCGCGTCGTGCCGACGTGTGCGGTTTTACGGGCCGACCGCGCATCCGTGCAGGTCTGCGCCACACAAACGCCGCGTCTGCCCGCCGTGCGGCACAAAAAACGAGGGCTGGCATCAAGTCAGATCTCGCTTTACAAATCGAACGAAGGAGATGATCCATGACAGAATCACGCAGCCCACCAGCGCTAGAAAAAACCCATCCGCAAACGCCGTGTGTGCACGATACCACGGTCGAAACGCTGTGAGCATCAGCACCAGGTACACCAGCGGAATGGATAGTCTCAGTTTTATCGCAATACGAATCAGCAAGAGCAGCAAGTGAAGCATCATGGACAAACAGGCAGTTACCATCGGCGATCCTCCTCAAACGGTTTGTCGGATGTTAACTCTCCTGGCTGCTTTTTGCAAGTACATTTTTTGAAAATCAAATCAGGGAGGTCGTCATGAACCAAACTACAAAACCAGCGGCCTGCCCTGATTCCGTCCGTGTCGAGCGCATTCAGATCTCACACGGACGAGCCATCCGTGTCGTCTCCGTTTTTCCGAAAAACGCGAGTCAGACAGCGGAAGAAAAACTCAGGGTTTTGGCCGCGTTGGAACTTCAGCGAAAAAAGTCGGCATAAGGGCTAGACTTCTCGCGCCGCTTGGAGTATTGTGTGCTCACAATGCTCTGAGCGGTTTGACTCAAAGGAGGAAAGACAAATGTCAAACCAGAAGAAAACCGCCCTCTACTGCCGGCTCAGTCAGGACGACGGCTTAGATGGCGATTCCAACAGCATCCAGAACCAAAAAAGTATCCTGCAAAGGTTCGCGGAAGACCACCATTTTCCAAATCCGTGCTTCTATGTGGACGACGGTTTTTCCGGCGGTAACTTCCAAAGACCTGCATTTCAGCAGATGATCGCAGACATGGAAAACGGGGAGATCGGGATCATCGTGACCAAGGATCTCAGCCGCCTTGGCAGGAACCAGCTTCACACCGGTCTCTACATTGAAGAGCGCTTTCCGATGTTCGGCGTCCGGTACATTGCGATCAACGACAATGTGGACACGGAAAACGCAGAGAGCAATGATCTCATGCCGTTCAAAAATTTGTTCAACGAGTGGTTTATTCGGGACACCAGCCGGAAAATCCGTGCAGTTCAAAAAGCCAAAGCGGAACGCGGAGAACGGCTTGGGACGCGCGCTCCCTATGGATATGTCAAAGACCCGGAGGCCAAGAAGCTGGTCATAGACGAGGAAGCCGCTGCCGTTGTGAAACGAATCTTTGCCCTGTGTGCCGCGGGCAATGGCCCCAGCCGGATTGCGACGATCCTGACCAAAGAAAAGGTGTTTTGTCCCAGCTATTACACCTACCAGAAATACGGCCTGACGCATTCCGCCTTGGACATCACGAAGCCGTACCACTGGTCGGACAGCGCAGTCGCGAACCTGTTAGAAAATGAGATCTATCGCGGCAACACTGTGAACTACCGCTTTAGCACCAAATCCTATAAGGACAAGCGCAAAATTGAACACCCAAGGGAAGAATGCCTCGTGTTTGAAAATACGCATCCTGCCATCATTAGCAAAGAGGTCTGGGATATTGTGCAGCGGGTGCGGAAGAACAAGCGCCGCAGAACGAAGACGGATGAGCAAAACAAATATTCCGGGCTTGTTGTTTGTGCCGACTGCGGCAAGACGATGGTCCTCCACCGGGCGCATACGATGTCTGCAGACTACAACCACTTCACCTGCCGTACTTACAAAAAGGATGGGGAAGCCTGCACAGCCCATTACATTCGAGAGTGCATTCTCGATGAGATCGTGCTGGAAGATCTGCGCCGGGTAACAGCGGAAGCCAGAGAGCAGCCACAAGAATTTGCCGAATATCTGAACAGCAAACAGTCCGCAGAGCTCCAAAAGGAGATCCGCAGACTGGAAAAGGAGAAAGCCGCCATGCAGAAGCACAAAGCTGAGCTGGATGCAATTTTCAAGAAGCTCTATGAGGACAGTGTGCTGGGGCGCATCACGGCAGAACAGTTCCAGCTGCTCTCTGCCAGTTACACGGAGGAGCAGGCAAAGCTGACAGAAACTCTTCCGCAGCGAGAATCGGAAATACGGCATCTGAAAGAGACGGTAAGCAATACGGCAGCGTTCCTCGACAAAGCGAAGCGGTACACGGACATTCAAGCGCTGACGCCGGAGCTGCTGCGGCTCTTCATCCAGAAGATCGTGGTGCATGAAAATGAAGTAAAATGGTCCAAACACGCACCACAGACTGTGGAGATCCACTATGCCGACATTGGCTGCACGGAAAACAGGAAAACAGCAGAACCGGAACATCACAACGAGATCCCGAAAGTATCCTGAATCATTCCCAGCTATACGCCAATGGAAAACCCGGCTGGTGCCTGAAACACCAGCCGGGTAATCCCCGCCAACGTTGTTACCCCTGTCAGGGGGCAGCAAAAGGCCGCAGGCGTATAAACAAGAATAAACAATACAGAGGCAATTAAGCCTTTCTCGGACGAGCGATCTCAGCCTGTGCCGCAGCCAGTCTTGCAACCGGTACACGGAACGGTGAGCAGGAAACATAGTCCAGTCCGATGTCATGGCAGAACTCAACGGAAGAAGGATCACCGCCGTGCTCACCACAGATACCGCAGTGAAGCTTCGGGTTAGCACCCTTACCATCATTAACAGCCATCTTCATCAGCTTGCCGACACCCTTCTGATCAAGCTTTGCGAACGGATCCTGCTCATAGATCTTCGCATCATAGTAGCTGCCAAGGAACTTACCAGCATCATCACGTGAGAAGCCGAAAGTGTACTGCGTAAGATCATTTGTACCGAAGCAGAAGAAATCAGCATGCTCTGCGATCTCATCAGCGGTGAGCGCTGCTCTTACAACCTCGATCATCGTACCAACCTCATACTTGAGATCTACGCCGGCCTTCTTGATTTCCTCATCAGCTGTCTCGACGATCGTCTTCTTAACGTAATCAAACTCCTTGAGCTCGCCTACCAGCGGAACCATGATCTCCGGAACGACATTCCAATCCGGATGCTCCTTCTTAACCTCGATTGCTGCACGGATAACAGCCTGTGTCTGCATCACACCGATTTCCGGATAGGTTACGCAGAGACGGCAGCCTCTGTGACCCATCATCGGGTTGAACTCATGAAGACCAGTGATGATTGCCTTGATCTGCTCAACCGTCTTGTTCTTCGCCTTAGCAAGCTTCTCGATCTCTTCCTCAGTAGTCGGAACGAATTCGTGAAGAGGCGGATCCAGGAAACGAATGGTAACAGGGTCACCCTCCATAGCCTCAAAGAGCTGCTTGAAGTCGTTCTGCTGATACGGCTCGATCTTTGCGAGAGCTTCCTCACGCTCTTCCTTCGTATCGGAGCAGATCATCTCACGGAAGGCTTCGATTCTTTCCGGATCAAAGAACATATGCTCTGTACGGCAGAGACCGATACCCTCGGCACCGAGCTCTCTTGCCTTCTTCGCATCCTTCGGTGTATCAGCGTTTGTTCTTACGCCGAGCTTTCTATACTTATCAGCCCAGTTCATGATGCGCTCGAACTCACCAGTGATCGAAGCGTCAACTGTAGGCATTACACCCTTATAGATGTTACCGGTTGTACCATCGATGGAAATGAAATCACCCTCATGGAATACTTCGCCGTGAAGTGTGAACTTCTTGTTCTCCTCATCCATGATGATATCGCCGCAGCCTGATACACAGCACTCACCCATACCACGGGCAACTACGGCTGCATGGCTCGTCATACCGCCACGAACAGTCAGGATACCCTCGGAAGACTTCATACCGGTAATATCCTCAGGACTTGTCTCAAGTCTAACAAGGACAACCTTCTCACCACGATTGTGCCACTCTTCAGCATCCTCAGCGGTGAAGACAACCTTACCACAAGCAGCACCCGGAGATGCACCGAGGCCCTTGCCAAGCGGTGTGCTCTTCTTTACAACAGCCGGATCGAACTGCGGATGAAGGAGTGTATCGAGGTTTCTCGGATCGATCATCGCGACAGCTTCCTTCTCGGTTCTCATACCCTCATCGACGAGGTCACAAGCGATCTTAAGAGCTGCACGTGCGGTTCTCTTACCATTTCTGGTCTGGAGCAT
This sequence comes from uncultured Eubacteriales bacterium, assembly GCA_900315665.1. Lineage (GTDB taxonomy): Bacteria > Bacillota > Clostridia > Lachnospirales > Lachnospiraceae > Oribacterium. The sequence continues at coordinate 51,699 of OMZX01000011.1, forward strand.
ATAGAGCTTGCCGTGCTCAACGGTGAACTCCATATCCTGCATATCTCTGTAGTGATCCTCGAGGATCTTGCAGACATTCTTGAACTGCTCGAAGGCCTCCGGGAACTTCTCGGACATTTCTGTAATCTTCATCGGTGTACGAACGCCGGCTACGACGTCCTCGCCCTGTGCGTTTGTCAGGAACTCACCGAAGAGGCCCTTTTCACCGGTTGCCGGATCTCTCGTGAAGGCAACACCGGTACCACAATCATCACCCATGTTACCGAAAGCCATGGACTGAACGTTTACTGCAGTACCCCATGAATAAGGGATATCATTATCACGACGATAAACATTGGCACGAGGGTTATCCCAGGAACGGAATACAGCCTTGATTGCACCATAGAGCTGATCCTTCGGGTCTGTCGGGAAGTCCTGTCCGAGCGCTTCCTTATACTTCGCCTTGAACTGCTCTGCAAGATCATGAAGGTCATCTGCGTTCAGCTCTACATCCTGCTTAACGCCTCTCTCAGCCTTCTTCTTATCAATGAGCTTCTCGAACTCGCTCTTGGAAACCTCCATAACGACATCCGAATACATCTGGATGAAACGTCTGTAGGAATCCCATGCCCAACGAGGGTTCTTAGACTTCTCGGAAAGAACGCCTACTACATCCTCATTAAGACCAAGGTTCAGGATCGTATCCATCATACCTGGCATCGATGCACGTGCACCGGAACGAACTGATACAAGAAGAGGATTCTCCTTATCACCGAACTTCTTGCCGGTGAGCTCCTCCAGCTTCACGATGTACTCGCGGATCTGGCCCATGATCTCATCATTGATCTCACGGCCGTCCTCATAGTACTGTGTGCAGGCCTCTGTCGTAATCGTAAAGCCCTGCGGTACCGGAAGACCGATATTCGTCATCTCTGCAAGGTTAGCGCCCTTGCCGCCAAGGAGTTCACGCATGTTTGCGTTGCCCTCTTTGAACATGTAAACCCATTTCTTAGCCATTGTTTATCCTCCTAAACATGTGTGATAAATGTTGCGCACTGCAAATTCACCGTTCTTCATTATAATTGAGGAAAATTTTTTAGTAAAGTGCGCGGGAGTGATGTAAACGTTTACAACGTAAAATTTTTTGGCCATCAAAAATCCGCACTGGTGAGAGTGTCCCACCCAATGGCATTCTAATGCTATCGGACGGGACACTCTCACCAGTGCGGATTGATTTCGATTGCACTACACTTTGAATCGGTAACCGACGCCCCAGATGGTTTCGATGTACTGGGGCTTCGCGGTGTCCATTTCGATTTTTTCGCGGATCTTTTTGATGTGGACGGTGACGGTGGCGATGTCGCCGACAGAGTCCATTTTCCAGATTTCGCGGAAGAGTTCGGCCTTTGTGTAGACGTGGTTCGGGTGGGATGCGAGGAAGTAGAGGAGGTCGTATTCCTTTGTGGTAAACTGGACCTCCTCACCGTTTACAAAAACGCGGCGGGACTCAGGTTCGATGCGGAGGCCGCGGATTTCGATCGGACGGGTAGACGGTTCTTCCTCCGTTTGTCCCTGACCGCGGAGGTGCTCATAACGGCTGAGGTGTGCCTTGACGCGGGCAACCATCTCGGATGCGGAGAAGGGCTTCGTGATGTAGTCATCAGCACCGAGGCCCAGCCCATGGATTTTATCAATGTCGTCCTTCCTTGCGGATACGATGATAACCGGGATGTCCTTTTTCTCACGGATCCGGCGACAGATCTCGAAGCCATCGACACCCGGCAACATAAGATCAAGGATTACCAAGTCATAATCCTTACCTAATGCTTCACGCAGTCCCTTCTCACCATCCTCGATGATTGTGACACTGAAATCGGAAATTTCCAGATAGTCCCGCTCCAGCTCCGCGATGGAGGAATCATCCTCAATGATCAGTATTTGTTTCTTTTCTTCGTCTGCCATTTATTTTTTATCCTCCTGTGCTGCAATAAGATACTTCCGGATGACGAAATGAATCGTCGTGCCTTCGCCTTCGGTGGAGCTTGCCCAGATTCTTCCGCCGCCATCCTCGATGATCTTCTTCACGATGGAGAGCCCGATGCCGGAGCCGCCCTTCGTCGAGCTTCGTGCACTATCCGCCCGGAAGAAGCGCTGGAAAATATACGGAAGATCGGTTTTGCTGATGCCCTTGCCATTATCTGCCATGTCGACCTGCACGAAGTCACCCGCATCCGTCACATCAAGATGAATCCATTTCTCATCCTTGTCCATATACTTGACGGAATTTGAAATGATGTTGTTGATCACCTTCCGGAGCTGTTCCGGATCCGCGATCATCTCGACAGACCGGTCGACGGCATTGGAATAAGAAAAGGCGATGCCCTCGGTCTCCATCTCCTGCCCGATGTCGTCGGCGCAGTCCTGGAAATAATCCGCGACCGAGATGTGCTG
>OMZX01000068.1 GCA_900315665.1 uncultured Eubacteriales bacterium
GAATCTTGGGCTTCTACCGAAACCGGAAGAACCACCCAAAAAGAAACGTGGAAGACCGAAGAAATCAGCGGTATAGTCTAACTGATTGGGAAAGTTTTAGTTTATGGTATACGGCTATACATATGGAAAGCCGTTTGAAGATGAGCTCTGGCAGAATATTGCGCAGACAGCAGGTATTCTAGGCTTCGTATATCTTCTGATCTTCGGGGCAATCGGCTTCCTTTTATTTTCAAAGGTTTATTTTCATGCGACGAAGGCACTGCAGGCTGTATTTCTCATCCTTTCACTTTTTATGCTGTCGCAATTCACGGTATTCTTTGGACTGTTTTACATTTCGACAGGGCTTCATCAACGGCTGTTGGATGTGAAGGAGGAGCAGGCTGAAGGTAAAAACGATGCATCGGCAGCTTATGCAGATCATCACAGCACAGCAAAAAATTCAGGGCATAAAATGTCACTTAGCGAACGAGCGAACCTTGTCAGCACTATGGAGGAAGAAGAGAACAGAAGGAATCCGGAGGAGGAAGCATGAAGCGCGTCGTGACGATCCAGGATATCTCCTGCTTTGGCAAATGCTCTATCACAGTGGCCTTGCCGATTTTATCCTGTATGGGGCTCGAGACCGTGCTCCTACCGACAGCGGTTCTTTCTACCCATACGATGTTCCCGCATCCGGTGATTCGTGATCTATCGGATCTTCTTGAACCGATTGTTGCACATTGGGAATCTCTGCAGCTTCAGTTTGACGGGATCTATAGTGGATATCTTGCTTCTATTCGGCAGGTTCAGATCACGCGTGAATTCCTTCATGAGTTTTCAAAGGATAAAGAAGATCATCCTGTTCTCCGTTTCGTTGATCCGGCAATGGCGGACCACGGAAGGCTTTATAGCGGATTCAATAAGGATTTTGTAATCGCGATGTCTAAACTCTCAAGTGATGCGGATATTATCGTGCCGAATCTCACGGAGGCTTGTCTTCTCACAGGGACACCCTACCGTGAGACGTATGATGATGCATTTATACATATGCTTTTACGGAAGCTTGGCTCTCTTGGTACGAAGCAGGCTGTGCTCATTACGGGAGTAAGGCTGTCGGATTCGGATGAAACCAAGAATATCATTTGTCATGAAGATTCCCTTTTTAGGGAAGAGCAGCATAAAGGGATGGACAAGAAGCATCAAACGATGGGTACAGGTATTGCAGGATATGACATCAAGGGAGACAGATTTTTTGGCGTTCGTCATGAGCTTCTGCCAGAGAGCTTTCATGGTACCGGTGATATCTTTGCTTCTACACTGTTTGGAGCGCTTATGCGGGATCTGCCGCTTGAGAAGGCAATTGAGATTGCAGCAGAATTTGCTGTGGATACGATGAAGGAAACCATGCAGCATCCTGTGAAAAGAGGCTACGGCGTTCTGTTTGAAACAGAGCTTCCGAAGCTTATAAACAGACTCGAGAAGGCATGCGCTGCATCCTGAATTATGGGTATCAGAATGAGGAAAAAGGAATATGAACAAAAATGATTTAATTCTTGTGATCGACATGCAGAAGGTATATCTTCCGGGAAATGCATGGGCATGTCAGAACATTTCAACTGCAGAGGAAAGAATAAGTTCTCTCCTTGATCATGTGCTTTCCATGAGGGAGAAGGAGGAAAAATCAGCACCTGAAGTGATGCTGACACGCTTTATCGCACAAGCTGATGAAGATACAGAGGGCGTTTGGACCACATATAATGAGGTGAACCGGGCGATTAATGAAGATCCGGTCATGAATGAGTTCATTCCTTCCATTGCGAAATATGTCGAAAGCTTCCCATATTACGATAAATGCCGGTATAGCTCCTTTTCCAATGAATTTGTCCGTACGGCAGCTGACCGGGCAATGGTGCATGATGGACGCATTGTCCTTAGCGGTGTTGTCGCCGAATGCTGCGTCCTTTCGACCTTTTTCGAGGGTACCGATCTCGGTTACCGCTTTATTTATCTGACCGACGCCTGCGCTGGCCAGAATACAGAAAAGGAAAAGGCCGTCATGAAAGCAATAGAAGGCTTAAGTCCTTTGCATGTCGAATTCATGACGACCAGAGAATATATGGAACAAGCCTAGTTCAGGGAACTACGGGTGAGCCACGGGGAATGTGACAACGGGGACGGTTCTCCCTGTCAGCTTTTTCGGAAGGCAAATGCCTTGATGAAAAAGCTGACAGGGAGAACCGTCCCCGTTGTCACATTCCCCGTGGCTTGCAGTCACTCAGGTTATTCTATAACAGTTACTTTTTTCATGATGACAGGCTCGAGTGGAGCGTCATTCCAGTCTGTACGCACAGAGGCAATGCGGTCGACCTCCTCCATGCCTTCGACAACCTTACCAAAGGCTGCATAGTCACCGTCAAGATAATTACCATCCTGGTGCATGATGAAGAACTGGGAGCCTGCAGAATCCGGATCCATCGAACGAGCCATCGAGATCACACCCCGGGTGTGTGAAAGATCATTTTTCACACCGTTTGAAGAAAACTCACCCTTGATGCTATAGCCAGGACCTCCTGTACCGTTTCCATCGGGATCACCGCCCTGGATCATGAAGCCGGAGATGATCCGGTGAAAGGTGAGACCATCATAAAAGCCCTGCTTGACAAGCTTCACGAAATTTTCAACTGTGATGGGTGCGACGTCGGGATACAGCTCGATACGAATATCCTTGTCATCGTCCATCGTGATCGTAACAATCGGATTTTTAGCCATAAATTTTTTCCTTTCTGCCGGAGAGCCGGCGTAATAAACATTATAACAGGCGAAGAATGCTTTTGTAAATTTCACGGTTTGTGTGTATACTAAAACGTAGAGTTTCGCTTAAGTTTCGGAAAAATTTTGCCAAAAAAAATGGTATATTTTTTTAATTTAAAATTCCGGAGGAAGGGGGACATATGATGAACGAAGCTGATGCTCTTTCGCATCTCGATGAAGCAATCGAAAAAAATTATATCGAAGTATGGTATCAGCCGGTCGTCAGATCCCTATCCGGTGTACTTTGTGAGTTTGAAGCTTTAGCTCGCTGGCGGGATCCAGACGAGGGCTTGCTTTCACCCGCGACATTTATTCCTGCACTCGAAAAAAACAGGAAGATTCATCTCGTGGATTGTCATGTTATCCGTACAGTTTGTAAGTGTCTTCGTGGGATTCTTGACGAGGATGGGCAGGAGCATACGATCTTCGTGCAGATGAACACGTACTTTATCCGTTTTGGGCGAAGCTGATTTTCGGAAGCCGTAAGATACGGTATTATACGATTGATCTACTGAATCTTTCCACGTCGGAGGAAACGAAGGATTTCACGACTTTGGACAGGCTGCTTCGTACCACCTACCGGCTTTTCGATTTTATTTATTATATTAATCATGAAACAGACGAGGCGCTGATTCTTTACGGGACGACTTTATATGATGGCGCTGAAGCAGTGCATGTTGCGGTACAGGGTGTGAAGGCTTTCCGGCAGTGGCTCGGAGAGCATGAAATCTATGGAGAGGACTGCGAACGCTTCTATCATAACTCTGAACCATCTATGGTATGTCTCAATACCACGAAGGCACCCGGCGGCTGCTACGAAACGTATTATCGGATGCGTTCCGGCAAGGATCATTACAGCTGGGTTAAGGTGATTCACATCCCGACAGGCGGAAATGGATATATTGTCTTTTTCCGTGAGGTTTCTGAGATTATCATTAAGGATGAATATGAGATATTTCTGCAGAGTGGTTTTTCTGAGAAGGCAGATGTACCAGAGAAAAAAGAAATCAGCTTTTATGATCTCTGGGAAACCTTCATGCAGTACGGTGATTTCAATTTCTTCTGGAAAGATAAGGACCGTCGGTTCCTCGGTGTATCACGTTCGTTCCTTCGATTCTATAATCTGAAGGATATGTCCGAGGTACTCGGGAAGACGGATGAGGATATGGGCTGGCATGTCGACAATGACCCCTTCCGCAATGATGAGTATCAGGTCATTCATGATGGCGTAAAGATAGTAAATAGCCATGGACGCTGCATCGCCAATGGAAAGCTTCATAACATCCTGGCCACCAAGCTTCCGATTTATCATATGGGCGAGATTGTCGGCCTCGCGGGCTACTTCATCGATGCTGAACGCCTGCATTACAATGACTCCCTTCTGGATGCTGCCAAGATCCTTGATCCGATAACCGGGCTCATTAATGTGAATACGTTCTTCTCCTGCGTCCGGGATTATGTCGATAACCGCGATAGAACCGGTGAGGATTTTGCACTGATTCGCTTTCATATTCATGGCTGCAAGCTCCTGAAGCGGGAGTTCGGCCTTGAGGGGTTGAATATCTGCCTTGAAGAGATGGGGCATCGCATCAATGCTGGTAACGGGCAGGATGCGATCATCTCCTGGTATGGTGGTGGTGATATGCTTGCCATTAAAAAGGGCACACCGAAGGAAATTGAAGAATATGCTCGTAAGATCAAGAAGATCGTGGAAAATGTCCGTGAGGTGAAGGATATATCCTGTACGTTCTATGTGAGCTATGAATCGATGTGGTATCATGATTCCACCGATATCATGGACTTCCTCATGAAGGTAAACTCCCTCCATCCGGAGCTGCACGAGTACGAAGACAATTAAAAAAGTAAATCGAAGCTAGCATGACCCGCACAGCAACACATAAAATGTTGCTGTGCGGGTCATGTTAGCTTCAATTTACTTTGATATTGATTTAAATGTGTCCGGCATGGTGCCTGCGCTTCGTTACATACATGTTGCTGTCAGCTTCACGGAGCAAGCGATCGAAGATCGTCATCGCGGCTTGTAAAGCGGCTTCCTGATTCGCTTCGTCCGAGTGATCTGAAATGTCAGAATGATCTAAAGTATCCGGGCGATCTGAAATGTCAGAATGATCCAAATTGTCCGCTATACTCCGATCACGAAGCTCAACGCCGAAATCCTCTTCTTTGGTTTCGCTTACACCGACACTGACGGATAAGCCTTCTGCGAGGAATGCATCATACATGTTCTTTCCGAAATCCACCGAACCTTGGGTATCTGCAAGAAACACCGAGACGAATTCATCGCCGCCATATCGGAAGGAGAAGGAATCCTCCGGCATATGAGACCGGATCACTTCTGAAGCCTGTTTCAGCACCTGATCGCCATGATCATGCCCGTAGTTGTCATTGATTTCTTTAAAATGATCGATGTCCATGAAAAGAACACCGACCGGCTGCTTCGTCTGCAGCGCCCGGAGAAACCAGGGCAGAAGTCGTGCCTTGACCGCAGCCTTTGTATACATGCCGGTCAGAGAATCAGTATCATAAATCGTACGAAGCGCCTTCAGCGAATCCTGCAGCTCACGGTTAGAGTCCCATTCAGCGAGCGCCCTAAGGACGATATCCTGCAGCTCGAAGATCCGCCATTGCTGCACGAGGAAACGCGGGTTCTGAATCGCGATCACACCGGCAATCCGATCCTTGATATGGAGTGGAATCACGAAGCTACAGCTACCGCCATCTGTCTCATAGAGATCCCTGACCATCGTATCCTTAGAGGAGACGCTGATGGTATGCATACCATTTCCGATGTCCGTGGTGCCATGCATCGCATCCAGAGCATTGTCACCGCAGGTATCACAGCTGCCGGCAGTTTTACATTCATGTCTTAGCTTTGATATAGTCTCCACGTTATCATGACGTTCACAGCCACAAATGAGCCGAAGTCTTCCCGAATCGTAATATCCTGATGCCAGCTTGCCGCTTTCGATCCGGTCATCCAATGCGATATAGACGCCGTCCTGATCGTATTGCGCATACTTTTTCATCACACGGAACATGAGCTCCCGGATCGAAAGAGACGGATTCAGCTGCAGAGAGAAGCGGGACAGATCCTCGGTCTGATCGAAGGAGCTGATCGAATCCTCCACCTGCCAGGACAGGAAGGAGCGATAGTCGACGAGACCAGAGTTCGGACATCCACAGCTTTCGGTAAAGATCGGATCGGCATGAAGATAGATGTTTTTCGGAATGCTTTCACCATTCATCATGCGGCTGAGATACACAGCAGCCTCGTACGCGATGTGTTCACGGTTCAGCGAGACCGTCGTGATCTGTGGCTTAAAATACATCGCCTTATCAAGATTATCGAAGCCAGTGATGAGGAAATCCTCCGGGCAACGGTAGCCATGACGCTTCATTTCGATTGCCAGTCCGACCGCGATGTTGTCATTGGCACAGATAAAGGCATGCGGGATCGGCCGGATCGGCTTCTCGGCAAGATGCCCGGATTTCGTCATGATCATATCGTCCGGGATACCATCGCTATCCGCCCGGAAGAATCGTTTTGCCGCGATCATGCCGGTCTCTGCCGTGTAATCCTGCTCTGTGATCATATCCTCCGTGACGGGGATATCCTTCTCACGACAGCATGCGACGAAAGCGGCCTCTCGGTCCATCGATTCGGAATCCTGGATACTGCTTCCGGCAAAATGAAAGGATCTGCAATGATGAACATCATAAAGATGTGCAAACAGGGTACGGATCGCCTCTACGTTATCGGTACGGATGCAATGGATACCCTCTCTATAATCGCAGAGAGAAATTGCAGGGAGACCACTTTCGATGATAGCAGAGCAAAGTCGCTCCAGAACGCGTGGATTCTTCATGTTGGTAAAATCCACGAGGATACCATCATAATGCCGGAAATCAGGCAGAGAAAAAATCGCGTATTCACCATCATTGAATCCTTCATCCAGACTCCAGTTCCCCCAGCAGTGAAACTCGGTTAGTGAATATTCGTTTCCATGCTCATTGATAAACTGCATAATGCCACTGATCCAGGCTGATGACACAAACCGCCGCCAGCCATCCGTCAGCAGGACGATTCTCTTCATGACAAAACTCTCCAATCGATGCAGAAGTTACTACCTGTGCCTTCTTGGCATATTATAAATGCTCACACCACCCACACGCAATAGTGTGACATCGGGGTCAGGAGGTGCGCCCAGCTAAGGGCGCTTGATATATATAGAATGCGGGTGGAAATCCCGTCCGGTAAAGGTCTAACCAGCCAGCCGGAAGCGAGTCTTGGGCTTTCAGTGGTGATGCTGGAAGTCAAGCGT
>OMZX01000046.1 GCA_900315665.1 uncultured Eubacteriales bacterium
TAACAGAAGGAAAGAAGCTAAGAAAACAAAAGTTGCGGAAGAACCACGGTTTCATAACCGCATCGGTGTCTTTCGCAGAAAGACGGGTTATAAATATGATTTTATTTCCTGCGATTGATCTATATCAGAACAAGGTGGTCCGTCTGCTGAAGGGGGACTACAATAAGGTGACGGTTTATTCCGAGGATCCGGTCGGGAAAGCGAAAGAGATTGAAGAGATGGGCGGGAAGTGGCTGCATCTTGTGGATCTCGAGGGCGCACGGGATGGCAATACGCCGCATGCAAAGCTGGTCTCTGACATCTGTCAGGAGACTGGTCTTCAGGTAGAAATCGGCGGTGGTATCCGGGATTTTGAAACGATTGATCAGTATCTGTCTGCTGGCGCTGCCCGCGTGATACTCGGCACAAAGGCTGTGACGGATCGGACGTTTCTTACGGAGGCAGTCAGAAAATACGGTGAACGTGTTGCCGTCGGTGTCGATGCACTAAACGGGAAAGTTGCTGTCAAGGGCTGGAAGGAAATCCTCGATGTCGACATGATTGATTTTCTAAAGGAAATCCGCGACCTCGGCGTAAAAACCGCTATTGTCACCGATATCTCGAAGGATGGCGCTATGCAGGGTACAAACCTGCCGCTCTATGAAACGTTAAGCAAAATAGAGGGTCTGAACATCACCGCCTCCGGCGGCATCAGCAGTCTTTATGATCTAAAAGCTCTGAAAGCCATGAACCTCTACGGTGCTATCCTAGGCAAAGCCATGTACACCGGCGCAGTTGATCTAAAAAAAGCCTTGTCATTTGTGTTGTAGAAAATCAGGTGGAACCGGCAGGGGATGGCCCTTTGCAAGGTAATGCGCAGGGCCGGTGCTTAGCGATCCAAAGCACGCTTTATCGCTTTGGGAGCTTAGCATCCGCTGCTCCGAGCACTTTAGCGAGAGCGGGCCTGCAAAGGGCCATCCCCTGCCGGTTCCACCGTCTGCGTAGCCAAAAAGGAGAGAAAAGTATGATTACAAAGCGAATTATCCCATGTCTTGATGTCCGCGACGGCCGCGTCGTAAAGGGTGTCAATTTCGAGGGCTTGCGTGATGTATCAAGCCCTGTCGAGCTTGGAAAATACTATTCAGACGCCGGCGCTGATGAACTGGTGTTTTATGATATTACCGCCTCCTTTGAGGGCAGGAAGCTCTTTACGGATATCCTTCGCGAGGTAGCGTCGCATATTTTCATTCCTTTGACGGTAGGTGGTGGTATCAGCACCGTCGATGATTTTGACCGGGTGCTGAAATGTGGTGCCGACAAGGTTTCCGTCAACTCCGGTGCGATCCGGAATCCATCACTGATTTCGGAAGCAGCGGAAAAGTATGGAAACCAGTGCGTCGTCCTGTCTGTCGATGCAAAGCGTGTCGGAGACCGCTATCATGTTTTTCAGAATGGCGGACGCATCGATACCGGCATGGATGCACTCGAATGGATCCGTGATGGCGTCGCACATGGCGCCGGTGAAGTCGTGCTGAACTCCATCGATACCGACGGCGTGAAGCAGGGCTTCGATCTCGAGATGCTGAAGGCTGTCAACGCGATTGTGAAGGTTCCGGTCATCGCCTCAGGCGGTGCCGGCTCCATCGAAGACTTTATCACCCTTTTCCACGAAGTCCCCGGCATCTCCGCCGGCCTCGCCGCTTCGATTTTCCATTTCGGAGAAGTGAAAATTGATGATCTCAAGAAGAGATTGAGGGAAGAAGGAATAGCAGTTCGCATTTGATGAGGGAAAAATGACAGAGAAATTTGATATCGAAAAGGTAAAGTTTGATGAGAAGGGGCTTGTGCCCTGTATCGTCCAGGATTATGAGACGAAGCGCGTACTGACGCTTGCCTATATGAACCGGGAATCCATGAAGATTACGCTCGAAAAGGGGCTGACATGCTTCTTCTCAAGATCACGGCAAAAGCTCTGGCTGAAGGGTGAAACCTCCGGGAATTATCAACATATCGTGTCGATGGAGGCGGACTGCGACCGGGATGCAATTCTCGTGCAGGTTATGAAGGATGGCCCTGCCTGCCACAGAGGCACGGATAGCTGCTTTGATGATAGTCTGCTAAAGCAGTGGCCGGAGAATAAATCAAACCATTGATTATTAGCATAAAATATATACCATCAGATTTTAAAGAGCTCGAATAAGGGAACCATTAAGCGTGAATAAGTGAGTGATTAAAGTATGGGAGAACGAATAGATATCTATGACCGTGAGAAAAAACTTACCGGCCACACAAAGGATCGGAAGCGGGAAAAGCTTCAGCCGGATGAATATATGCTTTATGTTCTGGCAATCCTTGAGCGTCCGGATCATACGTTCTTAATTACCCAGCGGACCATGGATAAGAAATGGGCACCGGGCAGCTGGGAGATCCCGGGCGGCGGTGTGAAGGCCGGAGAAACCTCCTTTCGGGCTGTTACGCGTGAAGTGAGAGAGGAGACCGGCCTCGATGTATCATGTTTCGATTCTCTGAAACCGATTTATACCTATCGAAATGATGATGCCGAAACCGGCGATAACTACTTCTGCGATATTTATCGCTTTACATTTCCTTTTGAAAAAGAGGATGTTCAGGTACAGGAGGACGAAGTTTTGTCTTTTCGTCTAGCTACCATGTCTGAAATCAAAGAGATTCACACACAGGACGGCTTCCTCCATTTTGAACGCCTGATGGAGGCATTGCATGGAAATTAGGGGAAATTATCACACCCACTCTACGTTTTGCGACGGGAAGAATACAATCGCGGAAATGGCGGAAGCGGCCTTTCACGCGGGTGCGACACATCTCGGTTTTTCCGGGCATATCGATCCGGGTGTTCTCATGCAGGATATTCCCGGCTATTTTCGGGAGGTCGACAGACTGCGTGCGGCGTATGCAGGACGGATGCACATTTTTCGTGGGATAGAGCTCGACAATGCTTACAAAAGGTCTTGTGCGGATAGCGCTGAATACATTATCGGCTCAACGCATTTTATTCCGGTGCAGGGAAGCCCTGTTTGGGAGAATACGATGCCAATCGGCAATGGTGCAGCGAAGAACGAAGAAGAACGTATCAAGGAACTTGGACTCATCTGTGTGGATAACACCGCTGAGATCCTGCATGAGGGCTGTAAGCATTACTATGATGGGGATTACTATCGGATGGCGGCGGACTATTACCGGTTTGAGAGTATGGTAGTCGAGCGGCTGCAGCCGACCTTTATCGGACATTTCGACCTGATCACACGCTTTAATGACCTTCCGGCGGAAGAGAGCGGTCACTTTCTTGACGAAACGGATGCGAGGTATCTTAAGCCCGCAGAGGAAGCGATGGAAAAGCTCGCAGCGGCACAAATTCCGTTTGAGCTAAACCTCGGGGCTCTCAATCGTGGCAGAAAAAAGGAGCCCTATCCGAGGATAGAGCTCTTAAAATATCTTCATACGCTCGGCGGCGAAATCATCGTATCCTCCGATGCGCATGACCGCGATCATATCTTCGGCGGCTTCGGGGAAGGTATCGCAGCGCTTCGCAAAGCCGGCTTCGACCATGTGCTTATACTTGTCCGCGAAAAGACAGGGCGTCCTGCGGCAAACACCTGTCAGGACGCCGATTATTTCAGCTGTGACCAAAAGTCGAAGCCGCTCTACTGGCGCGAAATAGAAATTTAAAACGCGCTTCCGCGTAGTCCGCCCTTTTTCGTTTTTTTCTGAATGTACAGATTGTTATCGGCACTCGTAATGATGCTTCGGAGTTCTCGTTCGCCGGATATATTTCCATAGGCGTAGCCGATCGTAATGGATTCGCCACTCTTATGGAATTTCTCCTGTAATTCTGTAAGCTTTGACGCAAACTGCGCTTCAGAGCCCTGCGTAAACAGAATCAGGAATTCATCACCACCATAACGGTAGCAGCCGACCGGGAAGATACTTTCGAGTGTATGACCGAGATACTGGAGCATCTCATCGCCGGCATCGTGACCCTTCGAGTCATTGATGTTCTTGAAATCATCGATATCCATCATGGCAGCGCAGATATATTTCCCGTGGAAAGAGGAAAAATCCTCATAGAGAGCGGTTCGGTTGGGAAGCTTCGTAAGTGCATCCGTGCGGCTCTTCGTGTGGAGCAGCCGGTTCATTTCCCGAAGTTTCATTTCCTGTTGAAATTGTTTCAGGAACCATTGCCGCCTCGAAAGTGCGATGAAGATACAGAAGATGAAAAACAGGAAGATATCATACTGGTCCTGCCAGCCGATATAGATGCCGGCGCTTTTCACCATAGTCATCAGAAGAATACAGCCGCCTATGAAGACGATCAGAAGACTGCTGATCCGGTAGACTGGCAGCATCGCAAGAGGTGCGATGATCAGCACGGTTTCAAAGTAGAAGCTGCTTCCGGTCTGCGTACTGAAGATCGTTGCGCAGCCGAAGAACATATTGATGAGGATGTGGATAAAGGTCAGCCGCATGATCAGCTTTGTGTTTAACCAGATATCATTTTTCAGAGAATACAGAGAAAGAAAGACAGCGGGAACATTATAGGTAATAAGAAAAAGATATATCGCATTTGCAGGGAGTACCGGTATCACCTGCATCGTTGCCTTATGTGCGTCCGAACCAAAAACACCGGCAATGCCAATGACGATGGCAAATAACCCGCAGGCCAGCGATGCGCGAACATCGTTCTGACACATCATGGCAAGAAATTCCGGATCCTTGTCCTGCGCTTTCGCTTCGCGGATAGTCTGTAATGGATTGAACTTCATCGATACTCCTCTTTATGAACCATCGACATTTCCTGCCAGAATTTCATTCACCTTTTGTTCCGCTCTGTCAAGTGATGGTTTCAAATCATCATCCAGTACGATAAAAGACTCGTAGATTTCATTCACAGCATACTGAATTTCATCCTGATGTGCAACACCGAGCGAAAAATCCCTGGAGGTTTCTGAAGCCTTTGCAGACATCGCAGCAGACCGCCCCTCGAGTGTCGCCATATCCGAGGTGAAATAAGGATCAGCCCCTGCTTTTTCCGTGGAGGGGAAGATGGGTACCAGCTTGCAGAAGGCGAGCTGGTTGTCATCATTGGTCACAAAGGCTGCAAAGTCGACAGCAGCCGCTTGATTTTTTGAAGCGGAAGGGATCACAAGATTCATGAGAGAATTCCGTGAGAAACCTGATGAACCCACCAAAGGATGGGCAATACCTGTCTTCCGATACATGTATGGTGCGTCCTCCTTCAGGATATTAAGAGAGGATCCGGAGGAAGAAATCGTCGCAAGCTTGCTGCTTTCATAGAGCGCAAGTGTATCATCCCAGCTGCCCCAGATGCTCTTCGGAATCACACCGGCATCCGAAGCGACCTTATAACGCTTGAGAAGCTCTGCGGTTTCCTCTGTGTTAAAGGCGGCCTTTGTCCGGTCTTCATTTAGGATCGGGATATTATTCTCCAGTAAAAGATAAAAGAGTTCGTCAGGCGTGAACAGATATGCACCGGTCGCCTTAT
Organism: uncultured Eubacteriales bacterium; assembly: GCA_900315665.1. GTDB lineage: Bacteria > Bacillota > Clostridia > Lachnospirales > Lachnospiraceae > Oribacterium. Next base: position 5,519 of record OMZX01000046.1, read on the forward strand.
GAAATCGCGGCGCCATTGCGAGCGCTTCATCCATTGTGACAGGCGTTGTCGTGAGCCCTGCCTGCTGGAGAAGCGTTCCGTTTACAAACATGATATCCGGAGACGCATACCAGGGCAATGCATACACTTGATCACCCATTCTTGCAGAATCCCACAAACTGTCGGTATAAATTGCCTTCTGCTGTTCGGACAGGACAGTGTTTACATCGAGAAGCTGATTCTGTCCGGCCATCGATAGGGCCATCTGGGTGTTTAGATTTACGACATCAGGCGCCTGATTCTTCCTGATGGCTTCCTGCAGCTTCGGCACGATATCATCATAGGTGACATCGGTCCAGTCTATCGTGATATCCGGATGCGCTGTTTCGTATTTGCTGATCAAGTTCTCAAAATAGTCTTTGAAATTTGCCTTGAGATCGATCGTCCAGAAAGAGAGTACAGTTTTATCCTTCGCAGCAGTATCGATCTTTTTAGACGAGCCGCCTGTGGAAGCTCCAGTCTGACAGGAGACGAGTAGAAAACAGACAATTAACAAAGAAAAAAGAAATATCCATCTTTTTATCCTGTTTTTCTGCATAGCAGGTCTCCTTTCCTTTAGAATAAAGGGAAAAAATATATTGATATTATATCGCTTTTTATTACGGATTAAAATGAAAACGTACGAATCCGCCTACAAAATACAAATGTTTTTTGAAACATAAAATGTTTCGGAAGTGATTAACTACAAAAAGAATAAAATTTTTGTTAAATCAAGAGTAAATTTTCACAAAATTTGTATTAAAAAATCAGAATGTTGACAGTTTTTATAGTTTTTGTTGAATACCACCCATAATGAAACTACAATAGGGGATGATGAGAACAGACTGAAGTTTTCACCGAATACTAGTTTTTGGAGGAGGTTTTTAGTATGATCAGTTTTTTGATTTGTCTAATCATTCTGATCGTCGGCTACTTTACTTATGGTAAATTTGTCGACAACGTATTTGCACCGGACGACAGAGAGACACCGGCCGTAGCCATCAACGATGGTGTTGACTACGTCGTGATGCCGCAGGGGAAGCTGTTTCTGGTACAGCTTCTAAACATCGCCGGCCTTGGCCCGATCTTCGGTGCCATCACTGGTGCAGAGTGGGGTCCTGTGGTTTATCTTTGGATCACCTTTGGTACGATTTTTGCTGGTGCCGTACACGATTATCTTTCCGGTATGCTCTCCGAGCGTGAGAATGGTGCTTCCATTTCCGAGGTTACCGGTGATTATCTTGGCCAGACCATGAAGAACATCATGCGTGTCTTCGCGGTAATCCTTCTGATCATGACCGGTACTGTATTTGCAGTAGGTCCTGCAGGCTTACTTAAGACACTTTTTGCAAACAGCGGTGTACAGGGTGGTATCCTTGTGAATGCAACCTTCTGGCTTGCACTGATCCTCATCTATTATTTCATCGCAACCTTTATTCCCATTGATAAGATCATCGGCCGTATCTATCCGGTCTTTGGTATCTGCCTTATCATCATGGCAATCGGTGTCGGCTGTGGTACCCTGTTTAAGCAGGGCGGCAACATGCCGGAGCTTTTCACACACTTCTATAACATGCATCCGAAGGGAAAGGCCATCTGGTCCTATATGTTCATTACCGTAGCCTGCGGTGCCTGCTCCGGATTCCATAGCACACAGTCACCTCTTATGGCAAGATGCTTAAAGAGTGAACGTCAGGGCCACTTCGTATTCTACGGTGCCATGGTTGCCGAGGGTATCATTGCTCTTATTTGGGCTGCAGCTGCCAATACCTGGTATGACAAGGCTGCACTCCTTGAGGCTGGCGGCGGAAACTCCACAACCGTTTACAGCATGTGCACACAGACCATGGGCGGTGTTGGTGTCGTACTCGCGATGCTCGGTGTTATTGCCTGCCCGATCACTTCTGGTGATACAGCTTTCCGTTCTGCAAGATATACCATCGCCGACTGGTTCAAGATCGACATGGGTTCCACAAAGAATCGTTTCCTTCTTACCCTTCCGGTACTTGGCATAGGTGCTATCCTTGGTTTCGGTCAGACCTTTGGTGTTCTTGATTACAATGTCATCTGGAACTACTTCGCATGGTCCAACCAGACACTGGCTATGCTGGTTCTCTGGGCTGGCGCTGTATATCTTCATAAGAATGGCAAGAATGACAAGATCGCCGTTGTTCCGGCTACCTTCATGAGCGCAGTAACCTTCACATACTTCATGATGGCAAAGGAAACCATGGGTAAGATTCCTGCACTGCTTGATAACCATGCAGTATCCTATCCTTGCGGTATCATCTTCGCAGCTGTCTGCCTATATCTCTTCACATCGAAGATGAAGGCTTTTGACAAGCAGAATGCTAAGGCTTAATGGGAAAGCCTGTTTTTGATTTTTGAAAACTTCAGTCATGTTGGCCGCCATCGATGGATGGCGGCTCCTTTTGTGCTATAATATGGGCAGCAAAAATTTTAGGAGGATCGTTTTATGATCTTTGCACCATCGCCTGTCGGGAATGGCAGGCTTACGAGAGTAGAGCTTGAGAAGGACAAGAGGGAATGTAAGAAGATCGGACCTTGTGGGGTCGGAGAGAAAGCGCTGTATCTTAACAGTTTTTATTTGAGAAGGCGGTATTATATCGTCTGGTCGGATGTACGGAGAGTGTTTAAGAGAGTTGCGATGTCAAAGGGCGGTTTCTCCGGACATGGTATCTTCGGGTCGATGCCATATCTTGTCGTACTGAAGAGTGATGGTACAGAGGAGCAGTGTAATTTTAAGTTTGAAAATCAGGTGGATGAGATGCTCGAGGAAATCGGACAGCGACATCCGGAGATTCCGCTTCATAGCCAGGAGTCCGAACAGAAGCTTGCAAAAGCAAAGGCCGAGCAGGAAGCCAAGTACACCGATAAGCTTTCACAGAATGCAAGAGATTCACTGCTTGCACTGCAGGAATCCTCGGAATATCTCGAACGGAAGCCCGAGAACTATAAGGTGCTTGTTTACGCTGCGAAGCAGAAGCGTTCCGTTGATGGTACGAAACCATCCCTTTTGACGGCAGCCTGGCTGATCGTCGCTTGTTCGATCGTCATGATCGTCGGCGGACTTTATCTTCGCTTCGCCATCGATAATCCTTTGGGACTTTATCTCTGCCTCTTCGGTGGTGCATTTATTCTGAGCGTGGCAGCGTCACAGATTCTTCCGACACCAAACCGGAATAAAAAGACAGTTCAGAGAGATTGGGATGAAGCAGTCTCTCTCATGACGGAATATCTGCACGATTTCCATGGAACCGTCTCGCAGGATCGCGAGAGTTTTCCCGTTCCTGCCCAGTATGCCCATCCGGTAGTCTTAACACGTATGGTCCGCGTCATCCGTGAAGGCCGTGCCGAAGACCTCTCGTCCGCACTGGCTATCGTGAAACAGGATTTACGTGCTCTCAACAAGGATGTAAAAGTCAGCCAGCAGGAATACGACGAGGTCGTCACCGTGAAGCCAATGTTTCTCGTTTGTAATTACAGCTAAATCGAGCAATTCATCGGATGTGTGTGCTTTGCATATATGCTACGAACCGATTGAGACGGTAGTCGAGAAACGGGCTTGCAAGGGGCCATGCTTGGTAGTGTTCGCCGTCCGCGCAGAAGTAGGGAGGTAAATATGCAGGATTTGATTGAATTTTTGAAGCAGGAGGGTGTGAGTAAGTCTCTTCTCGACGGCGTGCAGGCCTTTAAGGCACAGTACCCGGTCGTGCCGGAGCTTAAGAATCGTGTGCCGCAGCCAAAATACTACTATTATGGCAACGATGTATGGGAGAAGGCATTGGCCGTACTTCTGACAGGCAGAAATCTGCTGCTTGCAGGGCCAAAGGCAACCGGTAAAAACGTGCTGTCCGAGAATCTTGCGGCACTGTTCGGTCGGCCGGTATGGAATGTGTCGTTCCATATCAACGCTGACGCAGCCTACCTCATCGGGACAGATACCTTCGATGGACAAAAGGTTGTGTTTCGGCCAGGCCCGATCATGGAAACCGCGGTCTATGGCGGCTTTGCCATACTTGATGAGATCAACATGGCGAAGAACGAAGCCTTGGCCGTCATGCATTCGGCGCTGGATTATCGGCGCATGATCGATGTCTCCGGCTATGATCGGGTCGAGATCGCACCGGCGGCTCGCTTCATCGCGACGATGAACTATGGCTATGCTGGTACGCGTGATCTCAATGAAGCGCTTTGCTCAAGATTTGCCATCATTGATATGCCAAATATCACAGAGGATGATCTCGTGAAGCTGATTACGACGCATTATCCGAAGCTGAAGAGAAAGATGGCGGAGCAGTTCTCGAAGCTTTTTACCGAGATTGAGAAGAAGGCGGAGAATTCCGAAATTTCTGATCGTGCGCTGGATCTCCGCGGCATGCTCGATGCGATCGGGCTCATCGAGACCGGGCTTACATCGGGTGATGCCCTGAAGCTCTGTATCGTAAACCAGACGTTTGATGCGTACGAGCGCGGGCTGATCCAGGATGTGATTGCAGCACGAATTCCGCAGGATCTAAAGACTGGTGACGTATTTGAGGCCTGATGTTCATCGGCATAATGGTAGCGAGCTTTATATATCTATCTGCTGCTTTTGATGTAGACAGTCTGGTGGCGGATGGAAGATTTGGCATGAAAGAGAAGCGATGATCAAGAAGCATTACACCGGGAACGCCCGGCGGGCGCTGAATATCATATGGAACGCGGCGGGGGATTATGATTATGATCCTCCGTTTATGGCATTTTATGAGAACGGACAGGCGGATCATTATTTCAATATGGTGATCGGTTTTGTACGGAAGTATTTTGATGCTGCAAAAATCGAACAGTTTTTTGAATGCTACGATGGTGCGTTTGGTGCCGGTGAATTTGACGAATATCTATGGCTTGGTATCGAGAACTGCGTGTATGAAAAGGAGCTTCCGGTAAGGCCGATCCTGTCAGCCCTGAGAAAGGCGAGGGCGGAGGAGTTTTTCCGTGTCATGCCTACACTTTCGAAGCAGCAGATCGAGTATTCATCCGTGCCGGTGCTGAATCAGAAGCAGGCGCGCTGGGCGATGGTCCTCGGGAAGCGGGGACCGATCCTTGGTCCGAAGGAAAATAAGATTTTCGAAGCACTGCAGTTCCCGGGAACGCTCGATACAGACGGGCTGCTTCGGACGATGCATGATTTTCTACTGACCTATTTTAAGTATGATACCGACAAACCAAAACGCGCTTCTGGACGACAGGTTTTCATGCGCGCGATTGCGTCTCGTGTGAGCCGCCACGAGCAGCAAAGACATGATGTACTGTTCTTGCGGGCTGGTACCGGGCAGGGCGACCGTGCGAGATCCGTGTCTCTGGAGCATTTTGGTTCGGCCGGAAAATATAAGCTGCCGGATGAAGAGGACCGCCAGTATATCGAAAACTGCTTCGGCAGCTGTACGGTGGATCCGCATGCGATGCGCATCATGGAGAACGATCTCTGTAAAGGCAACCATGCCTATACACGGCTCTGGTTCTCGGAGGCCGGGAAGTTCGACAACGCCGGTGGGGCATTACATGGTGATGGTGAAGCATCACGTGACGCTCAGAATGAACTTCAAGGATTGAAGGAATATCCGAATGGCAGCAGAAGTGAACTTCAGGGATCAAAGAAAGAGACAAATGGCTCTAATCGTGCAGCGCAAGAAAATGGTATGACGGAAGCTGCCACCGAACAATCAAAGGAGAGCAGGCTGACAGAGGAGCAGGCGGATCGTGAGGCACGGGTGCAGCACGCAGCAGGTGCACAGCTCCCGAAAACAGCGGAGGAGCTGTATCTCAAGCGCCGCGTACAGCAACAGAGAAACGTGACCTATGCACGTAACAGTCAGCGTCTCATCAATGCTGAGATCAGGCATCTATCCGGTGAGATTGACACAATCTTTGCGTCTTTTCTTCAGTTCATGCCGGACCGGGCATCTTCAGGGAAGATTCTTGCCAATGAAGCCTGGAGACTTAAGGTACTCGGTGACACGCATGTCTTTGAAAAGCCGGGCGATGAAGCAGAACGGAATATCGCATTGACACTGCTTCTTGACGCCTCGATGTCCCGTGTGAACACGCAGGAGATTATCGCATCGGAGGCGTATGTGATTGCAAAGAGTCTGCAGGATGCGAAAATTCCGGTGCAGGTTGCGGCGTTTCGGTCGCTTCGCGGCTATACTTCAATTGAAGTTCTTAAGGGCTTTTCGGAAAAGGACTGCAGCCGTGTGTTCTCTTTTTACGCCGGCGGCTGGAACCGGGACGGACTCGCCATCGATGCGATAGGCTATCTCCTTCGTGAGGAGGCGGAAAAGACCGGACACAAGCAGCTTCTTCTGGTGCTGACGGATGGCAACCCGAACGACTCTGCGCCGATGCCGCCCGTGTCAGCGAAGATGACGCGTTCTGGCTATGGGACTTTTTCAACAAGAAGTGGCAATACTTTTGAAAGCAGAAGTGATCATGGCAATAATAGTGCAGGGCAGGATGGTAATACGGCGCGAGATGATAAATCGGATGGGAGTTTCTTCGGTTTGATTGGTGGCGGCAACCGGGAATATCAGGGGCCGGCGGCGGTGCAGGACACTGCGGACAGTGTGAAGAAGCTCCGGGATTCCGGCATTCGCACGGCAGCGATTTTTCTCGGCGCAACCTATCACCTCGAAAGCGTGCACGCAATTTATGGTCAGGATTACGTACGAATCCAAAAGATCGCGCAGCTGAGCGACGCGGTGGCGACGCTGCTTCTTCGCGAGCTGCAGAAGGTGGATGCATAAAGAATATCAGACCATATAAGATGCGCATAGTTGAAGTTAAAGTATATGCGGAATAGACATAAGAAAGGATCAGATCATGGGATTTTTTGATGGACTTTTTGAAAAGAAAATTGAAATTTATAAAAAGCGCGATAAAGAGACATGGACAAAAATCAAGGACGTGCTGAAGGAAGCCGGGATCAAGGCGTCAGCGTCTCACTATGACCAGGATACGGTGATGACCGGCCCGGGTGCCCCGATCGATCCGCGTGATTACGCAGGAAAGAAGCGAATTGACCGTGATATCTATGTGATTGCAGTACCGGCTTCGAAGGAGCAGGCGGCAAGAGACGCGATCCGGGCAGCCGGACTTACGACCATCGTCGACCCGGATGTTCTGAAGGATGCGTACAAGCGTCATCCGGCGGTATGACGGATGAATAGACGAAAAATATTTCTTATCCTGACATTGCTCTGGATGGTCGTGATCTTCTGCTTTTCTGCGAGAAATGCTGATCTTTCGACGGAAGATAGCTATCGTGTCGGGATGCTCGTCGGCGACATCATCGTACCCGGATTTAAAACCTGGCCGGAGGCTGACAGAATCGCCTTTGCAGCAACGATCGACCATCCTGTGAGAAAGACCGCGCATGCTACGGAGTATGCAATTCTAGCAATGCTTACATGCGGTGCAATGATGCCGGCAAGCCTTGGAAAAACTTTCCTGTGCAGCTGGTTGATTGCGACGATCTATGCCTGCACGGATGAATTTCACCAGCTATTTGTGCCGGGCAGGTCCGGGCAGGTGTCAGATGTATGCATTGACAGCCTGGGCGCCATGGCCGGGCTTTTGCTTATATGGGGCATATTTAAGATAATAAAAAAGCAAGAGAATTATGGGTTAATGCGCTAAATATTATCAACTAAAACTTCCCACGTCAAAATGACGTGTTGAACCTTGAAAACTCTATATTCCGGCGCGAAAAAAATCTTCAGGCAGCCTGATTTCGTTCTGAAAGT
>OMZX01000078.1:0-16049 GCA_900315665.1 uncultured Eubacteriales bacterium
AAGGCCGTCGCAACCGAAAAGGCGATCGCTCTCATGAAAGCAGCGGTTGCGAAGGTTGAACTCGACAGTCCGCTTTCCGCAGATTCCACACCGGTTACGAAGCGTGCGCTCGTGATCGGCGGCGGTATCGCCGGCATGCAGACCGCACTTGATATCGCGGATGCCGGCTATGATGTAGACATTGTCGAAGCAAAACCGACCATCGGCGGTAAGATGGCACAGCTTGACAAGACCTTCCCGACACTCGACTGCTCGTCCTGTATCGTAACCCCGAAGATGGTTGAGGTTGGCCAGCATGATAAGATTCACATCTATAGCTATAGTGAAGTCACAGATGTAAAGGGCTTCGTCGGCAACTTCCACGTGACGATCAAGCGGAAGGCAAGATATGTCGATGAGGACAAGTGCACAGGCTGCGGTCTCTGCACCGAGAAGTGCCCGCAGAAGAAGGTACCGAACGAGTTCAACCTCGGCCTCGATACCCGCTCCTGCATCTATATTCCGTTCGCACAGGCCGTACCGAAGGTCGCTACCATTGACCCGAACTATTGCCTGAAGCTGAACAAGGGCGTCTGCGGACTCTGCGAAAAGGTCTGCGGCGCACAGGCCATCAACTATAAGGATACCGATAAGTTCATAGAAGAGGACTACGGCGCCATCGTCGTGGCAACCGGCTATGAGATGATCAAGGTCGACAAGTACGATGAATATGCATACTCCCAGAGTCCGGATGTCGTTCATCCAGTGCGTAGGCTCCCGTGAGTCCTGCGATTCGAACAAGGGTGGCAAGCCTTACTGCTCGAAGATCTGCTGTATGTACACCGCGAAGCATGCAATGCTTACAAAGGATCACTACCCGGATACGGATATCTATGTCTTCTACATCGATGTGAGAACCCCGGGCAAGAACTTCGATGAGTTCTATCGTAGAGCCGTCGAGCAGTACGGCGTTCATTATATCAAGGGAGCTGTTGGTAAGGTTACTCCGGAGAATGGAAAGCTGAAGGTGCAGGCATCAGACCTTATCGATAACAAGCAGCTCCATATCGACGCTGACATGGTTGTCCTTGCGGCAGCGATCGAGCCGAGTAAGAGTGCACGGCATCTTGCCACACTCCTGACCGCTTCGATGGATACCAATGACTGGTTCACAGAAGCCCATCCGAAGCTTCGTCCGGTCGAGTCTCCGACGGCCGGTGTGTTCCTTAGCGGTGTCTGCCAGGGCCCGAAGGATATCCCGGAGACGGTAGCCCAGGCCGGCGCAGCAGCATCAAAGGCCATCGGACTTCTCTCGAAGGATCACCTTGAGGGCAATCCTTGTGTTGCACATAGTGATGAGAACATGTGTACCGGCTGCTCGCAGTGCGCGGACGTCTGCCCGTACGGCGCGATCACCTATGTTGACAAAGAATTTAAACAGCGTGACCGTTCCATTAAGGTTCGCCGCGTGGCACAGGTTAACCCGGCAGTCTGCCAGGGCTGCGGCGCTTGTACCGTAACCTGTCCGTCCGGCGCAATGGATCTGAACGGATTTTCAAACAAAGAGATCATGGCGGAGGTGGATGCATTATGCCTGTAAACGAAGAAAAAGAGTGGAAGCCTAAGATCATCGCATTCTGCTGTAACTGGTGCTCCTATTCCGGCGCCGATCTCGCAGGTACGAACCGTCTTAGTTATCCTGCGGAGGTAAAGATCATCCGTGTTCCGTGCTCCTGCCGTATCAATCCGATGTTCGTACTCCGTGCCTTCCAGAGAGGTGCGGATGGCGTGATCCTCTGCGGCTGCCATCCGGGAGACTGCCATTATATGACCGGCAACTACCATACAAGACGTCGTATGACGCTTCTCTTTTCCATGCTTGATTATCTCGGCATCGAGAAGGAGAGAACCCGCGTGGAATGGGTTTCCGCGGCGGAGGGTCAGCGTTTCGTGGATGTGATGGACAGCTTCGTCGAAGAGATCACGAAGCTTGGTAGATCTAGAAGACTGGGGGATCTGAGATGCAGGAATTAATCGATAGAGCGTGTCAGCTTCTCGAAGACAAGACCGTGGACCGCGTGCTCGGCTGGAGCGCCGGTGAGTTCGTCTATGACATCACACCATGCGTCTTTACAGATGTTGACGATATCAAGAAGAATTTTGTGTTTAATGATTTCTGCGGCCAGAATCTCTCGAAGTATTTGGTTGCTGAAACCGAAAAGGAAGGAAAGATTGCGGTATTCTTAAAGCCCTGTGACACCTATAGCTTTAACCAGCTTCTTACCGAGCACCGCATCAACCGAGACAAGGTGTACGCTGTAGGCATTCCGTGCGATGGCAAGGTATCCGGCGAGCGGCTCCATGAGGGGGGCTTAGAGGGTATCACCGGCATCGAGCGGGAGGGTGATAATTTTAAGGTGCATACCGTCTACGGCGATGAGGAAATCCCGATGGCGGATGCGCTCGACGAGCGGTGTAAGAACTGTAAGTCAAAGAAGCATGTTGTCTATGACGAGCTTCTCGGCGAAGATGGCGAGGTGCTGGACAGCCATCGTTTTGATCAGGTCGAAGAGCTTGAGAAGCTGACGCCGGAGGAGCGCTTTAAGTTCTGGCAGGGCGAGTTCAGCCGCTGTATCCGCTGTAACGCCTGCCGTAATGCGTGCCCGGCCTGCACCTGCACGACCTGCGTCTTCGATAATCCGGAATCCGGCGTCAAGAACAAGGCCGCTGCCAACTCCTTTGAGGAGCAGCTGTTCCATATCATCCGCGCGTACCACGTCGCCGGCCGCTGCACAGACTGCGGCGAATGCAGCCGTGTCTGCCCGGAGCACATCCCGCTTCATCTTTTGAACCGGAAGTTCATTAAGGACATCGATTCTCTCTACGGCGAGTTCCAGGCCGGTGAGGTAGAGGGCCAGATGAGCCCGGTCAACGCATTTACGACAGACAAGGACGCAGAGCCGAACATCGTACGGGAAGGAGGCAAGGTATGATCGTAAAAATTTCTTATGATAAACTGCCGGACCTCCTTCGTCAGCTTTCCGATAAGCTCGCTGTCTATCTCCCGGTCGATAAGGAGAACGGCACGTCCGTCTATGAAAAATATGAAGAGGGAAAGACCCTTTCCACAAAATTAAACACCCTTCGTTCTGCAAAGGATTTCTTCTTCCCACAGGTACAGCCGATGGCGAAGTTCCGTATGGAGGGACAGAAGATCACGGTCGAGGATCCGCGCGAAGAGGCGGAGGATTTCGTGATCTTCGGTGTCCGCGCCTGCGATGTCCGCTCCTTCGACGTGCTCGATAAGGTATTCCTTGCAGAGCCGGTCGACACCTTCTATGAGAATAAGCGGAAGCATTCAATCATCATGAGTCTTGCGTGCGGCCGTCCGTCCGAGACCTGCTTCTGCGAGAGCTTTGGTATCAACCCGGCTGAGCCGGCCGGTGATGTCCGGATGTGGATCATCGAAAAGAATCTCTATCTTCAGGACGTCACCGAAAAGGGCAAGGACCTCCTTTCGAAGCTGGACCTGTCAGCATTGGCTGCATCCACGGATGAAAGTGCCAATGCTTCCGCCGTGGACAAAGAGAAGTCCCGCGTACAGAGTGTCTACGATAAGTTACCGCTTCATGATTTGAAGCCGACCGACAACCGCGACAGAGAGCTTGAAGTGTTCAAGTCCGATCTCTGGAAGGAGCTCTCGGATAAGTGCCTGGGCTGCGGCTCCTGCACCTTCGTCTGCCCGACCTGCCAGTGCTTCGATATCGAGGACTTTAACGCCGGCACGGAAACGCACCGCTTCCGCTGCTGGGACAGCTGCATGTATAAGGATTTCACGATGATGGCAGCCGGACAGCCGCGTAAGACACAGCTTGAGCGGTTCCGTCAGCGGTTCATGCATAAGCTTGTGTACTATCCGAAGGATCATGAAGGGATGTACAGCTGCGTCGGCTGCGGCCGCTGCTTACGGCGCTGTCCGATTCACATGAATATCGTGAAGGTCATGAAGGCGTTTCAGGAGGAAGAACAATGAATAAAGAAGAATTGATCCCGCGCGTCTGCGTGGTAAAGGCGATCCGTCAGGAAACCTCCGATGTCAAGACCTTCATGGTTGTAGATCAGGATGGCAAGAAGCCTTTCGAGCATATCCCGGGACAGTGCGCGATGCTTAGTATTCCGGGACTTGGTGAGTCGATGATTTCCATCACATCCTCCCCGACACTTGAAGATCATCTTGAGTTTTCCATCAAGAAGGTCGGTGTCGTAACCTCCTTCCTGCATGCCATCGAGCCGGGTCAGGAGATTCTGCTCCGCGGGCCCTATGGAAACGGCTTCCCGGTGGATACGAAGTTTAAGGGCAAGGACCTTCTGTTCATTGCCGGCGGCATTGGCGTTGCACCGCTTCATTCGGTCATCAACTACTGCAGAGCCCATCGCTCGGATTATGGTAAGCTGACCGTCATCTACGGCTCCCGTACGAAGGAGGATCTCGTCGATCTCCAGGAGATGCAGGAGGAGTGGATGAAGGACGACATGGATGTCTATCTCACGATCGACCGCGAGGAAGAAGGCTGGGATGGTCATGTCGGCTTCGTCCCGAATTACGTGACAGAGCTGAATCTTCCGCCGACGATGACCGCGATCATCTGCGGACCGCCAATCATGATTCACTTCACGCTTGGAAATCTGAAAAGCTTAGGCTTCCAGGACAATCAGGTGTTTACAACGCTTGAGATGCGTATGAAGTGCGGCATCGGCAAGTGCGGCCGCTGCAACGTCGGCGACAAATATGTATGTAAGGATGGACCGGTCTTCAGCTTCGATGAGCTTTCGGAGCTGCCGGATGAGTATTAATCCGAAGGCTGCGGGAGCCGCTTAATGCGGCATACTGCAGCGCGGATTTAGGAACAGTGAACGAATAAAGGAGAGAAACATGGAACACATGGTGAATGTTTATCTGTTCGGAAAGCATTATCAAGTACCGGACAACCTGACCATCATGACGGCAATGGAATACGCCGGCTATCAGCTGAAGCGCGGCTGCGGCTGCAGAAATGGCTTCTGCGGCGCCTGCGCGACCATCTATAGGATAAAGGGTCAGCAGGAATTAAAGATGGCCCTTGCCTGTCAGACGAAGGTCGAGGATGAGATGTACATCGCGACGATGCCCTTCTTCCCGCTCGTAAAGCAGGTTTATGACATCGAGAAGGTAAAGCCGGAGCAGCAGCTCATGATGCAGCTCTATCCGGAGATTTACTCCTGCATCGGCTGCAACGCCTGCACGAAGGCCTGCACACAGGGCTTAAACGTCATGCAGTACATCGCCTATGCACAGCGCGGCGACTTCGAGAAGGTTTCGGAGCTATCCTTCGACTGTGTGATGTGCGGCGTCTGCTCCTCGAGATGTCCGGCCGGCATTTCGCATCCGCAGGTTGCGATGCTCGCAAGAAGACTGTACGGCAAGTACATGGCACCGGATGCCGAGCACCTCGCGAAGCGTGTGAAGGAAATCTGGGATGGCAATTATGAGCAGGCGATGAAAGATCTCATGTCGAAGTCGGATGAAGAGCTGAAGGCTCTCTACGACCAGCGTGACATCGAAAAGTAAGGAGGGGCGAACATGTATCCGGAGAAATTTCAGGAATCCATCCGTATGGTGGAAGCAAAGAGAGCAGCGAATGCTGCCATGGAGCCCGTCCGTATGACGGCTGACGAAAAGGATCAGCTTTTAAGAGCTTATCATCCGGACTATCGAGAGGATCAGTTCGAGAAGCTGAAGGTTGGTGAGAATAAGGGCGATAAGTGCCCGCACGAGCTTGCACAGATGCTCGAGGCGCATGCTAGAGTTCATGCCGGTGATGTCGATCTCGAGCACCCGGCTTATGACACCGATGTGCTCATTATCGGTGCAGGCGGTGCCGGCTGTGCATGGCCGAGGGCGGCATCCAGGCAGCCGACAAGGAAAATGACAGCCCGATGCAGCATTTCCTCGATGCCTACGGCGGCGGTCACTTCGCAGCGAAGAAGGAGCTTGTCTATAAGCTTGTCACAGAAGCCCCGGAGGATATCCAGTGGCTGAATAAGCTGGGTGTTGAGTTCGATAAGGAGCCGGATGGCACCATGGTGACGATCCACGGCGGCGGAACCTCCAGAAAGAGAATGCATGCCTGTCGTGATTACACAGGCATGGAGATCATGCGGACCCTTCGTGATGAGGTGCTGAACCGGAAGATCCCGATTCTTGATTTCACAGCAGCCATCGAAATCCTAAAGGATGAGGAGGGCAAGGCAGCAGGCGCTGTATTTGTCAACATGGAGACCGATGAGCTCATCGTCGTGAGAGCCAAAACCGTCATCCTTGCCACCGGCGGTGCGGGTCGTATGCATTATCAGGGCTTCCCGACCTCGAACCACTATGGTGCGACAGCGGATGGTCTCGTACTCGGTTACAGAGCGGGCGCGAAGCTCCTCTATGAGGATACGCTCCAGTATCATCCGACCGGCGCGGCTTATCCGGAGCAGATTTTCGGTGCACTCGTGACCGAAAAGGTAAGAGCACTCGGCGCTAAGCTTGTGAACAGCGAAGGCACCGTATTCGTTCATCCGCTGGAGACCAGAGATGTCGAAGCAGCGGCAATCATTCGTGAGACTGGCGACCGCGGTAAAGGTGTCGATACAGGACACGGAAAGGCTGTATGGCTTGACAGTCCGATGATCGAGCTTCTCCATGGCGAGGGTACCATCGAAGCGAGAATCCCGGCGATGTACCGGATGTTCCTGAAGCGTGGCATCGATATGCGGAAGGAGCCGGTACTGGTGTATCCGACACTCCACTATCAGAACGGCGGCCTCGAGATCAATACAGAGTGTATGACGACAGTCGAGAATCTCTATGCAGCCGGTGAGGTAACCGGTGGTGTGCATGGCAGGAACCGTCTCATGGGCAACTCGCTTCTCGATGTCATCGTCTTCGGCCGTGATGCCGGACGTGAGGCAGGTAAGAAGTCGAAGGAGGTCAAGCTCGGAAAGCTTAGTCTCGATCATGTTGCTAAGTTTGAAGAGGAACTGAAGGCTGCCGGTGTCGAGACCGATAAGGTTTCACCGAAGCTTCTGCCGAACTATCTTCGTGACGGTAGACAGATGTACGACGGACCGAAGATTCAATAAAATTCCAATGCCTACACCGGCGGCTCAGCCGGTTTGTAGTGAAAAGGTAAAACGTTCCGGAAAACCGGCAGCTGTCCGGCTTTCCGGGTTATGATTTGTGAAAACTGTAAACTGAAAGGTTGAAAGGGGTTCAAAATGGAAGCGAAGCTTGGAAGAAAAATTACGGTCATCGGTGCCGGTGCAGTAGGTGCAACGATTGCATATTCTCTGTCCCAGAGAAGTCATGCATCAGAGGTTGTGCTCATCGATGTCAATGAAAAGAAGGCAAACGGCGAGGCACTCGATATCGTACAGTCGACCTCCTTCCGTGATCCGATCCGGATCGTAGCTGGTGACTATGAGGAGGCAAGAGATTCTGATATCGTCATCATCACATCGGGTGTTGCAAGAAAGCCGGGCCAGACAAGACTCGAGCTTGCGAAGACAAATGTAGGCATTATCAAGGACATCGCACCGAAGATCACAGCAGTGGCGCCGAATGCAATTTATGTCCTTGTTGCAAATCCGGTGGATGTTCTTACCTATGTATTTACGAAGGTTTCCGGGCTCCCGGAGAGCCAGATTATCGGCTCCGGCACGATCCTTGATTCCGCGAGACTCAAGTGCATCCTGGCGCAGAAGCTTCATATCGCACAGAAGAATGTGCACAGCTATGTATTTGGTGAGCATGGTGATTCCTCGTTCATTCCGTGGTCGACGGTTCGTGTAGCCGGTGTGAGCCTGGATGAATATGTTTCTCTTATGCGTTCCATGGGGCACCCGGTTGAGACGATCGATAAGGATGACATTTATCATTATGTGCAGAAGTCAGGCGGACAGATCATCGCGGATAAGGGTGCTACGTTCTATGGCATCGCAGCATCGGTCATGAATATCTGTGATCTTCTCACGAGTGCGTTTGATTCCGTGACCTGTGTTTCCACGATGATGCATGGGGAGTACGGGGTTTCGGATGTTTGTCTCAGCATGCGTGTACTGATCGGACCGAATGGTGTGACGGGACGGCTGCCGCTGCCGCTCACCAATGAGGAAATCGACAAGATGCAGCACTCCGAGAGAGTACTGAAGGAGATCCTTTCTCAGATCGAGATTTAAATTGTATAAGGCTTACGGGCTGTCGCAGGAACTGCGGCAGCTTTGTTTTTAATTATCGGCAAATTTACTATTGTCGCTCGAGAAAAATGATTTATACTATTTTCGTTGTGCAATGTTGTCCGGCCGGAGGGGCGGATCTCTAGTTGAAGGATGGAGGAGAAAAGATGGCAGCGTTAAAGCCTGTGAAGGAAGGTAAGGTTCGTGAGATTTATGATCTTCACGACAAGCTTGTTATGGTGGCGACGGATCGTATTTCGGCGTTTGATGTGATTCTGCATAACACGATCCCGGATAAGGGTAAGGTGCTGACCCAGATGTCGAAGTTCTGGTTTGATCTCACGAAGGATGTGATTCCGAACGATCTTGTTTCTGTCGATGTGAAGGATATGCCGGAATTTTTCCATACTTCGGAATTTGAGGGAAGGTCCACGATGTGTAAGAAGCTCACGATGATTCCGATTGAGTGTATCGTTCGTGGCTATATCACAGGCTCTGGCTGGGAGAACTATAAGAAGGATGGCACGATCTGCGGTATGAAGCTGCCGGAGGGTCTCGTCGAGTGTCAGAAGCTGCCGGAGCCGCTATATACGCCGTCTACGAAGGCGGAGCTTGGACAGCATGATGAGAATATCAATTTTGAGCAGTCCATCGATGTGCTTGAGAAGGCGTTCCCGGGCAAGGGTAAGGAGATCGCGACGAAGATCAAGGATGCGACGCTTCAAGTCTATACGAAGTGCGCGGATTATGCGCTTTCAAAGGGCATCATCATCGCGGATACGAAGTTTGAGTTTGGTCTCGATGAGGATGGCAATGTAGTGCTTGGCGATGAGGTGCTGACACCGGACAGCTCGCGGTTCTGGCGGCTTGATCAGTATAAGCCGGGTCAGGGACAGTCGTCCTTCGATAAGCAGTTCGTACGGAACTGGCTGAAGGCGAACCCGGACAACAACGCAACCCTGCCGGAGGATGTCGTCGAGAAGACGGCCGCGCTCTATAAAGAAGCTTATACAATGCTTACAGGACGGACGCTGTAAGCGGACGATGCCCCTGGCGGGACTTGTCCCGCCAGGGGCATCTTATGGTTTCAAAGTAATTTACGAAAAGGGTATGAAAGGAACTATAGGTTTGATGAGAAAGAAATTTATAGCGAGAACGAGTGTTCTTGCTTTTCTGATGTCGTTATCGCTGGCGGGGAATGCGTCTGCTTATGTGGTGGCGAAGGGGGTTACGCCAACAGTTACGGGGCCGGCTGTTTCCGCCGCTTCGACGGATGCGTCTACGGTGACGGCGCCGGTTACGGTGACTGCTCCGACGACTTCAACCAGCGCTGCGGCTGGGGGCACGGCAGGGCCTGGGTTCGGATTGGGAACTGATACTGGCAGTGTTACGGATATTGCGGGAGCTTCGGGGGTTTTACTTCCTTCGAATTTTTATTGTTCGAATGTCGTGACGTATACCTATATGATGATGGTGCAGGATCTTGGACTCATGCAGCAGCAGTATCCTTCGATGAAACTTGATACGATCGGGACGACGCCGGATGGACGGGCACTGTATCATGTGATTGTTGGGAATCCGAATGCAAAGCATAAGATTCTTGTGCATGGCGGAATGCATGCGAGGGAATATATCAGTTCGCAGCTTGTGATGCGGGAGATTGCTTCGCTTCTTGAGATGCAGAAGCAGGGAACGTCTTATAAGGGCTGCTCTATCGCACAGCTTCTTGAAACGACATGTATTCATTTTGTACCGATGGTCAATCCGGACGGGATCAGCCTCGTACAGAGCGGACTCGCCGGCATTCAGACACAGGCGGGGCTTCAGTCAGTGCAGAGCATCCTGCAGATGAATCAGGTTTCAGCTGAGGGGCAGGCGGATTTTTTCCATAAGTGGAAGAATAATATCCGTGGTGTCAATCTGAACCGGAATTTTGATGCGAACTGGGCACTGGCGCCGCAGACCATCGCGTATCCTTCGAATATGAAGTATAAGGGCACTTCGGCGGAGAGCGAGCCGGAGTCGAAGGCACTCGCCAATCTCACACGTTCTGTCATGCCGGACCGGACGATCAGCTATCATACGCAGGGCCATGTCATTTACTGGAAGTTCGGTGATGGTGCCTATCTCACAGAGGGCCAGAATTTTGTCAATCTCGTACACCAGGATACGGGCTACATGATTGATGATGCTTATTATCCGAATGATGCCGGCGGTTACAAGGACTGGACGGTTCTCGTTCTCGGCATCCCATCTGTTACGATCGAGGTAGGCTATGGTACGTCTCCGGTTCCGGAATCCCAGATCAACAATATCTGGGCTGAAAACCAGAAGATTCTCCCGGATACGATGATCGACCTGTATTTTAAGTAAGGTTCTTACGAAAAGCATACGGCTTTTGTACATGACTAGAAGTCTCTATTTTTTTATGCTATGCTGTAGCCGTGCTGAATTTGTAAGCATTGGAGAGCTTCAGGCTCTCGGGGAAAAGAGGAATTATGCGTTTAAGAAATAAGGTAATTCTGGCAGTCATGACGGCGTCACTGATAAGCCCGCCGCTGACGGCTTTTGCATTTGGACCGGGCGATAGTCTCGCTGCCGGTACAGCGGTCGACGAGACGACAGCTGCAGCAGTGGATGTCGTGACGAACCGCTCCGGTGGAATAAATAATGGATCATCTGCGACGACACGGACCACGTCTACGGCTGCAGCCGGGACAGTGACGGCACCGACCAGCACGACTGCAGCAGGCACGTCAACAGCAGCTGGTGCTACATCTGCGACGACAGCAGCAGGATCGAGTACGACGACTACGGCGGTATCGACCGCGACAGCGTACTCCTCCAATGGAACGCTTCCGAAGGTCGGCATCGATGTAGAGTCCATCCGGCCGTATATCACGGTACCGGCGGAGAGCACACCGGATCCGGATCCGATCTTAAATCTCTATCCGCTTGCATCCTACTATGCGACGATCGGCGGGAACCTCGTGGACCAGAGCTCGACGCACGAGTTCAACAAGCTTGTGTATGCGCCAAATGGCTTCACGAATCTCCGGATTGAGCAGCAGAATGTCGGCAGATGGTATTACAGAACCTATACCTATCAGAATGGCTGGGGCCCATGGGCAAGTTCCAATGAGACTACACCGGGCACCACACCGGTGCAGGCCATCATGGTGCGTGTGAAGGGTTATTCTCATACACTTGGTACAGTGTATACCCGTGCGGTGCTTAACGATGGTACACTGACCGACTGGGCCCCGGAGGGACAGGCTGTCGGCGTCGAGGGTGGTGATAAGTACATCATCGGCTTCAAGATGGCATTTGTGAAGAAGGGCTACAACATCGGCTCTACGGCAAAGCCGCTCGATAACAATTACGGCGAAGGCGTTTACTACGATGCGGCAGGCGGCGCACATTACTCGATTCCGGGTGATGCGCTCTATACCGGCTGGGGCTTCGATGATGAGAAGCAGTACTATTTTGTTAATGGTAATGCTGTCACCGGCTGGCAGGATATCGACGGCTACCACATCTACTTCGCAAAGGATTCAAGTGGCAACTACACCATCCCGTACAAGGTATTCATGGTGACGGATGGTACGGATACCCCGCTTGGCACCTATAAGATCTATGAGAAGTACCGTTGGCACTTCATGCATACAGACTGCTATTGCCAGTTCCTGTCCAGATTTTATAATGGCTTCCTGCTTCATTCACTGCTGTATACGACACCGAATAACCGCGATATGTCCGGCTCGGATGTTTATAACTACATGGATAATGCCATCTCCGGCGGCTGCATCCGTCTGAAAGCAGCAGATGCTGCATGGATCTATAACAATGCACCGAATGGTACAGTTGTTGAGATTTACAGTGATCCATGGGACAAGGGTCCGATCGAGAAGGAAGCAATTCCGCAGGCAATCCCGACCACACAGACCTGGGATCCGACAGATCCTTCCATCACAGCGGAGCAGTCCGCAGCAGACAAGGCTGCCGCTGCAGAAGCGAAGAGCGAAGCAGCCTCCGGCGTGATTGAGGAAAAGGTTTAATACATAGCGCTCATATAAACATAAACCAGCGCACAGCGGAAGTGGTCCGGCCAATGTCATTCAAATGACACTGCCGGATCACTTCTGCTGTGCGCTATTTTTTGTAATGTCTCCGGACCCCATTAAGGTTTTCTTACAACATCAATACAACATTCGGACTTTGCTTGAAACTTTGTTCCGCTTCCGTTAAGGTGAGGGTATGAATAGAAATTTTTAAGATACGCTAAGACTCATGCAGGGTGAGCAGAAAGGAAAAATCTATGAGAGTAAAGAACATGCTTCTGACCGGTGCAGGCATCGCAATGCTGTCGATGATGTCAGCATTTGCATCGATAGCGGCAACCCAGGTCAATCAGATTGTACTCGATATCACGCCGGAGGATATGGAGGATATGAAGCCGGGCGATCTTTATAGTGCACTGGAACCACGGGAAGAATCCGCCGGATATTATGTTTCAGATTATGAGACCAGCTCGACGACGAGTATTCCGGAGCACAGTTATACCTATACGTCGATCGAAATCGAGCCGGAGACGGGATATCAGTTTACCGGTACGACCTCGGTGACAGTGAAGGGAGCCTATGCCGTGACCATCAAGTCCCGGTCAAACTCGAAGATTGAAATCAAGGCATCGGCGTATCCGTTTTATGTGCTGAGAAACCCATCTAACGTTGACTGGGATAAAAAGGGTACACAAACGAACGGCACGAAGACCTATGCAAAGATCACAAAAGGTGATGAATATGCAGATAGCTATTCTCTCGTGATTACGTGGGAGAATAAGGATGGCGAAGAACATACGACAACGCAGTCTGTGAAGAAGTCGTCCGTCGATCAAATCGATGTTTCCTCCTATAATCGGAATAATCGCACCATCACGAAGCTTGCCGCACAGGCGAAGAAGGGTTCAAAGACCGGTGACAACTATACTGCGAACTCGAAGTTTGTAACAGATAGTGGCTCGGTCGATGATGATCTTTCCTGGGATACGCCAACCTTCAGTATCCCGACGACGACAGCGACGAATGTGGGCAGCCAGGCTACCGGAAGTTATACCAGCACAAGCTCTCAGACATCAACGCCGAGCTCAAATTCAACTCCGGGCACCGCTAATGCTGTATCCGGCTGGATGCAGATGGGCGGCAACTGGTACTATATCAGAAATGGCGTACTCGCCACAGGTTGGGTCAACCCGTCAGGTCATGACTGGTACTATATGGGCCAGGATGCCAAGATGCAGGCCGGCCTCATCACAGATGGAAGCTACATGTATTACCTCAACATGCAGCACGATGGCACCTACGGCAAGATGCTGACCGGCTGGCAGGTCATTGGCAGCGCCTACTACTACTTCAATCAGTATTCCGGAAACGGCATCCCGTATGGCGCGATGTACGTGAATAAGCAGACGCCGGACGGACACTTCGTCAACGGCTACGGTGTCATGATCCGCTGATTTATTTCAAGAAACTAAGGCTGTTTGGTGAAGCGGGAATGGCCAGTGGAGCCGTGAGGGGCCCCTCCAGAAGACATTTCTGACGCAAGTCTTCGCTAGCCAGCCATTTCGAACAGGGTAAAAAATCGGCGCCCACAAGGCCCGATTTTTTAGGCCCATTGAAGGAAAAATCCCTTCAAGGATTTTTCCTGAATTGGGCCGGCCCAGTACCAAGCAGCCGTATTTGTGACTTTAAAAATTCATTATGGATTATTACAATAAGGACATCTGATAGGAAGGGCGTGAATGGTATGAAGTTGATTCATTGTGGTGATCTGGGGCTGTGTGCGGCGCTGCCGGCGTTTTTATCGGAGGAGCAGCAGGAGGCGCGACGGGAGGAACTGTTTGCTACGTTTGAGCGGATGCTGACGTATGCGGACCGGCATCAGGTGGCTGGTGTGCTCATTGCCGGTGGACTGTTCGGGAGAGCGGCGGTCTATCAGGACATCGAGAAGCGGGTGCGGGAGACCATGGCAGAGCATCCGTATCTTTCGTTCTTCTATCTGCCAGATGGGGATGGAAGGGAGACTTTTCTGTATCCTGCTGAACCGATGCCGGAGAATCTTTTTGTGTTCAATGAGTCGGTACGGAAGTATCGGTTGCCTGGAAATATCGTGATCACGGGGCAGGCGCTGGCGGATCCAAAGGCTTTTTCTGAGAAGCTTGACCGGCGGGATTTTAATATTGTGATGCTCCGGGGAAAAGAGATACCGGCTGGGGAGGATTTTGCTGGCCGGGGCATTGACTATCTGGCGCTTGGAGGAAGAGCATGCGCTGCGAGCGGGCGGATCGATGACAGGGGAATCTTCTCCTATGCAGGTTGTCTTGAAGGGACGGATTTTTCTGAGGCCGGGCAGCATGGCTTTAAGCTTTTGGATATTGATGAGAGCAGTCATACCTATCGTGTACAGCTTCTTGATGATGCGATGCGGCATCCCTGGATGGTGCCGGTCGATGTTTCGGGACTGGAAACAATTGACGCAATCATGAAGCGGGTGCGGGCAGTGCTTTCGCTTCTGACTGGTACGCCATCGGATGATCCGGAGATCGCAAATGTACCGCTCGGAGAGGTCGAGGAGATTCTCGGGACGATGGGCGGACGTAGGCTCCATCAGGAGGATCTCGTGGAGGTGATGCTTCGTGGAAGCATTCCGATGGAAATGAAGCGGGAGCCGGAAGCTGTTGAAAAGGCACTTAATGGCAGCTTTTATGTAGTTTCTGTGCAGGACGAGACCTATCGTGTTGGAAATGAGAAAGCAACACCAGATACTGTGCAGCAGATGATTGCCGGTTTTTCTGCAGAGGTAGAGCATGATGGAAAGCTCTCAAAGGAGGCGAAGCGCTATATCACAGGTGAAGGTGCAGCTCTGATTTTGCAGGAAGGTGCAGCTGCGCCGGCTAAGCTAAAGGAACAGATCGAGGCGCTGTCGCCGAATCGTCGTACCGGTGAAATTTTTCAGAAGCGCATGGCCATCGAGCAGGAAACAAAGGGACTGGAGGAGCGCCCGAAGACCGAGGAGGCCATCGTATCGAACGCGATCGAAACCTATGATGCCGTGTTGAAGCGGCAGGCACTTTTGGAACAGAAGGCTGCCGTACAGAGTCAGATCGATCGGGCCAATCAGGAACGGGAGAAGGCCGGGCAGCAGGAGAAGCTTCAGAAGCTTTATCATAAGGCTTTGATGGCGCAGCAGGATACGGCGCAGGCGCTCACCGGCTTTTTCGGCGCCGAAAATGATTTGTTGACGCCGCAGGATAAAGAGGCGCGGCTTCTAAGCACCCGGAATCAGGCAGCGGAAAAATTTAAGGATAAGGTACCGGCACTTACCGACATCCAGTCAGTCGGCGGCTGCTTCGCCGATGTGGAACGAGACAAGAAAAATCTCACGGAGCTCCGGGAGAAGTGGAACCGGACCCTGGCGGCAAAAAAGAAAAAGGAGGCAGTGCCTGGTGTAAGCATTCTCGGGGCGGTGCTTCTTGTGCTTGGACTCGTGCTGCTTCTCATGCATGTGGCAACGGTGCCGGCTATCGCCGATTATATTCTGATCGGCGTCGGTGCGCTCCTCATGATCACGGGACTTGTCGTATATGTGCAGCAGACCAACGAGCGTAAGAGACTGCAGCATAGAAAGAGCGCGGAAATCCATGAAATCAAGGACAGAATCAAGGCGGAGGTCGGACGGATCGATGCACTTCTAGACAGCTATACCGGCACAAGCCGCACAGAAAATCCGGACCAGCGGCGCCGTGAGCTCTT
>OMZX01000078.1:16057-22619 GCA_900315665.1 uncultured Eubacteriales bacterium
CAGGACCAGTGTGCCCAGGAATACAATGCCTACATGCAGGCACATCCGGCAAACATTGATGAAAAAGAAACTACCATGACTGTAGACAATTCGAAGTTATTGGTAAACGAAACAAGCCATATAGAACACATTAAGACTCTTGAGAAGGCAGAAAGCGAAACAACAGTTGAACTCCAAACGTTTTTGGCAAAAAGAAGAGATCTTGAAATCCACCTCTATGAACTTGATAAAAAAGAAAGAATATTCCAAAAAAGTATGTCTTCAGTGAATCGTTTGGAAGAACGATATCAGCTGTTAACTACACTTAGGGATTATGTTAAATAGGATTCATAATCCTGTAATACATGAAAGATATTGTCGACGGTTATAATATTGCGCTCTATTCTAAATAGCATGAAGTAATCATGCCTTAAAAAATTTATTCGTTTATAGCCAAGCTCCCGTAGGTGATCATTATCCACATATTTCAAACTGCCTGCGATGCTCGATAAGGTTTCTTTTGTATCTTCGAAATCTTCAAATACATTTTTAGCGGCTTGCTTGCTCTTTTTGACAAACAGAAGATAACGAAGGATATTATCAAGATCAGCTTCCGCGTCTTCTGTGACGACGATTTTATAGACCATATTTCGTCCTCATCTCGGCGACCATGCGATCTGCAGGTTTGGTTTTCCCTTCAACAGTATGCTTTCGGGAAAGTGCAAGTTTATTTTCTATTTCTACACTTGATAAGGGTGTCATCGGATTCGATGGCATCCTTTTAATTTCGAAAGGAAATCCATCTACTTGAAGAGCCTGCACCAAAAAGATGCGGATTGCAGTCGTTGTATCGGTACCGAGACTTTTGAATAGATCGTCGGCTTTTTCACGAATATCATCATCGATTCTAACCTGTATTACGCTTGCCATAAGTTAATCCTCCAAAAAAGAATATTAATACAATGCAATTGTATTACAAACGCATAATAAAAGCAATAAAAATAGATATAAATTAAATACAAATAAATTATAATATGCTAATTCACACTCGAATGAAATCTGAAGCGCCAGCTTAAAGACACAATAATAAGTAGACGAGCATGAAATCGAAGGAGTACCTTTTCAAAGGTAAATACGCCACTGCTTGATTCAATGCACAAAATAAAGTACAATACGAGTAGTATTGTATACAAAGACCAAAATACAGAATATTCCTGCTATCATTTTCCGACGAAGTCCCATTAGATAGCAGAAGAGAACTACAGGAAATCATGTATGTTAAATGAAATGAAGCTTCAGGCGTACGGAAAGATCAATCTGTCGCTTGATGTACTGAGGAAGCGTCCGGATGGCTATCATGATGTCCGGATGGTCATGCAGACCGTGAAGCTGCATGACAACATCGATCTTTACCGGGAGGATGAGCCGGGTATCCGCCTCACGACGAATCTTTCTTTTCTTCCGGTGGATGAGAACAATCTGATGGTTAAGGCCGCAAAGCTCCTTATGGATGAGTTCCACATCGAGTCGGGTCTCCGCATGTTTCTTAAGAAGGTGATCCCAGTCGCAGCCGGCATGGCAGGCGGCTCCTCAGACGCAGCGGCTGTACTTTTCGGCGTGAACCGGATGTTTGATCTTGGCCTAACGCGCGACCAGCTCATGGAACGCGGCGTCAAGCTCGGCGCGGACATTCCATTTTGCCTTCTTCGCGGCACAGCCCTTTCGGAGGGCATCGGCGAGAAATTGACCGTGCTGCCAAAGCTACCCGATTGTCCGATTCTTCTCGCGAAGCCTGCATTGTCCGTATCCACCCGCTATGTGTACGAGCACCTGAATGTCGCAGATCCCGGAGGTAGCGGAGCATCTCGGAAATATCCTCGAAACCGTCACGCTTGAAGCCTATCCGGAAATTAAAAAGATTAAGGAAGCAATGCTTACCTGTGGCGCCCTGAACAGTCTCATGTCCGGCTCCGGACCAACGGTGTTTGGCATCTTCGATGATGAAGAAAAGGCAAAGGCCTGCTATGAAGCCTTCCGCAATGGCGAATACCGACCACTGGCAAGACAGGTTTACCTCACAGCCCCCTGGCAGCAGCGGAAATAGCTGACAACGGGGACGGTTCTCTCTGTCAGCTTTTGGCTGAGCTACGCATATTCAGGACGGTTTCTATTAACAAAAAAGCTGACAAGGAGAACCGTCCCCGGTGTCACAAAAAGTAATATGAAAAGGATGGTAATGGAATCATGATGAGTGATTTTACAGTCAATATGAATGAATATCTCCCGCTTCGGGATCTTGTATTCAATACACTCCGGCAGGCGATCCTGAAGGGTGAGCTGAAGCCTGGCGAGCGACTGATGGAGATTCAGCTCGCAGAGAAGCTCGGCGTGTCGAGAACGCCGATTCGTGAGGCCATCCGAAAGCTCGAGCTCGAGGGACTCGTCATCATGATTCCCCGCCGCGGCGCCGAGGTTGCCCGCATTTCACAGCGAAGCCTCCAGGATGTGCTCGAGGTCCGTGGTGCCCTCGAGGAGCTTGCGACTGACCTCGCCTGTCAGCGGATCACCGACGAAGAGCTGCAGAAACTGCAGGATGCCGAAAACCACTTTAAAGAAGTAGTCGCAGCCGGCGCCTCTGAGATGGAAATCGCCGAAGCCGATGAAGCCTATCACGACATCATTTATGCAGCCTCCGGCAATACAAAGCTCGTTCAGATGATCAACAACCTCCGCGAACAGATGTACCGCTACCGCCTTGAATACATCAAGGACGAGGCAAAACGCGGCACCCTCATCGACGAACACGAACGCATCCTCGAAGCCATCAAGCTCCGCGATATCATCCGCGCCAAGGCTCTCATGAAGGAGCACATCGACAACCAGGAAATCACCGTCACCAAAAACCTCGAAGAGGAAGAAGAGCGCAACGCCAAAAGATAGAGTTCCGATGCGTGAGAATCGTCCCGGTCGATAGCATTCAAATACCATCGACCGGGACGATTCTCATGCACCGAAGATTTTGCTTAATTTCTAAACAAAATATAAAATTTTGGCATTGTTTCAAATTGTCTGTTGACAAAATGACAACTTGTCACTATCTTTGTACGTGCGAAGAAAGTGACAGGTTGTCATTTTTATTAATAAATTCACAGATGAAGTCACTTTTACAGATTCGCATCGCATCCGATGCTTC
The DNA here is from genome assembly GCA_900315665.1 of uncultured Eubacteriales bacterium. Taxonomy (GTDB): domain Bacteria; phylum Bacillota; class Clostridia; order Lachnospirales; family Lachnospiraceae; genus Oribacterium. Next base: position 19,230 of record OMZX01000078.1, read on the forward strand.
GGATGAAAAAATCGACCTTAAACTGCTTCATACAGAATAGAAAGGAACATCATGGCATCAGAACGCTTTGAAAAGCTTTCGAAGGAAAAAAAGGATCGGATCCTTGCGGCGGGCAGGAAGGAATTTGTCCGGGTACCGTATGATAAGGTCTCGCTGAACCGGATTGCAAAGGAAGCCGGCATCTCACACGGAAGCTTCTACACGTATTTCGCCGATAAGGATGATCTGATGGTTTATATCCTCCGTGAACGGCGCGAGGGCTTCATGGAATATCTCATGCAGCACGCAGAAAATTCGGGCTATCACTGGTTCAGCTTTCTCGAGGATATACTCTACGAGCTGACCTCTCAGGAATTTGACGAACCGGTGCAGGAGGGCTGGGAGATTCTCCGCCAGTATATGACGCTCCAGCAGGATCAACATCCATTCCCTATTCCACTGGAAAATGATGAAGAGGATAAAATCAAGGATTGGATACAGACGCACATCGACCTAAGCGATTTTAACAGCCGATGGACTGACAGTGAGATCGAAGCTATTCTCAGGTTTTCCTTCGTGATTACGATGATGGTTGTGCTTAATATCGTGACGCATGATGAGGATAAACAGAAAAAGCGGGATGAATATAAACTGATCCTTCATATTTTGAAATATGGAGCGAAGGCCTATGATCCGACATTATTCTCACAGGCCACGGAGGTGAGAACATTAAACTCGCAGCCTTCGGAATCCGCGGAAGTCAGAACATTAAACTCGCAGCCTTCGAAATCCGCGGAGATGAGAACATTAAATCCGAAGCCTTCGGAGTCCGCACAGGCAATTGCAAACTAGTCCGGGTAAAGCATCATAAACTACGAAGCGATACGCATCAATACGCCAGTAAACATAAGCCGGAAATACGAAATCAAGCAGCTGAATGAAGAAAATCATAAAAGAGGAGAGAGAAAAAATGGATGAGACAAGAAAGACACAAGGAGAAGAGGCACATGAGGAGACCAGAAGCCGTAAGAGCAAAAAGAAGCGCTCCGGGATCGGTGGCATAGTCAATGCAGTGCTTGTCATCGCAGTGATCGGTATCATTGCATTCTTCGCCATTAAGCGTCTTACGAAGGCACCGGAGGAGCTAGAGACTCGAGCGCTCCCGATCGTCACACTCACGAGTGCGACAACCGGCAGCGTCGAAGAACAGTCCGCGGTCATGGGCACCGTGAACCCCTCTGACACCTACTATGTGATGCCGAAGGTGGCCGGCGAGCTCCTCGAGGTCTATGTCGAGAACGGTCAAGCTGTGAAGCAGGGCGACCCGATCGCAAAGATTGATAACCAGAAGCAGATCGATGCCGCGAAGTCGACGCTTGATGCGGCTAATGCCTCCGTCACGGCGGCTGCCCAGCAGGCTGCGACAGCGCAGGATGCTTTGAACAGAATGACCCCGCTCTACCAGGCCGGCGATATCGCAGCACAGACCTACCAGCAGACGAAGAACTCTGCCGAGGCCGCGGCTGCCCAGGTACAGGCCGCAAGAGCCCAGGCCCAGGCTGCACAGCTTCAGTATGATACGAACGTAGAGTATTCGACAGTAACTGCACCGGCCGACGGCATTGTCCAGAACCAGGATATGACCGTGCATGCGATGGTTTCTCAGCAGTCCCAGCTCTGCATCATCACAGGTAACGGCGAGAAGAGCATCGACTTTAACGTAACCGATTCGATCCTTCAGAACCTTCATGTCGGCGATGCCGTCGTCGTTTCGAAGGGCGGAACGGACTATCAGGGCACAATCACGGAGATCGGCTCGGTAGCCGGTGCACAGACCGGTATGTTCACCATCAAGGCAAACCTTCAGAACGCGACGACGATTCCGGATGGCTCCAGCGCGAAGGTGACTGTTGTATCCGGTAAAGCCGATAACGCACTCCTTGTGCCGGTTGATTGCGTGTACTATTCCGGCGGACTTCCTTACGTTTATATCTATAATGGGGAGACGGTCAAGAGAGTCTATATCACAACCGGTATCTCCGATGGCACAAATTACCAGGTGCTGGATGGTCTTGACGGCACGGAGCAGATTGTGGGCTCCTGGACCGAGGACCTTTACGACGGGGCAACCGTTCGGATCGCGGATTCCACCACGACGGATGTGTCCGGGGCTTCCACCGCTGACGCAGGTGACCAGTCCGCTACAGCCAAGTCATCGGCAGCTTCAGAGGCTGCTTCATCCGAAACGGCGGCTAACACAGAAACAACAGCCGCGCAGGCAAACGCATAAACAGGAAGGCGGGATGACATGAAGAAAATAACAGAATTTGTCTTACGGCGTCCTGTCACGACGTTCCTCGTGGTAATCAGTCTTATCTTCTTTGGTATCACATCACTTGTGAATCAGAAGATGGAGCTCATGTCGGACATCGACATGCCGATGATGATCATCACGACAACCTATGCCGGAGCATCACCGGAGGACGTCGATAAGCTCGTCACAAAGCCGATCGAGGATGCGGTTGCCGTGCTTTCGGATGTGAAGGAGGTTACCTCGCAGTCCTCTGAAAACTTCGGCATGACGATCGTGCAGTATCAGTACGGCACAGATATGGACCAGGCCTATGATGACCTGAAGAAAAAGATGGACTCCGTGAAGTCCAGTCTTCCGGATGCGGCAGGTGATCCGACCTATCTGTCCATGAACATGAACGAACAGGCCTCCATGTACCTCGCGGTTTCAAACCCGACACAGGAGGATATGTATAACTACGCAGACAACACGCTTTCTCCCGAGTTTTCGAAGCTGAGCTCTGTCGCCTCCGTAGCGCTCTCCGGCGGTCAGAAGCAGTATGTACAGGTGCAGCTGATTCCGGAGAAGATGTCGCAGTATAAGCTCTCGATGTCGACGGTCGCATCCATTGTCGGTAGTGCGGATTTCACGATGCCGGCCGGCACGATCAATGTCGGCTCCCAGAAGCTTTCCGTTAATTCCGGCAATGCCTACGATGACGTGGAATCACTCAGAAATATTCCGATCACCACGGGCACAGGCAATACGATTTACCTAAAGGATATCGCGAATGTAACGATGGCGAAGGAGGACAAGGACAGTATCGGCCGCTATAATGGCGAGGATACCGTCATGCTGAGCCTGACAAAGGATCAGAGCTACTCCGCGGTACAGATGTCGAGAGCGGTCAAGAAGCAGATCGATACACTGCTCGCGCAGGATCCGAATCTAAGCATTACCGTCATCCAGGATAGTGCGGATATGATCCAGGATTCGCTGAATTCCGTGTTCCAGACCATGATCATGGCGGTCATCATCTCGATGGCAATCATCTATGTGTTCTTCGGCGACTGGAAGGCATCGCTCATCGTCGGTACCTCCATTCCGCTTTCGATTCT
>OMZX01000012.1 GCA_900315665.1 uncultured Eubacteriales bacterium
CCCTCTGAAAGTTCCTCCGCCAGTGATCCGTAACGTTGGATGAAGAAAAAGATGAGTAAAAGAAGAATCAGGCTCACGATTGTAATGATCACACCGGCCTTAAGTCCGTCCGGAAAATAGCGCATCTCTATCGTATGCGTGCCCGGTGTAAGCATTACACCAAGGAAGGTATCCTTGACAGCCTTGGTATCAGCCTTTTCACCATCGACAAGAACGGTCCAGCCCTTTTCATACGGGATCGATGTCATCAGGATGCCGCCATCCTTCGTCGTCACATCACCCTTAAGCTTCGTATCCGTATGGACTGACGGATCGAAGGTTTCCTTAGACAGCACCTGATATAGCTCGCCAAGCGCGTCATAATTAAAGCGGTAGACATCCGCATCCATCTCCTGGCCGTTCGTATCCGAATGAATCGTCACGGTCTGCCCGGCATCGAGATAACCGATTTCAATAAAAAAGCCCCGGTCCAGATTTTTGAAGCTCGATTCTGTGAAACTGTACTTGACCGTCGCCTCTTTCACGGATGAGTTTGAAACATAGGCATAGTATTCGCCACTGTCTACTGCTGTGAAGGTATAGTCTGTTCCATTGATGGAGCCAAGTACGGTTTCAAGCACCGGGCTCGTACCCATCACCTCACATAGCTGGTTCTGTACATGCGCCGGTGTGCCGCTCCCCACATTCCAGTTATCCAATGCCTCCTTCGGCACAACATACCCGAGCGGAAGTGTATAGCCGGCCTCATAGAGCCACGTATTGCCGGATACCGAAACCTCCGTAAGCTTCCTCTTTTCTGCTGCCTCCGGCTGCTGCGAATAAATATCATAATTTACCGAGAACAGCATATTCATGAGCGGTGTGGAGCCGGTGATGGAGTAAGCATTGGTCGAGGCCTCCATACCGAGATCCCGGAAGAAATCCGAGCAGTGCGCATCCGCCATCGAGGAAAACAGGGACACGCTCGGGAAATTCATCCAGGCGCCGTCATCCTTTGTCTTACGCGTCATCTTTTCGAAGCGGTAAAAGCCCGGATCTCTTTCCTGTATATCGGCTACCAGCTTACGAACATCATCATTATCCGCTGTATAGGCAGTTCTCGAGGTTGTCGTCACAGAGGTCACGCCCATATTGAGGCCGGACTCCGCCGCAACCGTCACAAGCATCGCAAGGGAAAGCATTTCACGTGATCCGATTCGCTTTCTCTCGCAATAAAGATAGGCATAATACAGTGCCGCGATGCCACCTGTAATATAGAACACGCTGAAATGAATCGCATCATCGGTAACGGTCTTCTGCGCAATGAGAAGAAAACCGATCGTCACAAAAAGCGCGATGCCGAGCTCCCGGAGCGAGCTTTCACGGCGTTTAAGATATGCCTCGAAGCTCATCAAGAGGAGGAGGAAAATATAGATGAAGCTCTGACGGCATGGCAGCGAATTCGGATAATGAAAGCCATGCCAGATGAAGTTCAGGATATTGACAGAAAAGCTCAGATAAAAGAACACGAGAAGTACAGCGTTGACCGCCTTCTCGCAGACTACGATCCTTCGGTTCATGAAGTAAAGTGGAAGCATTAGGAAGATCAGCACACCGGCATAGATATTCGGCCAGTGATCCAGTCCCTGCTCCGTCTCGACGAAGGGCATCTGCCGCGCGAACATATCGATGATCGTAAAATACTGTGTGAGCACCTGCGGGAAATTCATCTCGCCGGATGCCGTACTCTGAAGCGTGCAGATCTCCGGGATGAGTGTCACTGCTGCAAGCCCGCCTGCTAAAAGTGAATAAATCGTGAAGCGCACACCGCGGATCAGAAGTTCCTTCCAGCTTTTCACAGAAAGAAGGACATTCTCCGCGATAAACATGATCACAAGGAAGATGCAGATCATGATGGAGATATAGTAGTTTGACAGAATGCTTACACCGAGTGTCACCACGTAGAGTGCACCGCTCCCGCCCTTCATCAGACGCTCAAAGCCGAGCATGATAAGCGGGAACAGTATGATACAGTCGAGCCACATGAGGTTCCAGCTGTATGCAGAGATATAACCGGATAGTGCATAAAGGATTGCAAAAAGTGTACTGGAGACCTCCGTCGTTTCAAAGTGCTTCCGGAGATAATAGTTCATCGTGATGCCTGAGAGTCCGATCTTTATGACGATCATATACGTCATGAACTCGAGGATCAGTCCCTTCGGACAAAGAAGGATGAGCCAGTTCACAGGACTTGCGAGATAATAGGCATAGAGCGACGTAAAATTGACACCAAGACCGATATCCCAGCTGTAAAGCAGCGAACCGCCATGATGCAGCTTATGATGAAACTCGGAAAAAAATGGCGCGTACTGATGATACATATCCGTACGGAGAAAAGTCTCGGAACCAAACGGAAAGATGCCACGCACGATAAAAATAAAAAGCATCGCCGTGACCGGAATCAGAAATGAAAAGAGATAGCTGTCTCTTTTTCTCAAGTGAAACGTACTCGTCTTCAAAGCATTCTCCTGTAGAAAAATGGTTATATTCAGCGTCGTGGGAATCGGCCGGATATTTTTGTACTCGAAACGCTTTCTCGTCAGCCTTTGTTCTTGAAAATAAAGAATTTGCTGGCAACATAGTTAAATACAAGATTGATAAAGGTCGTGAGGAACCAGCTCAAGGTATGCCCAAGCCCGCAGATGTCGATACAGATGATCATCAACACAAATGTCAGTAGTCCAGAAATGACCCGGGCAGCTGCAAAGGAAAGAAACTCCTTCACAAGATACTTCGGATTCATATTATGATTATCGAAAACCCAGAACTTATTCGTCCAGTAGGCAAAGATCACTGCCGTGATAAATGCTACGACATACGCAATCTTATAAGAGATGCTGCTGTTCATGCCGCCGGCGGACAGACCCTTGTCAAGTACATGGAAGATCACGAAATTCACAAGCGTCGTCATACAACCGACGATGATATACATGATGCCCTCCATATGAAGCAGCCGGAGGATTAAAGTCTTAAACCGATTTAACATAAAAAATAACCCCTTACAAGCATATACGAATAAATATAGCTTAGTAAGGGGTTGGTTTCAAGCTTAAACACTTTCCTTTTCAAAGGTGTCCATGATGAACTCGGGAATTGCTTCTCGCGGAAGCTTGAAGATAATGCCAAGTTCTTCATAGAGGATATTTTCGGCTTCCTCCATATAATGAAGATCTGTGAGCGTCAGCTTCTTGCCGGCAGCCTCACGCTCTTCTCTTTTCTTATAAAGAGTTTTGATCACCCGCATGAGTTCCGCAGGTTCACAGCTCTTGATGCAGGCTTTATAGGTTTCATCTCGCTGCTTGTTATTCTGAATGTCAAGGATTTCTATATCGGCGATGGTTCGGATAAAATCCTTTGCCTCCGCCTCCGTCATGATGAGACGCATATTCACATTGGGTGCATCTACCGGTACATATACAGAACCTTCCGGCTTCTGGAAAGGCTGCATCACATAATATTTTTTATCCTTCGAAACGCCATCAATATTAAGCGTCGTAATCCCGGTTACTCTGTGAATTCCTTTGCATCCATAAACTACATAATCACCCGCTGCAAACATCATACCTCCTTTTACGTTTTTTGGTGTAACGCGCACAGTTTTAACAAATCCGGTATTTGTTAATGTTTCCTTCTATCCTGTATAATAAACTAAAATTACATATTGACAATTTTGTTTATGCCATGTAATATTTATAATTTTATCATTAGTTGTAAAAAAATTCAAACTAAACTGATATTAAATTTTGCTCAAACTTTACATAAATTTAAGTTTATTAGTTCGATAGGACAGGACTATCTGATGGAAGCAGCAGGCATCTATACTTTATAAAATTCTATTTATGATATGGTTCATGTGCATTAATCTTAAAAGCTCTATAAATCTGCTCCAGAAGAATAACCCGCATGAGCTGGTGTGGAAAGGTCATGCGAGAAAAGCTCAGTTTCCAGTCTGCACGTTTCAGAACCTCCGGTGATAATCCCAGCGATCCGCCGATCACGAAGCAGAGCTCACCACTCTTCTGCATAAACGTACTCATTTTCTTTGCCAGTTCTTCAGAGTTCACCATCTCCCCTTCGATAGCCAACACAATCACCAGCGCCCGCTCCGGCAGCTTCTCGAGGATTCTCTTTCCTTCGATTTCCTTGATCCTTTCTTCGATGGCAGCCGGCGCATGCTCCGGTGTCTTCTCATCCTGCACCTCTATGATATTGAGGGTGCAATACCTCGATAGACGCTTGGTGTATTCAGCGATTGCCTCTCGAAGATATTTTTCCTTGACTTTTCCAACACAGATAATATTTATTTTCATATCCTGTTATACTCTTCATCCCGGCCACCCGACTGGGTTGATACCAATGGTTCTTTCGCCGTATAGATCGTGAGGCAGGCTTAAGACCATGCATAAGGGGGTCAGGATTCATCCTGACCCCCTCAACGCACACATCTTACAAACAAGACCTTATGCGAGAGCCTTCAGCCTTGCCTCTGTCTGTTCAAGCATCTGACGATACTTCACGAGCTTATCTTTCTCCTCCTGCACCTTTTCAGCCGGTGCCTTCGAGACGAAGCGCTCGTTTCCGAGCATGCCCTCCGAACGCTTGATTTCCTTTGTCCACTTATCCCGTTCCTTCTCGAGTCTTTCCTTTTCCTTCTCGATATCGACGAGATCCGTGAACGGCATGTAGATATTTGCATCAGGAATTACGACAGATACCGCATTATCTTCGATACCTGTCTTATCCTCCTGGATGACGACTTCCGATGCACTGCCGAGTGTCGCAAAGAAAACCTTACTATGTTCGAAGGTATTTCTTACAGCCTCGGATGCCGATACGACGAATACCTTTGCCTTTCTTGACGGTGCAACATTCATCGAAGTACGAACATTACGGATCTGACGAACTGCCTCCTTGATGGTCTCGACATCCTTTTCCTCTGACGTGAATGCGAGTGCCGCATCATATTCCGGCCAGGAGGAGCACATGAGCGGTGTCTTCGCACCATCTTCGAGCGTATCATAAATCTCCTCGGTGATGAACGGACAGAACGGATGCAGCAGCTTCAGGGCATCGATCAGCACATGCTTCAGTGTCCAGAGTGCAGCGCTCTTCGTATCGTCAGTCTCGGACCAAAGTCTCGGCTTCACCATCTCGATATACCAGTCACAGAACTCTTCCCAAATAAAGCCCTGTACCTTGTCCAGCGCGATACCGAGGTCAAAGGCCTCCATGTTTCGGTTAACATCCGTGATGAGATTGTTCAGCTTACTAAGAATCCACTTGTCTGCGATGGTCAGCTTCTCAGGTCTTTGGGACGGCACCTCCGCTTTATCGAGATTCATCATGATGAAGCGCGATGCATTCCAAACCTTGTTCATGAAGTTTCTGGATGCCTCGACTCTCGACCAGTAGAAACGCATATCATTGCCCGGTGCATTACCAGTAAGCAGTGTCATACGGAGTGCATCCGCGCCATACTTCCGGATTACTTCCAGCGGATCGATACCATTGCCGAGCGATTTACTCATCTTCCGGCCCTGGTCATCCCGTACGAGTCCATGGATCAGTACCTTATGGAACGGCACCTTTCCGGTCTGCTCGATCCCGGAGAACACCATACGAACAACCCAGAAGAAAATGATATCGTAACCCGTTACCAGCACATCCGTCGGATAGAAATACTTGTACTCCGGAGTCTCTTCCGGCCAGCCAAGTGTCTCAAACGGCCAGAGTGCACTGGAAAACCAGGTATCCAGCGTATCCGGATCCTGCGTGAAATGCTTACATCCGCACTTCGGACATACAGACGGCTCCTCCGGCTGTACGATCATCTCACCACAGTCATCGCAGTACCATGCCGGGATGCGATGACCCCACCAGAGCTGTCTTGAGATACACCAGTCCTTGATATTCTCAAGCCAGTGAAGATAGGTCTTCGAATAGTTCTCCGGTACGAACTGAAGCGATCCATCCTTGATTGCCTCGATAGCCGGCTTCGCCATCTCATCCATACGGACAAACCACTGCGGCTTGATCATCGGCTCAACTGTCGTACCGCAGCGGTCATGCGTGCCGACATTGTGCTTCGTCGGTACGATCTTTACTAAAAGGCCAAGTGCCTTCAGATCTTCGACCATGACCTTACGGGCTTCATAACGGTCCATGCCGTCATACTTAGAGCCCGGACACTTGATCGTCGCATCATCGTTTAAAATATTGATTTCCGGCAGATTATGACGCTTTCCAACCTCGAAATCGTTTGGATCATGCGCCGGTGTGATCTTTACGGCGCCGGTGCCTTTCTCCATATCAGCATGCTCATCCGCAATGATCGGGATCTCCCGATCTGTGAGCGGCAGCTTCACCATCTTGCCGATGAGATCCTTATACCGCGGATCCTCAGCATTGACGGCAACCGCAGTATCGCCAAGCAGCGTCTCAGGTCTCGTCGTCGCAATCTCGATAAGCCTGCCCTCTTCACCGATGATTGGATAATTGATATGCCAGAAATAACCATCCTGCTCCTCGTGGATCACCTCCGCATCGCTAAGCGAGGTATGGCACTTCGGGCACCAGTTGATGAGTCTCGAGCCCTTATAGATATAGCCCTTTTTATAAAGCTTCATGAAGACCGTCTCGACAGCCTTCGAACAGCCCTCATCCATCGTAAAGCGGGTTCTGTCCCAGTCTGCAGAGGACCCCATCTTATGAAGCTGATTCAGGATTCTGTTTTTATATTCGTCAGACCACTTCCAGCATTCCTCGAGAAAACCTTCCCGTCCGAGCTCATGCTTATCGATGCCTTTATCCTTCAGCATATTCGTGACCTTCACCTCGGTCGCGATAGCCGCATGATCACAGCCCGGCTGCCACAGCGCTTCATAGCCCTGCATCCTCTTCCAGCGAATCAGCGAATCCTGCAGCGTATTATCAAGCGCATGGCCCATATGAAGCTGACCGGTAACATTTGGCGGCGGCATCATAATCGTAAAAGGCTTCTTGTTCGCATTCACTTCAGCGTGAAACGCATTGGCCTTCATCCACATGTCATAAATACGGTCCTCAAATTCTTCAGGATTGTACTGCTTTGCTAATTCCTTCATACTGATTTTCCCTCCAATGCACACACCCTGGCACCCAAGCCCAGGCTTCATGCACTCCTTTCTTTTTTACGCTTCCTCGCGGAAGACCACCGGCATGTCTGAAAACAGCTCAGACACGGTCCCGGTATTCCTTCTTCCACTTAAGGAGCAAAAGCTTTGCCTGCCGCCGGAACTCCTCCCGGTCCGTATCATACAGCTCTGTCACTTTCTCCATCCGGTCTGAGCTCTCTGCCTGCTTTAAGACAGCATTGTACTCCTTCTCCCAACCGGCAAGCACCTCTGTATCGATGCTGTTTTCATATTTTTCGATCGTGTTAACCGAAGGCTCCAGCTTGTGAATGAAATAAAGCTTCCGAAGCGGCTCGGTCTTATTGGTTTCCACGAAGGATTCCTCGAAGATATCCGAAGCCTTTCTGAACTGCATCACCGATACATAGCCGGCGCCAAGTTTCTGTTTTACCCGATCCAGAGCACCATTTCTTAAGGCGTCCTCATAGGCTTCGATGGCCCGTCCATAGCGTTCCATACGGAAAAAGGTGTCTCCAAGAAGCTCAAGGAAATCCTTTTTATCAACATTCCTTAAGCGTCGGTAGCCCGCTTCAAAGGCAACAATCTCCGTTTCCTTATAATAATTTGCATCCCTTAGAATCATAAGGAGAAGCCGTGTCTCGATATCTGTACCTTCCCCGGAGCCCATATACTGCTCCAAACGGCTTGCAAGCATGCCCATGTGCAGCTCATCACGAATCCAGTTTGTGAGCTTCCTGTCGACGAAATCCCGCGGAATGATGATCGGATAATGGACGATCACATACGAAAGCTCCTGGATGGACCAGATATTCGTGTCCAGTTTTTCATAATAGAAGGGATGCTCCGCACGCCTTCCGCATAACAAAAGCCCCATAAATCTTAATCCTCCAGACTAATCTGCTCGGTAATCTGCGCACCAGATCCCGGAAACAAATCGCCGAATCCAAGATCCGTCACCGACACAATAAGCGTTTTGGCATCACGGAAGGAAGCATCCATCGACACCCGCGTCGTACGGTTTTCCCGCTTCGGAAAATCCGACAGCACCATCCGAAGCCGGCGTGAACGTTTCGGATCAATCAGAGAGCTTACCTCAAAATCGATATAATCCTGATCGTCCAGGATAAATTCATAGACTGCGCCGGCACTTGTCCAGCTGCTGCCTGCCTTCACGATCGGTACACTCCGTTCTTTTTCCTTCAGGGATACACGGAAGGAAACATCACTGGACACTCTCGTATCGCAAAGAATCGTATATTCCTCTTCGCGGCCTTCCCGAAGCATCCCTGCATAAAACATAGCACCGACAGAAAAGAGCGCCGGTTCAATGAGCACTCGTCGTCTTGTACATACAAAATTCATAAAATCAGGCACAAGACTTGTATCCTGGAAGCCTCTGCCGGATAGAAAAACAGCACTGAAGGAATTTTTACTGAGTGTTCTTTCAGCGACTGTCCGAAGCAGCCGGTCTGCAATCTTCTGTCCGGAAGCTGATTTCAGAATATCAAGATTAAACGCTTCCTCTTCTTCCTCGCTTGCAACCAGTACAAACTTTCTCGTGCCACGGCTTACCCGCATCTCATAGTAGGTCAGCACCTGATTTGACAGTTCATACATCCCGACCATCCGGTTATATAGTGTCTTATCCTGTCCGAGTACAAAATGCGAGAAGCTCTCCATATAGCTCTGAATCTCGATATTTTTAGGTTCCGCTCCCGCGCGGACCAGTGCCTCACGGATATGCTCCATCACACGCCGCTCCGGCTTTCTGATCGACACGACGATGTAATCCGTCGAAAGCTCCACGGGATCAGTTGAAGCTCCCTGAAGCAGCACATGAAAGAAGTGCGCCAAAAGATCCACTGCCTCATACCTGACGTCCCCGATTGTCGCTGTTCCATCCTTCCGGATGAGACTCACCAGCTTATCGACGATCACACCATGGCCTGACAGCGTTTCCTTGTAGGCATCCTCACCGATTGTCCACCGCTCCGCCTGTCTATCCCGTGCAATGACGGTCGGAAAATAGGAGGATTCCGTTTCCTCATCTACCGTAAAGCCTGTATACTCATCATCCAGTGAAATTCCAATATTACGATTCACAGAATTTACCCCTTCTCCTGTTCCTTAAGCTCTGAAACAAACAGCTCATCTATGACAGCTTCATTGCGTACATAGCGAAGCATCGATTTCAGCAGTTCCTTATCCTTTGTCGTACCGATAAGGCCTGACATTTCATTCAGGATATCATAGGTGTCCCCCTTTGCCCGCGGATGTGCTTCCGCAGTGAGACTTCCGCTTTCCACGAAATCAGGCCCCTTCGTCGAATCATAGACCTGATATTCCATCGTTTCCTGTGAAAACAGCGTGACCGGACGTACGTAAATATTCTGATAAACACGCTCGATCTCCCGCTCCTCGAAGTCCGCTTCATCCGGCAGGACTCTGACATAAAGTGAAGGTCTTACGTCCTTATCCCCATGATACTCGATATAATCATGACTCATGACACTGTCAGGGACATGAATAAATTTAGAAAGCTTCTTCGTATAAGCAAAGATATATTTATGGCTAACAAGATAATCTACGATATCCTGCAGAACAAGTTTTTCTTCTCCGGTTAGCTTTGTTTTTCCCGCTTCATAGCGTGAAAAACCGAGCATCATGATCAGCGGAACACGTTCAATCATCGATTCCTCACGAATGAGATGGAAAAGATCCTTAAATACCACAGAATCCATCTCACGGTCATGCAGGAAGTAGTCGATACATCGTCTCGTAATATAAGCCCGGATCAGCATCATATCTGAACCATTCTTATCCCGGTAAATCTGATAGACCTCATCGAGGCCTGTCTCCTCTCCGGTAAAGAGCATCTGCCCGAGAAGCCTCTCTGCCATGATATTAACCTGTCCGCTTCCCGCCTTGATGCCACGGCGCAGAACCAAAAGCATATCCTGAGAGAGTCCATTAAAGTTCTTTAACAGGAAACCAAGAATATCTCTCTCCTCGGTATTCATATGAAAAAGCCTGAGACAAAGTGTCATGAGGAGTTCTCTATCCTGATTACTATCTTGCAGTTTCTTTCTCGTAAGCGTTTCAAGAACCTCTCTCGTTACTGGCATAGAAGGATCGAGGGATAGCCGGTCGAAGGCAGCATTAAAATCTGTAAGCTTGAGAAGGATAGCGACAGTCGTTGCCCTTTCCTCCTCTGTCAGCTCCTCATCCGGGAGAGTACTTAGAAACAGGATGTCATCCTTAGTATAGGCTTTATCTCTCTCGATCACATGCTCCTCCATATACCGAAGTACACAAGAAACCAGTGTGCGCCGGAAAGGTCCGGCCAGGGGAAGTTCACGATAGCAGGATTCGAGCAGATGAATATCCGAGATGCTGAAGGGTCCCTTCGAAAGAATCTCGATTGCCTTTCGAAGCTTCAGCATCGGATGGGACGGCAATACCTTAAAGCATCTCTCTTCGAGGGATGGCTTGTTCATAAGTCTCGTAATATTCGTGGTAACACGGGTATAGCGGCACCCGTAGGCATCCTGGAAAAGAAGCAGTGCATTATCAAAATAAACCGGTATATACGCCTCACCGTCCCGAAGCGGATAAATTTCTTCCTTTGAAAGCTCCTGATAGCGTACGACCACATACTGCATATCCGGGTCAGATACCTCGATCCGGCAGGCATTGAGAATACCCGGCAGGACACCTGCGATCTTTTCATCGATCATATCCGGCAGAATCATACGCTCATAGATCCTGGCCAGGGCTCTGTCGAAGCTTCCTGCCAGCAGATTTCCGATGGCATACTCCTGAATATCATGCTCGAAGCGCTCATAGATATCATCGCCCTGCTTAAAATTGCTGAGAATGTTATAGTAAAGCGGGCGTTTCATATCTTCACTGATTCGCTGATCCAGTGAAAAATAGAGATAAACCTCCCTCGGCAGCAGCGTCTCACAGCAGTCCGGCATCGACTGCACTAAAAATTCATAGAGTCTTGTGAGCTTCGAGCCACCTGATACTGCCTTTTCAAAGACAGGGAAAACTTCAGGGCTTGTCACGCCGTCTCGGATCAGACGCTGCGCCTCCTCCTCTGTAGCGACAGGGTCCTTCAGCTTTTCAGGATCATACAGTGCCTTCGTCTTTCCCTTCTGTGCACGGTTGTTGTTCAGGATTTCATGTCTTCTGGCGCCTGTATCCTGCCCTTTAATCTCGTCATAATAGCCGAGAGCCCTTATAAACTCGATAACGGAAACTCTGAGATCATGTCCGTTCCGCAAGCCCTCATAAATGGAAAGAAGCCGTGAGTCTGAAAGAAAAGGAGCTTCGCAAAAATCATCATAGACGAAAATTCTCTGTGCGAGATCCTCATGTTCTCTAAAAAGATCGACGTAATCCTTTGATGTTTTTAAGGACTGGATCACCTCTCTGCTCTTTGTACCCTTTACCGTAAAATGATAGGGTATCTTCAGCTCACCGGCATTGGAAACCAGAAGCAGATTCCCATCGATTTCTCCTTCGCCAGACCTCCTTCTCGTATCGATGTCACAGTTCAGCCTCGTACGGCTGCCTAAAAAGGCGGTCTTCTCTGTCGTTACATATGGGTTGTCAGAGTACACTAACCCTTTCAGCTGTATGCCATTTTCAGATACAAGAATAAGGTCAAAACGGGAAACCTCTCCCGCATTGACCGTACCTTCAAAGGATGGTGCGCTTAGCTTAAGCTCCGGCTGATCCAGATCCACGATTCCTCTTGCAAGTTTGTTTATACGTTCTTTCATCGCAACTTTTCTCCGTAAGTTTGTATTCTAACATAGAAACGGATGGGTTTAAAGTCTTGTGATGGATTTCGAAATGCAACCTAATTGAAATGATTCCAAGTTAATGATAAGATTAAGAAAGCATTTTCCGGGAGCAGACTTATGATCACTGAACCAATCACACTCTACAAACTGATGATACTGTATCTTCTAAAGACAGTAAACTACCCGCTCTCAAACAATCAACTGAGCGGCTTTTTTCTGGATTATGAGTATACCACCTACTTTACGCTGCAGGAAGCGATTTCTCAGCTGACAGAGGCAAAGCTGATCACGCCGCATAAAACGAAGAATACGACACGTTATGAGGTGACGAAGGAAGGTTCTGAAACGCTCAATCTTTTTGGCCAGGATATCCCGGAGGGGGCTGTAGAGGATATGGAGCGTTTTCTCAAGCAGAACAAGCTCCGTCTCCGTCAGGAATCTTCCAGCTTCGCGGATTACAGTCAGGACGAGAACGGGAATTTTATCGTACATGCCGAGGTTCGGGAGGAAAACGCCATCCTATATGCGCTGGATATCAATGTTCCGGATAAAGAGTCGGCGGAACGTATGTGTATGAACTGGTCGAAGCATGACCAGGAAATCTACGCATATCTCATGAAGGAGCTGCTGGGTTGACACCACCCAGTGGAAAACGAAACTGAACTCTGTGCGCGCAGGGCGTCAGTCCTGTGGCTAGAGACTCCGATGCTAAGAAAAAGTCACAAAATGACCCCTAAGAAGATGCACGTTTTCGGCGGAACTCGGGGAGTTTTGTTGAAACAAAACACAAAGAAAGAACCTGTTGCAAAACGCGCAACAGGTTCTTTTGAATACGCTCGCCGCTTAGGCATCCATGAAGCCTCCCGGCGCAAGCGCCGTACTCCATGGATAATCCTCAGACACCCGCCGAAATCGCTATGGAAGCTCCGGCATCTTCTAAGGGGTCATTTTGGATTTTTCTAAGCATCTCCGTATAGCCACAGGACTGACGCCCTGCGCGCACAGAGTTCAGTTTCGTTTTCCACTGAGGTTTTGGCTCAAGTTACTTCTTCTCGTCCATCTCCTGCTCTACTGCTGCGACGGTTTCGTTTTTCTTCTCGGCGATTAGTTTCTCGGCGGAAACTAATTTAACCACGAGCGTGAACAGGGTTGCCGCAGTCTTCAGGTCTTCAATCGGGGGATAGGTCGGAGCGATACGGATGTTTGCATCCTGCGGGTCTTTGTGGTACGGATAGGTTGCACCGGCATCGGTCAGCTTTACGCCGGCCTTTTTGCACTTATCGACGATGGCCTTTGCACAGCCCGGAAGGGCATCGAAGCTGATGAAGTAGCCGCCCTTAGGCTTCGTCCATGCACCAATCTCGAGTCCGCTTAAGTTCTCATCAAAGATGCTTTCTACCATTTCAAACTTCGGGCGGATGATATCTGCGTGCTTCCGCATATGCTCAACCATTCCATGGATATCTTTAAAGAAACGGACATGCCGAAGCTGATTCACCTTGTCGTAGCCGATGGTCTGGCGTTTCATCTGCTTTTTAATGTCTTCCATATTGTTAAGACTTGTAGCCATCGCAGCGATGCCGGAGCCAGGGAAGGTAATTTTCGAGGTTGATGCAAATTTATAGACGAGATCCGGATTGCCGGCTCTCTTACATTCTGCGAGTATTTCGATCAGGTGGTCCTGATGATCATCATAGAGATGGTGGATGCCGTAAGCATTGTCCCAGTAAATACGGAAATCCCTTGCGGCAGGCTTCAGTCTTGCAAAGCGGCGGACGGTCTCATCGGAATAGCTGTAGCCCTGTGGGTTTGAATACTTCGGAACACACCAGATTCCTTTGATGGCTTCATCCGCAGCAACAAGCTTCTCAACCATGTCCATATCCGGTCCTTCCGGCGTCATCGGCACATTGATCATCTCAATGCCAAAATACTCTGTGATACCGAAATGACGGTCATAACCAGGAACCGGACAGAGCCATTTTACCTTGTCGAGCTTGCACCACGGGGTGTTGCCCATGACGCCGTGGGTATAAGAACGAGAAATACAGTCATACATCACATTCAGGCTGGAATTACCGAAGATGATGATGTTATCCGGATTGTTTTCCATCATATCGGACAGAAGTACCTTCGCTTCATCGATACCGGTCAATACGCCATAATTACGGCAATCCGTACCATCCTCACAGTACATATCAGCGTCTGAATTCAGGGCATCCATGAGTCCCATACTAAGATCAAGCTGTTCCTTGCATGGCTTGCCACGGCTCATATCGAGTGTCATTTCCAGGGCCTGATAGCGTCTGTATTCCTTACGTAGGCCCTCCAGCTCATGTTGCAGTTCCTCTACGGACATCGCGGTATATGGTTTCATTTTTCTCCTCCTGTTAAATGCACCACGTAACGAACTTGATTTTAATCACCACGGCACAGAAATGCAATACAGCCGTCACAATTTGTTAAAAAAAATACGAAGTCATGGTTCATTTAGCGCCGTGTTGTTTTTCAGCTCCTCTATGCGGCTCTTCAGAAAGGTTTCTTCACGGGTAGCAGCTTCATCCCCCGGGTAATTTTGAAGATATTTTTCGACAGCATCGTAAGCAGCCTCCCACTGGGCTGTCTTTTCGAGATAGACGACTTCATCGAAGTCGATATCCCGGTCATTTGTGAGCCCTGCGGCTTTCGCGGCATCGAGTTTTTCGCGTGCTGTTTCCGTGTCATCGTCATTCAGCGCGTCGGACGCTTCCTTTACGAGGCGCTTTGCATCAAGCTGCGTCTGAAACTGAACATATGCCTCTTGATCACCATCAACCTTTCGAAGCGTATCGATGGTTGTCTGACAGGCATCGAGGTCACCGGACATATATTCCGCCTCGGCACGATATAAAAGAATATCAAACTGTGTCTCCGATACTTCGCCTCGTCCTGCCTGAAGCGCCTGATTCAGGGTATCGATAGCTTCTTCATATTTTCCCTTTTCAAGCTGGTCGATACCACTAAGTCTTAGTTCTTCCACCTTTTTGTTGCTGCACGCGGTAAGGAAAAGTGAACCAGAAAGAAGCATGTAGACAACAACCGTCTTGATTTTTCCGACTTTATACATAGGTCTAAACCTTTACCTTAATTCTTTCCAGTCGAGCCGAAGCCGCCACGGTCGCTGTTTCCAAGACTTTCCACCTCTTCAAAACAGATATGCGGCTGATGCTCGAACAGACGGAACTGGCAGATACGGTCATTCACATGAACCTCTGTGTCCCGTGTCGCATAGACCGGCATGCGGATGATATCATTGTCGCCGCAATAGGATTCGTCAATGACGCCCAGCGAGTTTGTCTGGAGCAGTCCGAAATTTTTGAAGGTTGAGCTTCTTGGTGCGATGACCATCTCATAGCCCTTCGGAATCTCCACGGAGATGCCCATACTGATGAGACGGAATTCGCCCTTCTTAAGACTTACATTTTCTGCCACACGAAGATCAATCCAGTCGCTCTTCCCACCGATGTACTGAAGCTTCTCGATTTCTTCTGTGTGATATTTAATCCGCAATGTCTGTTCCATCGTTTTCTCCATTCTCAGGTTCATCCGAAGTTATTTCTTGATTGTCATTCTTCTCCGGCCCCATCACATCGAGCACCTCTTCGTCCACCTGCTCCTTGATTTCCTCTGCGACATCTGGATTCAGCGATGGCAGGTCATCAAGGGAACTTACCCCGAACCGGCGCAGGAAGTCCTCGGTCGTTGCAAAAAGCGCCGGTCGTCCCGGCTGATTCAGACGTCCGACCTCATAGACGAGATTAAACTCAATCAGCTTATTGACCGCATGATCCGATTTCACGCCTCGAATCTTCTCAATTTCCGCCTTTGTAACCGGCTGCTTATACGCGATGATGGAGAGCGTCTCCATGACGACATCGGTCAGCACCGGCTTGTCGGGATGCTTCGCAACGCGGATCAGCGGTTCGAAATATTCCTTCCGCGTACGCATCTGATACTTGTCTTGTACCTTCACGATTTCAAGCCCGGTCTTCATATCCTCATAGCGTTTCAAAAGTCGTTCCACTGCTTGCTGCGAAGCATCCTTCGACAGGTCAAGCGCCCTGGAGATCTCCTCCATCGAAACACTGCCGCCCATCGTGAACAGCAGTGCCTCTACCGTATTTTCTTCCTTTCGGAGCTCCTCCGCATACTCACGGTCGATCTCCTCCATCAGCTCCTGCTGTGTTTCCTCAAGTCCCATTCTATATTCCCTTTTCCTATTTTATCTGACTCTCATTCACCTTACACATTGTAGCATACACAGTCCAATGCCTACAGAAACGTCTTAATCGAAGGCTGCAAGTTCCTTAAGCTCCTCCTCGGAAAAGCTTTCACCACTATCCTGCCTGTCCACCTTCGTGATATCCATGTCGCCAAATGGCTTCTCCTGCACCAGTGTAATACGGCCCATCTTCATGAGCTCCAGCACCGCGAGGAAACTGACCACCACATTCATCTTGTCCTTCTTTTTAATCATATGGCGAAAGGTAAAATGCTTATGATGCTCGACATAATCCATCACATCCCGAATCCGGTCGCTCAGTGACAGTTTCTCCCGATGGATCACACCGAACTTGGAACGAATCTGGTCGATGCTTTCTTCCTTACGCTTCATCACATCCTCGAAGGTAAGGCGCAAGGATTCCAGCGTAACGCCTTTTAAAAGAGCATCGAGATCTACAGGCGGTACATACTTCTCAACCTCCTCAGGGATCTGCTTTTCCCGATAAAAATAAGTATCGGCGCCATCCTCTCTTTTCTCGAGCTGTACAGCCATATATTTATATTTACGATATTCCAAAAGTCTCTCGACGAGCTCCTGCCGCGGATCGATCTCCTCGCCGCTTTCCTCATCGATTTCCTTCGGTAGAAGCATCCTTGATTTAATCTCAAGGAGCGTAGCCGCCATCACCAGAAAATCCGAGATAACATCGAGATCTTCCTCCTCCATCTGATTGACGTATTCCATATACTGTGCCGTGATTTCCACAATCGGAATATCAAAAATGTCAACCTTATCCTTATCGATGAGATGAAGTAAAAGATCGAGCGGTCCATCAAAATGTTCAAGCTTAAATTCGAGTTGTTCCATTCCCTACCCTGTTAAAGACCCTTTCCATTTTCCTTTTAGTATTCTATAGAGTTTTTGTTTTTTTGCAATCTACTTTTTCCGACTTCATGTTCTAACTTCCTGCAGCTTTTCACAACCACTATCCCGCGATCTCAGGTCATAGCTTCAGGAATAAACCATGTCTTTAATTCTTACTTTTTATTTAAAAAACCATGCATGGTTATTTTCAATCCTTGTCAGAATCTCTTTCATATTTAACAAGAAAAATTTGAAAATTATATTTAAATAAAATATAGTATGAAAAATATCTTTCGTATATAATGAACATGTCTTAAACGAATACCATGGATTCTAAAGAGACAGCTGCTTATGCATAGAGCAAAGGTAACTGTAAACCAGCACACTATAAGGAGGTCTTTTGAAAAGATATCTTTATACTTATGCCCCCTTATGGCAGACTCTGAAGGACGGTGGCGTCAGTCAGTATCAGCTATTACAAGGTGGGATCACATCTTCACAGCTCAACCGACTTCGTCGGAATGAATCAATCACTCTGAAGACTCTGAAGCGTTTATGCGAGACGTTACAGTGCCGCGTTTCCGACATTATGATCATGCGTCCGGAAGAAGAAATCGTGGAGTTCCTGGAGGAGATCGAAACGGAGGAAACAAAAGAGGAAGAAAAAATGGACACCTTCCATTTAGAATAACTCGTAACTCCCTGACAAAACTCTGTTCTATTGTACGTGAAATGCCGGAACGAAAGCATCCCCGCCTTTCGTTCCGGCAATATTTGATTGAATATTAAAGCCTCATCGCATCAATGTAAATGCAAATCACAAGCTTGAACCTGGTAGGAAGATCCCCCCGCTTTACCTTACCTACTGGTCTTCATCCTGTTCTGCACTGGCAGCCTTTTCTTTGTCAGCGCTCTCATGATCGATATCTCCACGCTTCTGTCCATCCGCTGTATAGAGGGCTCTTGCTTCTTCGAAGCTGATCTTTTCCTTATGCTCCTCGACAGCCTTTGCAACATCCTCCTGCAGCTTTTTCGCCTTTTCCTCCGTCGTTTCAGGTACATCTGTATAAGGCGCGTTTATTACTGTATCCTGTGCTTTCACCGTTTCTTTTGTCTTCGAATCAGATGATGTTTCCATATCGGAATCAGTCTGCTCCTCAATGCGCACTCCATCCGCCGTATACTTTTCCGGATGAAGCTTCATGTCTTCTTCCTTCTGCACATCATGAAGAATATGCATGAATTCCTTTCCGGTAATGGTCTCGCGTTCGATCAGAAACTCTGCGATCCGGTCCAGTGCAAAACGGTTCTTTCGGAGAATCTCCTTCGCTTCCTCGTAGCTCTCCTTCAGAATCTTCATGACCTCTTCATCGACAGCGGTCGCTGTGTCGTCGCCACAGTTCATGACCGTCTTTCCAGAAAGATACATCGATTCCTGCGTTGCAAGTCCCATAAGACCGAACTTATCGGACATACCATACTGCGTAACCATCGCGCGAGCCAGCTTCGTCGCCTTTTCGATATCATTTGCCGCACCAGTTGTAACCGTATCAAAGACGATTTCCTCCGCGGCACGACCTGCAAGATAGGTGACCAGCATCGCATGCAGCTCATCCTTCGTGTTCAGATACTTTTCTTCCTCCGGAACCTGCATCACATAACCGAGCGCACCCATCGTACGAGGAATGATGGTGATCTTCTGCACCGGCTCGGCATCCTTCTGGATGGCGGAAACGAGTGCATGACCAACTTCATGATAGGAAACGATTCTTCTCTCCTGCTGGGAAAGAATACGATCCTTCTTCTCTTTACCGACAAGTACGACCTCAACCGCCTCAAAAAGATCCGACTGTGATACGGCCTTTCGTCCATGCTTGACTGCTGTGATGGCTGCCTCATTCATCATATTGGCAAGATCTGCACCGACGGCGCCGGAGGTTGCCAGAGCAATTTCATTGAAATCGACACTATCATCAAGCTTTACATCCCGTGCATGTACCTTCAGGATGTTAACACGGCCTTTAAGGTCAGGCTTTTCGACGACGATACGGCGGTCGAAACGACCCGGACGAAGCAGTGCCGGATCCAGAATCTCCGGACGGTTCGTCGCACCCATGACCATGATGCCCTTCGAGGCATCGAAGCCATCCATCTCAGAAAGGAGCTGGTTCAACGTCTGCTCACGTTCATCATTGCCACCGCCATAATGACTCTCTCTTGATTTACCGATTGCATCGATTTCATCGATAAAGATAATGCACGGCGCTGTCTGGCTTGCCTGCTTAAAAAGATCACGGACACGGCTTGCACCGACGCCGACAAACATCTCGACGAAATCAGAACCGGACAGAGAATAAAACGGCACCTGTGCTTCACCGGCGACAGCCTTTGCAAGAAGCGTTTTACCGGTTCCCGGAGGTCCTACAAGAAGTGCACCCTTTGGCAGCTTCGCACCAACCTGCGTATACTTCGATGGATTATGCAGGAAGTCGACGATCTCAATCAGAGACTCCTTCGCTTCATCCTCACCGGCCACATCCTTGAAGGTGACACCGGTTTCCTTCTGCATGTACATCTTTGCCGTGGACTTGCCGACGCCCATGATATTGGAACCGCTGCCGCCCATCCGGCGCATGGTCATGCTCATGAGGACAAAGAGAAGCGCAAACGGGATGACCACGCTGAAGATGGTCTCCATGATGAAGCCGGAATTGTCAGGCTTTTTCTTGTAGATTTCTACATTGTGACGAAGCAGCCGGTCGACGAGATTTTCTGCGTCCGCATTGACCGGAACCACATAGTATTTAAGCTCAACCTGATTGAGATAGCCGCCGTAGCTCTCGGTGCTGTCCTCTGCCGGCACGAAGCCTGCCACCGGATAAACCGTGATTTCATTGGTTCCCCACTCTACCTTCTGCACCTGTCCGTTATCTACCATCGTGATAAAGGCAGAGTAGCTGATTTCCTGAGAAACCTCCGAGACGAAAAAGCCCCGGATCATCGTATAAACGAAAAAGGTAATGACGGCAGCGATGATCAGAATCATAAAGGTTGGTCCTGAATTGCGGAATCGCCTGTTGTCATTACCCTGATAATTGTTGTTGTCCATGTAAGCACTCCGTTTCCGTGTATCTTATTTTAAGATACTTCTTTTCATTATACGGACGGGGTGCACATAAATCAAGTTAAAACCTAGCGTTCAATCTCATGAATAAACAGTCCGGAGCGGAGCTTCGGCTCGAACCAGGTGGATTTCGGCGGCATGAGTCTGCCGGCGTCAGCGACACGCAGCAGCTCAGAAATCGAGGTCGGATACATGGAAAATGCAACCGCCGGACCTCTTTCCTCGATCGTTCCATCCATCACCTTATCATAGGTATAGCGGTTCACAAGCTTCTCCAGCTCCTTCACGCCCCGAATCCCGCCGACAAACTGAATCCGATGATCCGTCCGCGGGTCTTCGATGCCAAGCATCGGTGAAAGCACAAGCTCCTGCAGCATCGAAACATCGAGTGTCTTCACAGGATCACTTCGTCTTTCACTGACCATCTCATCACGAAGTGTCAGGAGGAACCATTTCCCATCAAGATAGATGCCTACATTTCCCTTATTGCCCGGAGAAACGGCTGACGGAGCCGGAATCACTTCGAAATATTCCTCAAGCGATTCCATAAAATCAGCCGGCTTAAGACCATTTAAGTCTTTGACAACACGGTTGTACGGAAGAATCTCAAGCTCCGAATCCGGGAACAAAACAGACAGGAAGTAATTAAACTCTTCCTTCCCGGTATAATCCGGATGCGCCTCACGGCGTTTCAATGCGACCTTAACGGCACTCGCTGCCCTATGGTGTCCGTCTGCGATGTAGGTATTAGGCACCTTCTCAAATGCCTCCGCCAGCGCCTCAACCGTCGCTTCGTCCGAAATACGCCAGACTTCATGATGCACACCGTCATCCTCTGTAAAATCATAGAGTGGTGTATTCCGCCGCACTCGCGTAACGACGGCTTCAATGGCATCCTGCCGGCGATAGCAAAGAAAAATCGGACCAGTCTGTGCGGAGCAGACATCCACATGATGAATCCGGTCCAGCTCCTTCTCCGCTACCGTATTCTCGTGCTTTTTGCAGACGCCGGACAGATAATCATCGACACTGGACAGCGCACAGATGCCGGTCTGCGTCCGCCCCTTCCAGGTAAGCGACCACACATAATAGCACGGCTTATCCTCCCGCACGAAAACGCCGTCCGCTTCTTCCTTTCGAAGCATCTCGGCCGCCTTTTCATAAACGGACATCGCATACATGTCCTGTGTCGGCGGGAACTGCGTCTCCGGCCGGTCAATATTGAGAAAGCTAAGCGGCTTTCCCTTGACGGCTTCGGCAGCCTCTTCACGGGAATATACATCATACGGAAGCGCCGCGACATCCTTCGCAAGCGCCTCGGTCGGGCGGAACGCCCGGAACGGTTTTACTACAGCCATAGGACTCCTTTACTGTACTTTCCTAACGCGGAGAATGCCCTCGAGCTTCTGGAGGTTTTCCATACCCTCTTCATTCAGGTGCGTGTTGATGTCCATCAGTGTATAGGCATAATCACCACGCGACTTGTTCTGCATGCCTTCGATGTTGATGTTCGCATCGCCGAGTGCCTTTGTGATCTTCGAAAGCATATTCGGCACATTCCGGTGAAGAATCGCAATACGGCCGACCGACTGACAGATGCCCATATCCGTATCCGGGAAATTCACAGAATGATGAATATTTCCATTATCGAGGTAATCCTGGATTTCCTGGACGGCCATCACCGCACAGTTATCCTCAGCCTCTTCCGTCGATGCACCAAGATGCGGCAGCACCAGCGCCCCCGGCATGTGTACGGAGGAAGCATTCGGGAAATCCGAAACATAGGCCTTCACCTTCCCTGCTGCCAATGCCTCCTTCATGTCCTGGTCATTGACGAGTACGTCACGCGCAAAGTTAAGGATGCGTACGCCGTCCTTCATACGCTTGATGGCATCCGCGTTAATCATACCCTTCGTGGAATCATTGGCCGGCACATGAACTGTGATGTAATCACTCTTCTCATAAATCTCATCCGTCAGCGCGGCATGATGTACCTTCTGGGAAAGCTCCCATGCAGAATTCACGGAAAGATACGGATCATAACCATAGACCTCCATACCGAGATCAACCGCAGCATTCGCAACAAGAACACCGATCGCACCGAGACCGATGACGCCGAGCGTCTTTCCCTTGATCTCATTCCCGGCGAACTGCTTTTTCGCCTTTTCTGCGGTTTTCTTGATATCAGGATCGTCGGCATTGGCCTTGATCCAGTCTGCACCGCCGACAACATCACGGCTTGCAAGCATCAGACCTGCAATCACGAGCTCCTTCACGGCATTGGCATTGGCGCCAGGCGTGTTGAACACGACGATGCCTTCTTCTGCGCAGCGATCCAGCGGGATATTGTTGACACCGGCGCCGGCACGTCCGATTGCTCGAAGCGTCTTCGGGAACTGCATCTCCTTCATATCCGCTGAGCGGACAAGCACTGCCGCTGCCGTGTCGATCGTGTCAACCAGCGTGTACCCCTTCCGGAATTTTCCAGTACCAACACGGCTAATGTTATTTAAGCAAAATACTTCTCTGTCTTTCATGTTATCTCCCCTTTTTCAAACAAAAGCTGTCCCTCTGAAGTGCGTGTCACATCGTACACCCCGGAGAGACGGCTATCTATATTTTAAGCGTTTTCTTTTTCAAATTTATCCATGAACTGAACGAGCGTCTCGACACCCTTCTTCGGCATCGCATTATAAAGAGATGCACGCATGCCGCCGACGGTACGATGGCCTTTCAGATTCTTGAGGCCGGCTGCACTGGACTCTGCGATAAACTTCTTATCGAGTTCCTCATTGCCGGTGATAAACGGCACATTCATGAGCGAACGATCCTTCGGTACGACGGTACCCTTAAAGAGCTTCGACTGATCGAGATAATCATAAAGGATCTTAGCTTTCTCTTCATTCCGCTTCTTCATCTCGGAAAGACCGCCCATTTCCTTCAACCACTTGAAGACTAAGCCGCAGATGTAAATATTGTAGCAAGGAGGCGTGTTGTAGAGAGAACCCTTATCGGCATGGGTCTTATAGGTAAGCATGGTCGGCGTAAACGGGAGAACATCCTCACGGATCAGGTCATCGCGGATCACGACAATGGTTACGCCTGCCGGCCCCACGTTTTTCTGTACGCCGCCCCAGAGGATGCCGTACTTTGTGACATCCATCGGCTCTGACAGGAACATGGAGGAAACATCAGAAACGAGATCCTTACCCTTTGTGTTCGGGAGGGTCTTGATAGTTGTACCATAAATGGTGTTGTTCTGGCAGATATAGACATAATCTGCGTCCGAATCGATCGGAAGATCAGAAAGATCAGGAATATAGGTGAAGGTCTTATCCGCGGAGCTTGCTACCACATGTACGGTGCCATACTTCTCTGCTTCCTTGGCTGCCTTCTTTGCCCACTGACCGGTTACGATATAATCGGCAACTTTATTTTTCATGAGATTCATCGGAACCATGGCGAACTGTGTATTGCCGCCGCCCTGGAGAAACAGTACCTTATAATTGTCAGGAACTCCGAGGAGTTCTCTGAAATCAGCCTCTGCTGTATCGATGATATCCTGGAACTCCTTTGACCGGTGCGACATCTCCATGACGGACATTCCGCATCCATGATAATCCAGCATCTCTGCAGCCGCTGTCTTTAGTACCTCCTCCGGTAAACATGCCGGACCCGCACTGAAATTATAAACTCTGCTCATATACTCCCGCTCCTTTGCTCATGATTGTTTAATTTTTGCCATTTCTATGGCTTCACTAGACTATAGCACCGACATCATTAATATCGTATATAAATGTTTTTTATGTATTTAGATTAGTACATGCTTGATGGGGTCCGCTTGATGAGGTCAGGAGACCTTACAGAAATCTTACGGTTACAATGCAATGGTTCTACTGTATAATGGTGAACATACTTAGATTATTTCATCCTTGATGATATTTCTTTAGCTGACATTTCTTTATAACAGTATTTCTTTTTGGACGGAGAAGCTCATGGAAAAACATCCTTTTGTTTTACATTCTGACTACGCGCCGACCGGTGACCAGCCTAAGGCGATTGAGAAGCTCGTTGCCGGCTTCAAGGAAGGCAATCAGTTCGAAACCCTGCTCGGCGTGACCGGCTCCGGTAAGACCTTTACGATGGCCAATGTCATCCAGGCGTTGCAGAAGCCAACGCTCATCATATCCCACAACAAAACACTGGCGGCCCAGCTCTATTCCGAAATGAAGGACTTTTTCCCTGAAAACCGGGTAGAATATTTTGTTTCCTATTACGATTATTATCAGCCGGAGGCCTATGTCCCGTCGACCGATACCTACATTGAAAAAGATTCTGATATCAACGATGAAATCGATAAGCTTCGGAACTCCGCGATGGCCTCTCTGTCCGAGCGAAGCGATACGATTGTCGTCTCCTCCGTTTCCTGCATCTATGGACTCGGTGCGCCGACAGAGTATCTGAACATGGCGATTTCTCTCCGTCCTGGCCAGATAAAAGATCGGGACGAGTTCATTCGACAGCTCATCGACATCCAGTACAATCGGAACGATATGGACTTTAAGCGCGGCACCTTCCGTGTCATGGGTGATGTTGTCGACGTTTTCCCGGCCAGTGAAGGCGAAGAAGCCTACCGCATCGAGTTCTTCGGAGATGAAATTGACACAATCAAACGGATCGATGCCCTGACGGCGAAGACCAATGCTTCCATGCAGCACATCATGATCTATCCTGCAAGCCCCTACGTCATCCCGCAGGATAAGCTGAACCTCGCCTGTGTCAATATCCTGAAGGAAATGGATGAGCGGGTTCAGTATTTTAAGGACAATGACAAGCTTCTCGAAGCGCAGCGGATTGCCGAGCGGACCAATTATGATGTTGAGATGCTGAAAGAAACCGGCTTTTGCTCAGGTATCGAAAATTATACGAGACATTTAAATTTTGCGAAACCGGGCGAACCGCCCTATACCCTCATGGATTATTTTCCGGACGACTACCTCATCATCGTCGATGAGTCGCACGTCACACTCCCGCAGGTACGCGGCATGTACAATGGAAACCTTTCCCGTAAGACAACCCTGGTGGATTATGGCTTCCGTCTGCCATCCGCACTGGACAACAGGCCGCTTAATTTCGAGGAATTTGAACAGAAGATTGATCAGATGATGTTCGTATCGGCGACACCCGGTGATTATGAAGCGGATCATGAACTTCTGCGAGCGGAGCAAATCATCCGTCCGACCGGTCTCCTCGATCCGGAAATCGAGGTCCGTCCGACGAAGGGACAGATTGATGATCTCATCGCGCAGATTCATAAAGAAACCGCCGCAAAACACAAGGTTCTCGTGACGACGCTCACGAAGCGGATGGCGGAGGACCTCACAAAATATCTCAAGGAAGCGGATATCCGTGTCAAGTATCTGCATTCCGATATCGATACCCTGGAGCGGGCACAGATCATCCGCGATATGCGGCTTGACAAATTTGACGTACTTGTAGGCATTAACCTGCTCCGTGAGGGACTCGATATCCCTGAGGTTGCACTCGTCGCGATTCTCGATGCCGATAAGGAAGGCTTCCTTCGTTCAGAAACCTCGCTCATCCAGACGGTCGGCCGTGCTGCGCGTAATGCTGACGGGCACGTCATCATGTATGCTGACACGATCACAGAATCCATGCGTCACACGATTGATGAGACCAATCGCCGCCGCAAGGTACAGATGGCTTATAATGAGGAGCACCACATCACGCCGACGACGATTCATAAGGCGGTACAGGATGTTATCGCGATCACACGTGCTGCAGACGCTGATGATCTCGGCGGGATCAAAAAGGATGTGGAATCTATGTCGCATCAGGAGGTGGACAAGCTCATCCGCGAACTCACGAAAAAGATGCGCGCCGCTGCCACCGAGCTCAACTTCGAGGACGCCGCCAAATACCGTGACAAGATTGAAGAAATCCGGAAAACCATTTCGAAAGAAGAATAGGAAGGCATCGCAAGCGATGCCTTTGAACGCGCTCGCCGCTAAGGCATCCCGAAGCCTTCTCCGCTCCGCTCCGGTCGGCGCAAATCAGATGTCCACTGGACATCTTGCGCCCGCTTCGCGGTACTCCGGGATAACAACAAAAACCTCCGGAGCCACTCCGGAGGTCTTCGATATGTTCCTAGGCGGACTCGAACCGCCACTACTGGCGTCGGAGGCCAGCGCTCTATCCAATTAAGCTATAAGAACATCCTTCGCTTTCGCGAACCCTTGCATTATATCTCATGTCTCCTGAAAACACAAGTGTCAGAATTTTCACAGGCTGGTACCTTGTTTCCGAAAGATTTTTTTATTGAAACAAATTTTCTTTCGTGATAAACTTACTTTTGAAATATGAGTTTTTAGTCAGGAGGCAATATCATGCAGGAGGATTATTTAACGAAAATCCGTTCCGTCTATAATCAGTTTACGAAGGCTGAAAAAAAGGTCGCTGATTATATTCTGGAGAACCCGAAAAAGGTACTGTTCATGTCGATTTCGGATCTCGCGGAGGCCTGCAATGTCGGCGATACTTCCGTGTTCCGTTTTTGTAAGACGATGAACGTGAAGGGCTATCAGGAGTTTAAGATGATGCTTTCTCTGTCGATGCGGCAGGCTGCTCCCGATTCCACTGCGGAACAGGGCAAAAGCATAACGTTGCAGGATAACATCGAGGACCTCGTAAAAAAGGTGCTTGCAGAAAATGTTTCCGCCATTCAGGAAACCTATTCCCTTATTAATCTGAAAACTGTTTCCGCTGCCGTAGATGCTTTTTACGGCGATGAAGGCCATGAACAAGTTCCTGCGGATCGAACCGAAGGTCAGCTGTATCATGGATGCAAATATGCAGCTTATCACTGCATCGACACTGAACGCGGATGATGTGGCACTGATCTTCTCCTATTCCGGGTCGACGAAGGATACCGTCGAGATTGCAAAGTCTGCAAAGCGTGCGGGTGCGAAGACGATTTTGATCACACGTTTCCAGAAGTCACCGCTGACAGAGTATGCAGACATTATCCTGCTCTGTGGTGCGAATGAAGGGACACTCCAGAAAGGATCGACTTCAGCCGAAATTTCGCAGTTGTTCCTCGTCGATATTCTCTACAGTGAGTATTATCGGCGGCACTATCAGGTTTGCAAAGAGAACTGGGAGAAAACAAAGGCCGCTATCGCAGACAAGAATTATTCGTTCTAAGTGGCTTCGCGGACGGGAGGGACGACGGTCCCGATCCGTGCATGCGAGTGGCCATCGCAGATTTCAAAGACTACAGCGCTAACAAAATTCACAAAATGCCCCCTAAGAAGTTGCACGTTTCCGGCGGAACTCGGAGAGTTTTCTTGAAAGAAAACTCTCCTCAGACACCCGCCGGAATCGCTATGGAAGCTCCGGCAACTTCTAAGGGGGCATTTTGGAATTTTCTAAGCGCTTCCGTATGAAATCTGTGATGGCCACTCGCATGCACGGATCGGGACTGTCGTCCCTCCCTGACCTTTGAAAGAATTCAGGCTGGATAATTCATGTGTGCGTCGTCGATTGCGTAAAGGGTGTTTTCCAGGTAGCGGTTAGCGAGGTAGTGGGCCATGCCGAGATTTTGATCCAGGTAGTTTCCGCAGTCGTGGGCGGTGGCACCTGGGATTTCGCCTTCGTAATCGCGGATGAATTCGTACATTTTTGTGATGACAGGAACAATATCACGAGACGCAAGGTCACCGGCGAAGATGGCGTAAAAACCGGTGCGGCAGCCCATCGGGCCGAAGTAGATGGTCTTATCTTTCCACGCCGGATCGTTTCTTAGGAAGGTGGCGCCGAGATGCTCGATGGTATGAACCTCCGCCGTATTCATGACGGGTTCCTTGTTCGGAGTTGTCATGCGAAGGTCAAAGGTCGTGATGGTCTCCTCTCCGACCTTATCCTTTCTTGATACGTAGATACCCGGCTCGAGCTTCAGATGGTTTACGGTAAAGCTTGCTATTTTTTCCATAATGTCTCCTTCAGAAAAGGCTGTCGCAGTATCGCGACAGCCTTCATTGTATCATATTCAATTCTAATTTTCAGCCTATAGCAGAAATCTCTTCTTCAGGCAACTGCTTCCGAGATGGAATTTATTGCTCCAGATTTTCGGAAAGCTCCTCGAGCACTGCATCAGTTACCATACCAAAATAGAAATCCTGGTAATTTTTCTTTGAAGCATCCGTAAAGACACGAACATCGTAGCAACGGTTTACAAAATCATAAGCCTTACCGCTCTCCGTATCCTGCTCGAAAAGATTCTCCGGAAGAAGATTCAGAGACTCTCCGATCTTCACGGTCTTCTTCAGAACACGATTCCTTACGCCGACGTCCTGACCATTCAGATATTCATTGACATAAACGATGACATCTGCGGTTGTAACAGAACCATCTTCACTCGTGAGACGGAAGGATGCGTTATCACTGACGATAAAGGCAGGCTTCGTCTGCTTCGTCACGGGATCATTGACCTTGCCCGGAAGGTACATGTCATCGACGGCAAGTGAAACCTTCGCCTGACTCTTTACGATGGAACTCGATGCAAAGGATGAAAACGCTGCCGTCAGGCTAAGGGCACATCCGATGACAATCGCTTTTATAGTTGAATGCTTATGCAGCATATCGTTACACCTCAGTTACCTAAGAATTAGTCTTATTATAGTTGAAAGCGCACACCGTTGGCAAGTTTTCGGCCTTTACTGTAAGTTTTTCGTAAAAAAGCAATAAAATCTCACCGCACTTTATCATTAAATCTTGCACAATATTTTGTGATTTTAATATCTAAAGTATCTATATGTTCGATTTGCATTTTCTATTGTACGAATCAGGCCTCATTTTTTTGTCAGATGGCAGAGTTGGCATTTAATAGTGGAAGTTCGGGATTACCTGATCCCAGGACGAGATGCCGATGATCGGCAGAGCAAATGCGGTCGACGCCATCGACAGGTTCGGATCATCGATATTCCGGAAGACATCCTTGATCGGACGCTCTATGAGGTGATTTGTATTTGCCGGATCGACGGACTGAAGACCATAGGCAAGACCAGTCTTCGTCTCCTCTGTGTGATCAAGCTGTCGGCTTAAAAGGAAGCCCTTGATATCCGGGTTGCAGTTCACCATATAATACGCATAGGCAAAGGCTGCTGCCTGATCGAGTGTCGCATCCTGCCCGCGCGAGTTCGAATTAAAGCCCTGCTCCGTGAGATAAATGTCGCGAACCGTGCCTGCACGGGTCAGAAGATCGGCGCGATGCATATAATTCGTGATGACACTGATGTTTGCCATACTGACAACCGGCGAGGCATCTGTGTTGTTCACCTTACCGGTCTCATAATCATCCCAGAAAATCGGGTTCCAGATCGGATATGGATATGGATGAAGCGCTAAGCCCCAGTCCGTCTTACCCTCCATCTGGTCCAGTATGCTAAATGCTTCCAGCACCGACTTCCCCGTATATTTCCCGACGACGCCGGTTTCCGGCAGCATATTCCAGTAGAGATCCAGTGAGAACATCACAGAATCTCCTGCGCTCACGGACTTGATGGCTGTGTAGAAGGTACGGAACGCGCGCTGGTAAATCAGTGTATATTGGCCGACATCATAGTTTCCGATATAGTTCCAGTACTGGTTGTTGATCTCGTTACCGATGACCCAGTTTGTGATCTTACCATGGCCATTATAGCCGCTGTAACGATTCGCAAGGAAGGAAGCAATCGCCTTCACAAGATTGAAGCCGCGCTCGGTCATGACATTGAAGCCATAATACAGTGCCTGATCGCTGGTCTGTACCGAAGTACCGGGAATATAGAGATCCGGTTGTGCCCCATTGAAGCCATTGAGAAGAATCGCAGTTACTGCTACGCCCGCGTTTGAGAGACGTGAAATCTGATTATCCAGTTCGGAAACATTCTTCGCACTGAAGCTATAGTTCTGCCCCTCGAAGGAGTATGTGATACCCGAGCCAAGAAGCTGTGCTGTCGTGATGGAGATGCTGGCCTGCTTTAGGTTTAGCTTCAGCGCATCATCAATCAGATTCGGGTCAATCATGAGGCCTTTCTTTCCATAAATGGCAGGTGCACTCTGATCTGGTGCTATCACCTCCGGATTTGTGATGTAGCAGCGGTTTGATATCAGTTGATAGCTGCCGGAACCCCCGTCGACAGCCAGAGCGAAAGCATCATAAAGCCTGTTCGACGCCGGGCCATCCTGCATATCGAAGGTGAAGGTCATGCTGGATGAAGCCTGCTGTGCTGAGAGATAATCCGCTCTGCCGGAAACATCCGACTGATATGGCTTCATCGAAAAAAGATAAACTGCCGGCGGATTCGACGGATCAAAATCAGATACGGTTGCCGTGACATTAATCTTTGATGGATCATTCGGATCGATCTTGGCTGATGTCACATTTGCCGTCGTTGCAAAAGAAGCAAACGACGTGCCCGCTGTAAGCATTAGAAAAGTGATTATGGTAAAAATAAGCTTCGAAAGTCTAGTCATAAAATTTCCTCCTCTACCATGCGTCATAGTATAGCACGGATAACGACGTCACTCCTTAAAGTTTTCCTTACAATAAAAGAACTTTGACAAATAAAAAATACGGATGGAATGCGAAACCAGGACATCCATCCGTAATTCATCATCGAAACGAACTAATAATCAGTTTTTTCAGGAGAAAATTTTCATAAAGCTCTTCTTGCCGCGCTGTACGACCTTGCCATCCTTGAAGAAGGCTGCGTCGTAGGAGGCGCGCGGATCGGTTACCTTCTCGCCGTCAAGGAGAACGCCGCCCTGCTGTACGTTCTGCCGGGCATCGGAACGGGACTTCGCGAGACCGGATACGGCGAGAACACCGCAGATATCGATCTTACCATCACGGTAGTCTTCATCCTTCAGCTTGTACTCCGGCATGTTCTCAGAGCCACCGCCCATGAAGATGGACTTTGCGGCCTTATCAGCCTTGTCAGCCTCTTCCTTGCCATGTACCATCTCCGTGAGATCATAAGCGAGACGCTCTTTTGCCTTGTTAAGCTCAGCGCCTTCCCACTTGGCCATCTCGTTGATTTCTTCCATCGGAATGAACGTAAGGAGCTTCAGACATTTGATGACATCGGCATCCTGGACATTTCTCCAGTACTGATAGAAGTCATACGGAGAGGTCTTGTCCGGATCAAGCCATACGGCACCGCCGACGGTCTTACCCATCTTCTTACCCTCAGAGTTTGTGAGCAGTGTGATGGTCAGCGCATAGGCATCCTTACCAAGCTTCTTACGGATGAGCTCTGTGCCAGCCAGCATATTTGACCACTGATCATCGCCGCCGAACTCCATATTGCAGCCGTAATCCTGGTAGAGTCTGTAGAAATCATAGCCCTGCATCAGCATATAGCTGAACTCAAGGAAGGTAAGCCCCGCCTCCATACGATTCACATAGCAGCGGGCACGAAGCATATCATTGACAGAGAAGCACGGACCGATTTCCCGCATGAAGTCAAGGAAATTAAGGTTCCGGAGCCAGTCTGCGTTGTTTACCATGCGCGCCTTGCCCTCGCCGAACTCGATAAACCGGCTCATCTGCTTCTTGAAGCACTCGCAGTTATGATCGATCTGCTCGATCGTCATCATCTTCCGCATATCCGTACGACCGGACGGATCGCCGATCATACCGGTGCCGCCGCCAACCAGTGCGATCGGCTTGTTGCCAGCCATCTGCAGCCGCTTCATAAGAACAAGCGCCATGAAATGACCGACATGCAGCGAATCCGCCGTCGGATCGAAGCCGATATAGAAGGTTGCCTTACCGTTGTTAACAAGCTCGCGGATTTCCTTCTCATCCGTCACCTGCGCGATCAGACCGCGCTCCACCAGTTCCTCATAAACTCCCATCGATTTCTCCTTGCTTTATTTTATAATGCATACATCAGGCATGCGTTGCCTAATGCTGCGATATAACCTGTTCCTAGTATCTTCTATACTCTACTACTTCCCGCTCATTCATATGACTTCCATCCAGTCAACAGGTGGAAGCATTATTAAAACTTCGTCTGTTGCACGTACTCGTAGACATTATCGATCAGGCGGACGGTGTCCTCCCACCCGATGCAGGCATCGGTGATGGACTTGCCGAAAACATGCTCTTCGACCTTGCAGTTTCCCTCGAGCAGATATGACTCAACCATCAGGCCCTTCACAAACGTCGCAAGCTCCTCAGAATATTTCCGGGAGTGCATAACCTCCTGCGCGATCCGGAGCTGCTCCTTATAATGCTTCCCTGAGTTGCAGTGATTGGTGTCGACGACAACCGCCGGGTTTACGAGATCCTTCTCCGAATACAATGTATGAAGGAGCTTCAGATCCTCGTAATGATAATTCGGCATCATCTGTCCGTGCTTTGACTGTGAGCCACGAAGGATCGCATGCGCATACGGATTTCCGTCCGAGCGTACCTCCCATTCACGGAAGATGAAATCATGCGGATGCTGTGCTGCATAGATTGAGTTCAACATGACACCCATATCTCCTGAAGTCGGATTTTTCATACCGATCGGCACATCCGTACCAGAGGCGACGAGTCTATGCTGCTGGTTCTCGACGGAACGCGCGCCAACTGCGATATAGCTCATAATATCAGAGAGATATCGAAGATTGTCCGGGTATAGCATCTCATCGGCGGTGCTGAGGCCGGTCTCTCGAAGAACCTCCATATGAAGTTTACGAATGGCGGCAATACCGCTCGCCACATTCGCACCCTTCTCCGGGTCCGGCTGATGCAGCATGCCCTTATAGCCTTCGCCGGTCGTACGTGGCTTATTCGTATAGACACGCGGTACGATCATGATACTGTCTTCGACCTGCTTCGCAATCTCCTTCAGACGATTGCAATATTCAAGTACAGGATCCTGATGATCGGCTGAGCATGGTCCGATGATAAGAAGAAAGCGCTTTGACTTTCCGCTGAAAATGTCCTTGATTTCCTGGTCCCGCTTCGCCTTGATCGTAGCGAGCTCAGTCGGAAGCGGCAGCTGCTCACGAATCTCCGCCGAGGATGGCAGCTTCGCTCTGAATTCCAAACCCATAATTATCTCTCCTCATTCTACGTGAAGCCCCATCGAAGCCTGCCGAAGCCCTTTCCGGCGTCGTATTCTGTTCGTAAAGCCCACATAATGTTGAAGTATAGGCGAAAACCTACCATAAATCAAGGGGAGCGTAGCTATGCGAACGCAGAACCGGCCGAATGCAGAAGGCGCATCCACGCTCGCTGCTCGAAAGTCCTAGCGCTATCCGGGTGTTTCAGTCGGGCCGGCCCAATTCAGGAAAAATCAGTAGACATCGCAAGCGATGTCTTTGAACGCGCTCGCCGCTAAGGCATCCCGAAGCCTCCCCGCGCAAGCGCGGTACTCCGGGATAACCTTGGCGGTACTCCGGGATAACCTTGAAGGGATTTTTCCTTCAATGGGCCTAGAAAATCCGGGGTTGTAACCCGGATTTTCTACCTCGACTGAAGCACCCGGCTAGCTGGGACTTTCGGCTTTATGCTCGCTTTGGATGCGCCTTCTGCATTCGGCCGGTTCTGCTGTCTTTTGCAAAACATCAAAATCATCATTAAACTACAATTTATATCCGAAAACGTTTGAATATGGTAAAATAGTAAAAAGTAGAACGCAGCAGGAAAGGAGAAGTCGATGTCTAGTTATAGTGTAGATTTTCTACAGCTATATAATGAAATTAATATTACGTGCATCGTTTTCCTAATTATTGTGTTCATTCGGAGCGGTCAGGAGCTTCCGAAGTCACGGGATCAGCGGTTGCTTCGGCAGGCGCTCATGAGTTCTGTACTGCTCACCGCTTCCGATATGATCTGGTTCAATGCTGATCAATCCTGGTTCTGGCCCGTCCCGGTTCTCATGGTTCTGAAGATCATCTACTTTTTATCTTCCTCCTTCATGGCCTATTGCTGGTTCATTTTGTTTGAAAGCTATCGCGGATCCAAGCTATGGAACAAAAAACTCTATGTCGGTCTCGCAGCCATCCCGATGCTGATTCACTTTGTACTGCTTCTCCTCAATGTTAAATACGGTTTCCTGTTCTATTATGACGGGCCTGTTTATCTGAGAGCGCGGTACTTCCTGTTCCAATACCTATTGATCTATCCTGAGGCACTGATGACCTGCTTTATCTCCTTTGTGAAGGCCTGTCAGCCGAAGAATTACACGAAGCATGAGCGCTATATGTTTATCGCGACCTTCCCGATTGCGCCAGCGATTTGCGGAATTCTGCAGCTTTTCTATTGGCGGCTGCCGGTTCTCTGCGCCGGTACTGCGATATCCGCGCTCATCTTCTACATGAATATGCTTCGGTCTCTCATCTCGCGTGATCCTCTGACTGGTCTTAACAACCGCCGTTCACTTCTTCGTGATCTTGATGGCATCGTACGGGAGCATGGCAATGACGGCACCGTGACGCTCTGCATGATTGATCTTGATCATTTCAAATCCATCAATGACCGCTATGGTCATCTCGAGGGTGATCAGGCACTTCTGATTCTCACAGAAGCGCTGAAGGAAACCGCGAAGCCCTATCAGAAACGCCCCATCATCGGACGTTTCGGCGGTGATGAATTTATCGTCGTGCTCGACCAGGCGACGCCCGAGCAGGTACAGTCCTTCCGCATCACACTTAGCGATCAGCTTCTGGTGCTATCAAAGGACCGGAACAAGCCATACGTCGTCGAAGCCAGCATTGGCACCTCAGTAAATAAAGGCTTTAAGGACATCCCCGCCTGGATCCAGTCCGCCGATGATGCTATGTATGCCGAGAAGCTCCGCCACCACAGCACCCGCAGCATAAAACGCGCCTGAAGCTGACACCGGGGACGGTTCTATCTGTCAGCTTTTATTTTTGTAAGTTTTTACATCTTTTTACTATTTTTGTAACTTTTTACATTTCTTTACATTTTAAAATGATGCAGGACATCCGATCTGAGTGTCCTGCATCATTTTACATATCGCCAGTCTTCTTTAATTCACCTTTATACAAATCCTCAACATAAGTTGGACCATTTTTCCAGCATTCACTCTCTTCATCATAGAGAAGCTTTCCAGTATTTGAACATATAAAATTCGTCAACACTTTATCTGAATCCTCCTCGAATTCTGAAGCCAAATCATCTACCACCATTGATATAATCGCATCTATTGCGAAATCCTTCTGTTCCTTTGTAACGGATTCCTTTACAGTCAACTTAGCAATTACATCAGTCAACTTCTGCATGAACATCAACCCCCTTATGGCTTAGAACCTGCTTGATTTCTTCAAAAATGGCTTCGTCGCCTTCAGTATGGAACATGCCATAGCAATCCCTTATAAGTTCCAATATGCCATATTTTCCAAAAATTGTACTAGCCTTTTGAACCGTTATATTCCATTGATCCGTAGCCAACCGCATCAACCTTGCCTGCATAAAAATGATTTCTTCGCTTTTACTCATACTTTTACTTGTCTCCAGTCAGTAGCATTACTGAAAATGATTTGTACATATAAACTGAAAATTTCTATAAAGCTTCTACGCCTTTATTTTTTCAACATTTGATTTCGCCCGATATCAACAGCTAATATCTTATGTATCTGAATAATGCTGACGGCATGCAATAATACTGACAACTTCTCCATCGATACGATAAACCAACCGATCCTTTTCATTGATACGCCTGGACCAGAAACCCGCCAGGTCTCCCGATAAACGCTCCGGTTTTCCGAGACCTTCATTACCATTCCTGCAGATATCCTCAATCAATGTATTAATCTTCCGCAGTGTCCTTCTGTCCTCCGTCTGCCAGTAAACATAATCCGCCCAGCCATTATCCGTAAACTGTTTAATCATCAGCATCTACCAACTCGTGCTCATGCACATGCCCTCGTTCAAGCTGTCTTTTTGATTCCATCAGCCAGTCATAATTCGCTTTATTACCCATCAGATGCACATTTTCCAGAAGATTGTTATAAACCTCCTCGGAAATCATGACAACATTCTTATTTTCCTTCCGCGTAATAATGATCGAATCATAATTATCCGTACATTCATCCATATAAGCCTTCATATGATCACGAAAAAGAGTGTAATTTATCGCTGTCAATGCTTCCACCTCCGTTTCTCATTCAACTTTAATCACATCAAAAAGTATAACGTACAGAATTACGTACGTCAATGGATATGAGCAATAAGCCAATAGCTTCATAAAATTAATAAAAACTTTATTTCGCCTGGTACCTGTGT
>OMZX01000070.1 GCA_900315665.1 uncultured Eubacteriales bacterium
CCGGCAGGCAGCAGAAACCGATCTGCGACTGACCCACAAGGAAGTATTCAATAAACTCAAGAAAAGAACGTGATTCGTTGTTGACATGCTGACACCGAGGACGGTTTTCTCTATCAACTTTTTTGCAAAAGTTGACAAGGAGAACCATCCCCAGTGTCACTCCCGGTTCCACATCACACATGATATTTCTCGAACACCTGCTTCATCCACTTCACTTCCTGATACGCCTCGAGGTTCTTCGTGCCGGAGTCAAGGAGCGTCTGCTCCTGCCCCTGCAGCCTGTCCTTATAAGCAGTGAGCTCCCTGGAGATATCGAAGCCGAGCATCGAAAGCACTGCGATCCTCTGTTCGATGCTCTTTAGTGGAAACACTTTATCCCATGGCGAAGACGTCATAATGCTTCCTTCATGCACACGATAGAAGTATTCCGCTTTATTCAGGTAGGCAATTTTGTCACTAAGAAGATACAGCTTCCATGTCGTATAATCATCCTCTGCCAGCATGCCTTCCGGATACCGGACGTTCCGGAACAACTCCCTACGATACAGTTTATCCCATGCATGAATGAAGGACGTCTTGAAGTTGTCGCGCGCGTCATTCTCACGTGCAAACAACTCCTTCGGTGTGTAAGTCTCTTCATAATACGTTTCATCCGTTGAGTAAAAGGTAAATAACCCCTTCTCCTCATCAAAACTTACAAAATTTGCAATCACGATGTCAGCGTTGGTCTTCTCCCTGAGAGCATGCAAATCAGCGAGACAAGCTTCCGACAGCCAGTCATCCGCATCGAGGAAGAAGACATACTCTCCCGTTGCCACCTCAAGTCCCAGATTCCTGGCCGAAGACAGACCACCATTCTTCTTGTGCATCACACGAACACGGCTGTCCCTGTTCCGCAGCTGCTCACAGAGCTCCGGTGTTCGGTCCGTAGACCCGTCGTTAACCACGATTACCTCAAGATCCCTCCGCGTCTGCTCCAGCACGCTGGAAACGCACTTCTCCAAATACTCCGCTGCATTATAAGGAAATTATTATAGATGGTATCTGCTGTTGTCGTCTCATCTACATTGCCAGAAACCGTAATTTCTTTACCATTAACTGTCGTGCTGTAGGTAATCGTCGTGCCTTCAGTGAATGTAGTGCTCGCCTCAACCTTGCTTTCTTCAAGGAAGCTTGCTTCCTTAGCACTGAACCCCATATTAAGAAGTTCATTTGTATCGAACGTGAGGGTTTCCGTCGTAG
Organism: uncultured Eubacteriales bacterium; assembly: GCA_900315665.1. GTDB lineage: Bacteria > Bacillota > Clostridia > Lachnospirales > Lachnospiraceae > Oribacterium. The sequence goes on from OMZX01000070.1 coordinate 1,243, forward strand.
CGGTCTGCTCTTTTTCGGCAACGCTCAGTGCATTTTCATCGACTGTAGGATTTGCTGCCGGCTGCTCTAATGTCTCTGATTCTGACAGCGCTGTGCTATCTGCCTCAGAGGTTGTCTCTGCATTTTCTTCACTTGTGATTGCAGATGTGCTCTCCTCTGTTACAGCTGCAGGTGTCTCCTCAGCTGGCTTGGTCTCATCGACTGGGGTCTCTGGTTTAGTCTCGTCTGCTGGAGTCTCTTCCTGTGTCGGCTCAACGTTTTCGAAGCCAGGGCCTACCTTTGCCTCATTGTCATCGGTGTTCTCTGCTGCAGGTGTATCATTAGTCTCGGTTGCAGCTGTGTCCTGGGACGAAGCGCCAGTGTCAGCATTGGCATCGGAAGATGTATCGGTTGTGTCTGCTGCCGGTGTCGTGCCAGTCGTCTCGCCGGAAACATTGGCATCAGATGAAGAATCTGTACCATCAGAGGATGCGTCGCTCTGCGGCTCGGATGTGGTTTGCCCGGTTTCTTCTGTGCCACCCTTATCCGTATCATCAGAGGTCTCTGCTTCTCTTGTTTCAGTATCGGGTTCAGAATCAGCAGCTTCTACTTCAACCTCGGATTCAACCTCTACGGTATCCTCGGACGAATCTGATGCATCGGAAGAAGATCCTTCGGAATCCGAAGAATCGCTCGCGCTGGAGGTATCGATGCTCTCGCTGGAATCGCTGCTGGATGTATCATCGTGATCATCTGCTTCGATGTGCTCGGAGGTCGAGTCCTCATTCTCATTTGCATACGCGGTCATGTTCTGCATCGCAGCGCCGCCGAAGAGCATGCCGGTAGCAACCGCACCCTTCAGGAGGCCGGAACCGCTGATGCGATGCTTCTTTTCGATTTCTTCGTTCACCTGTGCGGACAGAGTCTCCTCGTCTACATTCTCGGGAACCTTGATGAAGCGTGTCTTTGTCTTAAGAACGTTGTACCACTTTTTCCTCTTTTTTCTCGAATTGACCTGTGTACTGCGGTCAACTTCAATACGATCTTTTTCGTTCATAACATTCTCCTCAAACTTTCTGGAACAGGTTTCGTTCCGATGTTATGGCCATCATTTTTCGTAAATGTTGATTAGAGGTGAAATGGCACATACTTTCGCTTCTTTCCTCTTTACAACTTTTATTATAAAAATCTTTCGGTTTCGGACAACGGCCGTAACTGAAGCGAAATTGGGGGTTGACAAATGTTTCATATAACAAACAAATACTAAAATATACTAATGGAGACTAAAAATGTATGAGGAATCTAAAAACCCATTTAGACCAAGTTTTGGAAGTGTTCCTCCGATATTTCTAGACCGTGAGGATATGACGAACACTGTTGCTGAAGAGATTAAGGAAGAAAATAGTCCATATAGAACGACTCTGATTTATGGATTGAGGGGATCAGGAAAAACATCCTTTTTAGTAGATGTTTGTAACGCTGTTGAAAAAGATGCAAAGTGGATCGTGGTATATCCTGCAGCTGATGGTAATCTGAAGCAAAATTTGATAAGTTCTATTATTTCGAAAACAGAGTCCAAAGTAAAAAAATTTTTTGAGTCAACAGAGCTTTCTTTATCATTATTCGGTGCAGGAATTGCAAAGGGGAAAAAGGATAGTAACGATGCTGCTGGATTTCAGTCTGATATGGAACAGCTGCTTAAAAGATTGAAAGAAAAGGAAATGTCACTGCTGATTGCCATTGATGAAGTAAGCTCAACGGAAGAAATCAAAAGCTTTGCATCACTCTATAATGTGCTGAGACTCCAAAACTATCCTGTGGCACTCATCATGACGGGCTTGCCTTACAATATTTCAGAGCTTCAAAATGACAAGGTTCTTACATTTCTACTTCGCTCGGCACGGGTAGAGCTTGCACCACTTGAACTTTTTTCTGTCAAATATAGTTATAAGAAAACATTCGAAGATGCAGGCATAAAGATCTCCGACAGCACATGTGCATTTATGGCGAAGGTTACAGCCGGCTATCCATATGCATTTCAGCTGTTGGGTTATCTGGTTTGGAAAAAAGCTGCTGAGGAAATAAGTATAGACGTGGTTAAAAATATTCTCGATGAATACAAGGTAAATCTGTTTAGAAACGTGTATACGAAGGTGTATTCAGAAATGTCGAATGGTGATCGAAAAATTCTCAAGATTATAGCGCATTCTGCAAATGCTTCTGTAACGCCTAAAAATCTGGCGCAGGAGCTTGGCCGCACCCCGGGATATGTGTCTACATACAAGAAGCGTCTGCTGGAGGACCAGGTGATAGAAATCGGCAGCAATGGCCAGATTGGCTTTTCCCTTCCATATTTCAAGGACTTTGTGCTTGAAAACGAGGAAATGGAAGAGATTATAGTCTGAAATGTCAAAGGGGACGGTTCTCATTTGTACGACAACCTCATTTTCATTTTGCAGTTCATCGATTACACTGCAGCGGTAAAGACAAGTTCCTCTGCGGCTTCGAGTACTTTTTTGTATTCGATGAGGAAGTTCTCGTAGCCGCCATTGATTTCCTGGTACCTGCCATCCTTTGCGAGTTGCTCCTGCGCCTTTGCTTTCGCAGACAGGTCGGTGGCGCCGACATTAAGAGATGTGCTCTTGATGGCATGCACCTCTACCTGGTAACTTTTCCAGTCCTTTGCCTTCACGAAGTTCGGGATGTTCCGGAGGTGCTCCTCGCCTTCTTCGACGTAGATCTGAAGGATATCCTTCCACATCGACTCATCATCTGCGCAGTAGCGCATCGCTGTTTCGTAATCAAAAAAGTCTGCTGCTGGCATCCGTTTCTCCTCCTGAAATTTCTATCTATAAAATACCACAAAATCCCTGCCACTGGTGGCAGTTTTCCCGTGTTGCTTTTATTTTGGCATCATCTGCAAAGCCCGCTTCTTGTCGCGGCAGGTCGCTGTATGGTATCATAATATAATGATTACGGCCTGGACACTCATCCCGCACGGGAAGCCTGCCTATCCGCCATAATCCTATGATCTTTTCGCACGAAGGAGGCCTGGTATGGATGATGAAATTCTCATATACATTTGTGATGATGAGAGAACCTCCATCGCTGCGCTCGAGCATCTCATCCGAAAGGAAAATGTCCCCGGCCTCGTGATCAAAAGCTTCCGAAGCGGTGAGGAACTTCTTCCCGCGCTCGACGAACAACTGCCGGATCTTCTGATCCTCGATATCCTCATGAAGGGCATGACCGGCATCGAAACGCTTTGGAAAATCCGTGAAGTATCAAATGAGCTGCCCGTCGCGTTCTGCACCTCCAGTAAGGAGTATGCGCTCGACGGCTATCGTCTGAAGGCGGTCCGCTATCTCGAGAAGCCTGCGACACCTGAGGACGTCCATGATCTCATCCAGTTCATCGTGAAGGAGCAGAAGAAAAAGCCCATGCTCTATATCGGTGAAGAGGCGCTCGACCTCCGGGACATCCTCTATATGGAGCAGAAGAATCATAACGTCGAGATTCATCTATCCAATGCTTCCACCAGGCTCTGGTACGGTAAACTTGACAGCCTCCAGCCCTATCTTACGGATTCCTTCGTACGCTGTCATAAAAGCTTCATCGTGAATCTTCAATATGTCATCGGCTTCGACCGGGAGCTTTCTGTCTTCACGATGAAGAACGGCGATATGGCTTATATCCGCCGCGCCGACCTCCCGGCGATGAAACGCCGCTACGAAGCGATGCGCTCCGCCAAATCATGATGCGGATGTCACCTCAGACGGAAGGTCCCGCATGCTCTGGATTTCATAGTCCAGCGTGTAATCCTGGTTGACCTCTTCCCAGTTCTTCTGGATGCGGCGAAGTGCGATCTTGCCTCGTTCCGTATCGGTATCCATCAGCATGATGAGGAACTGATTCGCGCCGTAGCTTGCTGCGACATCGCCTCTCCTGAGTGTCTTCTCAACCACCTCTGAAAGCATCTGCTCAGCCTGCATGACCTTGCCCCGCGCGAGATCCTCGTTCTCATTGCCCTTCAATGTCAGGACAACCATCTGCACATTCGCGCCGTTTCTTTCGCTGTAGCGCTGCAGGAAACGGAAGAGCATCTTGAAGTAGTCGTAGTTGACCGCGAAGCTGCCCTTCGCGTATGTAGTTTCCTCGACCATGGACCGAAGCGAAAGGACATCGATGGATTCCTTTCCCTTTCTCGTGTAGTAGACCGTGCCGAACTCGCCCTTACAGAAGCAGCCGCGTCCGCCGCTCTGCTTTACCTTGTACATGCCCTTATCTGCGCACAATGCTAACTCCGTGAAGGTCTTCCCGTCCTCAGGGGCTACGGCAACGCCGATTGATGTAGAGTATTCTGACTGCAGAGAGTCATTGAGCAGCTGTCCAATGTAGTATTCGGTTCTCGCAATGAGGAGCGAACAGCGCTCTGAGATGGCAGACGGATCGGTAAAGCCCTTAAGAAATACGGCGAACTCATCACCGCCATAACGGTATACCACATCCTCTTTTCTTGTGAAGGCAATTAGAATCTCCGCAAATTTCTTTAAGATCTTGTCACCCATGAAATGGCCATAGGTATCATTGATCCGCTTAAAATGATCCAAATCCATCATCAGAAGGGCGCCCTTCGCACCCTCCTTCAGAAGCTTTCCGATCTTCTCCTCACCGCTTCTCCGGTTTCTAATGCCGGTGAGCGGATCAGTCTGGGCTTTGATCTCCAGCTTCTCAAGCGCTTCCTTTTCTAAAACTACCTTTTTACCATGCTCAGCGGTTGTCATATCTGCCTCCCTGAGGTGAAGTATCTTCTTCTCCATCATGCACCCCTCCATCGAGAAGTTTCTTATCTTCTTCACATTTTCCCCTGTTTACTCTTATTATAAAATCACTTAAATTTTTCACAAGAGCGGTTCGCGCATCGAAATTGGCTCTTGACATTGCATCGTTTCGTGTTCTATTTGTATTAAAAGATGGCACAAATGCCAGATTTTTAGGCGTGATTGTATCAAGTGATTTTCCTTACGATGGATTACCATGGAAGAAAACTTTTTTTCGGAGGCTAATGTGCGCATTGCTATCGTAGATGATCAGAAAAGGGAAAGAGATCTTCTTTCAGAAATACTAAAGGAGTATGGCACGAAGCGCCGGTATCTGATGAATATCGATACATTTTCGGACGGAGAGCAGGTTCTCGACGGATATACGCAGTATCTCTTTGTCGTGATTTTCATGGATATCTTTATGCCGGGGATGGATGGCATCGAGGCTGCCAGAAAAATCCGGGAAAAGGATGCCGATGTAAGCATTGTTTTCGTGACGACAAGTACGGAGCATATGCCGGAGGCCTTTGATGTGCATGCCTTTCAGTATCTGGTGAAGGATGGCGATGCGGCGGCGCTTCGGGAGAAGGTTTTCCGGCTCATGGATGAGCTTCTCTCACGGAGAATCGCCGCAGAGAAGGTGTTTCATTTTATTTCGGAACGCCATGAGTACGCGCTTCCCTTCACGGAGCTTCTTTGCCTTGAGAGTGACGGGCATTATACGGTCGTGACGGATAAAAAGGGCCAGCGTTATCGGTCGCGGCTGTCCTTTTCGGATGCGGTTGATTCCCTGTCCGGGGATCGGCGGTTTCTTTCGATCAATCGCGGGATTCTTGTGAATATGGATTATATTGTGAGCTTTGATCGGGGGATTTGTACGATGCTGCATGAGCTGACGCTGCCGGTCAATGTCCGGAAGCAGAAGGACATCGACCAGCTTCGGCAGAACTATGTCTTTCAGAAGCTTCATGAGGAGATGCAGCGGAGTGCCGGGAGCGAGGAAATCGTACTCGGGAGTGAAGCCTCGACCTTGTGGGAAGAATCCGAGAAACTTTCCTCTGAGACCACAAATCCGTAAGCCATGATATATCCCTACCGGATCGATCCGGGACGATAACGCAAGTCCTAATAGTAGAATAAATCAATGACAAATCTAAGCCTGCGAGAATGTCTGATCGACTTCATAGCGTATCTAGAGTTTCTTCCTGCGGCGCTGCTCTGTCTTTTTCCGATGAAAAATCAGCTGCGCTTTTCAGCGGGAAGAACGGTTCTTCATGTGCTCCTTTTGTTTTTGGTCGTGCTGCCGGTCGGCGTGTACCTGGACATCCGCTATGCGCTTTCCTATAACACACTGACCCTCCCGATGCTTCTTATCATGTTTATCTGCTATCACTGGAGTCTCCGGGTGCATATCAGTAAATCTCTTGCAATATTTTTCTTTGCAATTGCGATTTATAGCTTCGTCAGTAATGTCGGCACCGGGATCGATGCGATTCTGAACCCGACATCAACACCTAAGAATTTCAGCCTTGAGGCGTCTTTAATTATGCTTGGCATCAGCTTTCTCGTGATGCTTCTCTTTTATTATCCGCTCACGAGATTCGGGAGTCTTTTAATCGATCAATATCATTCCGTCCGGATCTGGTTCATTACCTTACCGGTTACCTTTTCCTTTACGCTGATTAATTTGTTCTTTGTACCGGAATATTATGAAACGTATTATGTTCATAATGTAGCCCGTGCCTACTGGGGGATTCACGCGGTGCTTGCTGTTATGCTTTGCTTCTTCTGCATTTTCTTTTATTTTATCGTACAGGGAATCCTGGAGCAGCAGCGTGTGGAGGAAAGAACCCGTATTCTCGAGCTTGAAGAAACGCAGTTTAAGCTGCAGCAGAAATATATGGAGGAATCGTCGAGAGCGCGGCATGACTTCCGGCAGATGATCCGGACGATGGACATGCTTGCAAAAGAAAATAATATCGATGAACTCACGAAGCTGCTCGGGCAGTATAGCGAATCACTTCCCGAAAACACCGTCAAAAAGTATTGTAAGAACAGCGCTCTGAACGCACTTCTCAACTACTATAGCGCAGAGGCGGATGAAGGAGACATTGTTATAGATTTTCGTGTCGCTATGCCCGACAATGCTTCCATCGGTGACACAGACCTCTGCGGTATCGTCGGGAATATCCTTGATAATGCGGTCACGGCGTGTGCTTCTGTGCCTAGGGAGAAGCGGAGAATTTCCCTTTCGATTGCATGTCTTTTCGAGAAGGAGCTTTACATCGCCGCAACGAACAGCTTCGACGGGAAGGTCTCGATGAAGGACGGAACGTATCTTTCCACGAAGCAGGATGAGACGTATCCTTCGACGAAGTCGGATGGAGTGTACCTTCCGGCGAAGAAGGGCGTGCACGGCATCGGCCTTCGGTCGATCCAGACCACCGCAGAGCATTACGGTGGCCGTGCGACCTTCCACCACGACGTGGAAAATTTCTACAGTGACATCATGCTCCCGCTGAAATAACTGGGGTGGGTATACAAAAAGAGGCTGCTGCACCTATTGGTGTAACAGCCTCTATAAATTTTCTCTACGAGTTCCCGAACAGGTCGTGCGGGGCCTGGTGCATCTTGGCTGCGACACGCTTCTTGCCGGCGGCTTCTGCCTCACTGAGATAGAACAGGCGGTTCAGGGCGCTGAAGATCGCGCGAATGGATGACCGGGTGATGTTCGAGCTCAGTCCTACGCCGTAGCTTGCCTTGCCGGTTTTCTCATCAAGAAGGTGAATGTAGGATACGGCCTTCGAGCCGGAGCCCATGGTTAGTGCGTGCTCCTGGTAGTCGATGACCTTGACCTTTATGGAAAGCTCCTGGTTTAGGCCGGACAGTACGGCATCGATCGGGCCGTTGCCGACGCCGCTGAAGGTCTTCATCGTACCGTGATCCATGTAGGTGACGGTCGCCAGTGTCGTGTAGCTGTCGCTTCCGTCTCCATTTTCGGTATCGGTAGTCCGGATGTTCTTGAAATGGATCGGCTCCTTGGTCTCGACGTACTCCTCCTGGAAGATTGTGTAGATCTCGCTCGGCAGCACCTCGCCCTCGATCTCGGAGCGGGACTGGATGTAGTCCGCAAACTCACGCTGCATGCCCTTCGGGAGCTTGTAGCCGAACTGTGAATCCATAATGAACGCGACGCCGCCCTTTCCGGACTGCGAGTTAATGCGGACGATCGGCTCGTATTCTCTTCCGATATCAGCCGGATCGATTGGCAGGTACGGCACCCCCCAGATGGTCTCGTGCCGATCCCGCATCGCCTTGATGCCCTTGTTGATGGCATCCTGATGAGAACCGGAAAACGCCGTAAACACAAGCTTCCCGGCATACGGCTCTCTCGGCGGCACCTTCATCTTCGTGCAGCGCTCATAAACCTCCTGGATCGCATGAATATTCTCGAGATTCAGCTCCGGATTCACGCCGTGCGAGAACATGTTATACGCGAGTGTCAGAATGTCTACATTACCCGTCCGCTCGCCGTTTCCGAAGAGCGTCCCTTCGACACGCTGCGCGCCGGCCATGATGGCAAGCTCCGTCGCCGCGACACCCTCGCCGCGGTCATTGTGCGGATGGACAGAGAGCGTCACGTGGTCGCGGTACTTGATGTGATCATTCATATATTCGATCTGATCCGCGAAGACATTTGGTGTATTCATTTCGACGGTGGACGGCAGGTTAATGATAACCTCCCGGCCTTCGCCGCATTCCCAGGTGTCAAGCACGGCGTTACAGATCTCGGCTGCATAGTCCATCTCGGTGCCGGTAAAGGACTCCGGCGAGTATTCGAGGTGAATCTTGCCGGGGAAGGTGCTTGCATACTTTTTCACAAGCTCCGTGCCGGTGAGCGCGATGTCAATGATCTCTTCCTTCGACTTCCCGAACACGACGTCCCGCTGGAGGACAGAGGTGGAATTATAGATGTGGACGATGGCCTGCGGAAGCCCCTTCAGGCACTCGAAAGTCTTTTCGAGCTGCTCAGCGCGGCACTGCACGAGCACCTGTACCAGCACATCATCCGGGATCAGCTTCCGTTCGATTAACTGCCGGAGAAAGTCATATTCGATTTGCGACGCCGCCGGGAACCCGACCTCGATCTGCTTAAAGCCGAGCTTAACAAGCATCTGGAAAAACTCTGTTTTTTCTTCGACACCCATCGGCTCCACCAGTGCCTGGTTGCCGTCACGAAGATCCACAGAGCACCAGATCGGTGCCTTCGTAATGTCCTTGTCCACCCACGTTCTCTCGGGATACCGGAACGCAGGAAACGCCTTATAACGCTTGTAATTCAGCATCGCTCTGTCCTTTCTTTTATTTGTCCAATGCCGACATCAGAGGTGTCAGC
>OMZX01000071.1 GCA_900315665.1 uncultured Eubacteriales bacterium
TGCTTGCATATATTACGAAATTATCAATTAGATGTCAAGCGGAAAATCAAATATTTGTAATGATTCTGTATTTAAAATATTAAGTATAACTGACGATTTTAATATTTCATTTGAGCTGATATGTCAAGTATGGTATGATGTGTGTAACAGAAATTTCTAAGCAATACAGAGATAAGATAGACCGTTGTTTTATAAGAACTGTCTTCTTAACTTGAAGCAGGAGGAAAAATATATGGCAAGAGGCGGAGGCTCCGGCGGTGGTTTTTCCGGCAGCGGCAGCGGAGGAAGTCATCATTCCTTCGGATCTGGTTCATCTGGCGGTGGACACAGCCGTGGAGGTGGCGGATCCTTTAACAGTGGGTCATCAGGAGGCTATCGGCCGTCAGGCTCGGGAAGATCCTATGGAGGACCTACATATTATGGCGGCGGTTATGGCGGCGGCTATGGGAGGCCGTATCGACGGGGCCCGGCAGTGTATGGCGGGCAGCGAATCGGATGCCTGACATGGATTTTTACCATCGCGATTATTCTCATCATTACGTTGATTTTGTATATGCCGTCAGACAGTTCCTCCGGTGGATATTCGGGCAATGCTTCCATCCAGTCCAGCACGCATGAGCGGACTAAGCTTGATAGCAGTAAATGTAAGACCTATGACGGATGGTATTATGATGGCTGGGGTGACTGGCTGAATAGCGATGTAGAAAAGGGCCTGAAGCATTTCTATGAAGAGACCGGCGTGCAGCCCTATATATACATTATGGGCAATGGCGATGCCGAGGGAAATGGAAAGGCAGCGGATTATCGGACACAGGAATCGCTCTATATGTAGAGCTTTTCGGACAGGAAGATCAGGGACATCTGATTCTCACTTGGTCAGAATATCCGAACGGATCCGGCAATTATGTTGCCGATATCTATACTGGCGCTGATGCAGATACCGTGGTCGATGATGAAGGTGCGAAGATCCTGCAGGATTATCTCGAGAGCAATTATGCGGATGATCGTCTTACGGATACAGAGTTCATCAGCAACTCCTTCCGTGATGCGGCAGACCGGATGATGTCCGTACAAAGGACAAATAAGCAGTATGGCATGATTGTCTTTGCAATCGTCGTTATTGCGATCGCAGCCGTTTTGATCTTTAACGCCCTTCGTAAGAGGAAGGAAGCGCAGGCAGCCAAAGCAAAAGCGGATGCAGAGATACTCAACACCGATATTTCTAAAACGGTTCCTACAGATTCATCCCTGGATGATCTGAAAAACAAATATAAGGATTAAAAAGGAGATAAGAACATGGCAAGTTTAGCATCAAGAATTTCTTTTGATTGTAAGATCTAAGGCAAATGCATTGATTGACAGCCTTGAGGATCCGGCAGAGGTCATTGATCAGACGATCGTGGATGCGAAGAAGGAGTATGCAGATCTCCTGAAGCAGTCCACTGATGTATTTGTAAACGAGAAGAAGTGCCTCAAGGATAAGGAAGATGTCCAGAAGGAAATCGATCAGTTTAACACGATCGCAGAGAAGGCTGTAAGAGCCGGCAACGATGATGATGCAACACAGGCTCTTCAGCATGTGACAGAGCTTGAGGAGAAGCTTGACCGGGCAAACCAGAGATATGAAAAGGCAGCTGCTTCTGCAAAGGCTCTTCGTGATAAGCTAACTGAGATGAGCGACAACATCAAGACGATGGAAGAGAGAGCCGCTGAGATCAAGGCCGATATGGCAACTGCCAAGGTGACCGAGAAGGTTTCTAAGGTTAAGGTCAATGATTCTGCTTTCAAGACATTCGATCGTCTCGCTGAAAAGGCGGAGAAGGAGCGTATGGCGGCAGAGACCCTCGAGGAGTTCGAAGACAAGAAGCACGAGGATAAGAACGAAGATCTCGCCAAGAAATATAGTACGGCCAAGGGACCGGATGTATCCGATCGTCTCGCAGCACTGAAGGCAAAGGTTGGCCAGCAGTAATCATTGCTGTAACAGTGAAGTAGAAATATTCGTAGTGATATAGATTTTTGCGAAGCAGGAGTGGCCCACATGATACCATCTTAAAATGACATCATGTGGGCCACTCCTGCTTCGCAATATTTCACAGATACATGTACGAAGTTGCTTCACTATGCCAGCTATGATTTTTTCGTATGTTGACATCCGGCTTGTCATTTCATAGATTAGGAGAAGTGGTTATAGAACGGATAAGGAGGATTCCCTATGGGAATGACAATGACACAGAAGATCATGGCGAAGCATGCCGGTCTTAAGGAAGTGAAAGCCGGACAGCTGATCACGATGGATCTTGACCTCGTGATGGCCAATGATATCACGGGACCGGTTTCGGTTCTTGAGTATGAAAAAGGAGGCTTTCAACAGGTTTCTGATGCTTCCAGGATCGCGCTTGTGATGGACCATTTCGCTCCGAATAAGGACATCAAGAGTGCGGAGAACTGTAAGGTTTGCCGGACTTTTGCAAAGCGTTTCGGCATTAAGCATTTTTATGATACGGGAAAGGCAGGCATCGAGCACGCACTTCTGCCGGAGCAGGGACTCGTGGCGTCCGGGGAGGCAATTGTAGGAGCAGATTCTCATACCTGCACCTATGGCGCACTTGGGGCATTTTCGACTGGTGTCGGGTCTACGGATGTGACGGCGGCGATGGTGACCGGTAAGCTCTGGTTCAAAGTGCCATCCGCGATTCGCTTTTATCTGACAGGAGCCCTTCCGAAATATGTGAGCGGCAAGGATCTAATCCTTCATATTATTGGTATGATCGGTGTCGATGGTGCACTCTATAAATCCATGGAGTTTGCAGGTCCGGGTGTCACATCATTAACGATGGATGACCGGCTCACAATCTGCAACATGGCGATTGAAGCCGGCGCCAAGAACGGCATATTCCCGGTGGACGACATTACGAGAGCCTATGAAGAGGGTCGCGTGGACCGCCCGTATAATGTCTACACCGCCGATTCAGACGCAGAGTATGAGAAAACGATAGAGATTGATCTTAGTACGCTGAAACCGACGGTTTCCTTCCCGCATCTTCCATCAAATACAAGGACTTTCGAAGAAATTCCGGATATTCCGATCGATCAGGTTGTGATCGGATCCTGTACGAACGGACGTATGTCAGACATGAAGGCTGCGGCGGAGATCCTTAGCGGCCGCCATGTTTCAGAAAATGTCCGGACGATCGTAATCCCGGCAACACAGGCCATCTACCTCGAATGCCTGGAGAAGGGCTATATAAAAACCTTTATTGAAGCAGGCTGTGCGGTTTCGACACCGACCTGCGGACCATGTCTCGGCGGATATATGGGTGTGCTGGCAGCAGGCGAGCGCTGCGTTTCGACGACAAACCGGAACTTCATCGGCAGAATGGGTGACAAAAGGTCTGAGGTTTATCTTGCAAGCCCGGCGACAGCGGCAGCTTCCGCTATTGCAGGTAAGATCGCATCGGCTGAAACGGTAATCGGATAATTGTAAAAAACCGGCACAGAAAATTATAAAATGTGTGTCAAGTGTTAGCATTGGCATAAAGGTATAGAAGGAAACAAAATGGAAGTAAAAGGAACAGTACATAAGGTCGGGGATAACATCGATACGGATCTCATCATCGCGGCGCGATATCTCAACATGCAGGATCCGAAGGATCTCGCGGCACATCTCATGGATGACTATGACCCTCAGTTTAAGGATAAGCTGAAGGATGGAGATATCATCGTCGGAGGCGATAATTTCGGCTGCGGATCCTCACGCGAGCATGCACCGCTTGCAATCAAGGGACATGGTGTGAGTTGCGTGATCGCGCGGACCTTTGCGCGGATTTTTTATCGAAATTCTATCAATATCGGACTACCAATCCTTGAGTGTCCGGCGGCTGTCGACGCGATTTCTGATGGGGATATGGTTTCTGTGGATCTTTCGAAGGGCGTGATCATAGATGAAACGACAGGGAAGCACTTCGAAGCAGCGGCCTTTCCAGATTCGATTCAGGCAATCATCGATGCCGGTGGATTACTGAAAAGTTTAAAGCAATAAATGCAATAAAAGAAATATAAACATTGCTGAAAGTTGATAGCGGGGACGGTTCTCTCTGTCAGCTTTTTGCAACAGAGTTTCTATAGATATATATTTTGACGAGAAAGCTGACAGGGAGAACCGTCCCCGCTGTCAGCTAAATCTGAGGGGAGTATAGGTCATGGAATATCAAATTGCGCTGGTGCCGGGTGATGGCATCGGGCCGGAGGTCGTCGCAGAGGCTGTCAAGGTGCTAAAGCGAGTCGGTGAGGTATATGGGCATACGTTCCGTTTTGAAACAGTGCTTGCCGGCGGTGCTGCGATCGATGCGACAGGAGAGTGTCTTCCGACGGAAACATTGGCAAAATGTAAGACAGCGGATGCAGTGCTTTTAGGGGCAGTCGGCGGTCCGAAGTGGGATGAGCTCCCGGGTGAGAAACGGCCGGAAAAGGCATTGCTCGGGCTTCGCAAGGGTCTCGGGCTTTATGCAAATCTAAGACCTGCCATGATCTTCCCGGAGCTTTCGGAGGCATCCCCGCTGAAGCCATCTGTACTAGGCGGCGGACTTGATATTCTGATCGTTCGTGAACTGACCGGCGGCATCTATTTCGGGAAGCATGAGACCTTTCGTAATGCGGATGGGCAGACCTCAGCGCGTGATGTCGAGGAGTATAGCGAGAAGGAAATTCTCCGGATCGGGCGCACCGCATTCTCTATGGCAGAGAAGCGCGACCATCATGTCACAAGCGTCGATAAGGCAAATGTGCTGGACACCTCGCGGCTCTGGCGGAAGACCATGACGGCACTTGCAGAGGAATACCCGGATGTCACACTCGATCATATGTACGTCGATAACGCATCCATGCAGCTGATTCGCGACCCGAAGCATTTTGACGTGATCGTCACCTCAAACATGTTCGGCGACATCCTGTCCGATGAAGCGAGCCAGATCACCGGTTCCATCGGAATGCTTCCTTCAGCGAGCCTCGCGGATGGGAATTTCGGCATGTACGAGCCGGTGCACGGCTCTGCGCCGGATATCGCCGGGAAAAACCTTGCAAACCCGATTGCGACAATCCTGTCAGTGGCGATGCTCCTTCGCTATACGCTGAATCTTTCGAAAGAGGCGGATAGAGTAGAGGCAGCTGTGAAGGAATTTCTGCATGAGGGTTACCGGACGGCAGATATTGCCGGCGGAAATACAGAGGCGCTCGGCACAGTGGAAACAGGAGATAAGATCACTGCACTAATCCGCTAAACGCTCATGAATATGTATGAATGTTGGTTAAAATAGCCTGTACGATATAAAATAATCTGTACGATGTAAAATAACCTGTACGATAGCTTTTATATGAATTTGTGCAGGCTATTTTTTGCGCGTCTATTGTTGATTTACAGACTATTTTCCTTAAAGCGCTTCATCATCTCGTTCGTGAGGGAGTAGTCGTCGGGCTGAAGTTCGATTTCTTCACGGGTTACCCATTTGGCAAGCTTCAGTTCGGAGGGGTCAAGGTGAATCGCCGGTTCGCCATCAACATCGCAGTAGAACCCGGCAAGAAGGTCGTCGACCATGCCCCATGGTTGGGATTTGTAATAGCGAATGTTCTTGACGTGGAGACCAGTTTCCTCCATGACTTCGCGCTGTACCGTTTCCTCGAGTGTTTCACCGATTTCCGTGAAGCCAGCAACAAGAGCATAATAACTGATTGGTCGATTTGCATACTTCGTGACGAGAAGCTGATCGCCATTGGTTACGCCGACGATGACCGCCGGCACGATTCGCGGATATACGATCTTCCCACAGGCTGTACATCGGACTGCACGTTCGACATTATCCCGCTTCATAGGTTTACCGCAGCGCCCGCAGAAGCGATTGTTCTGATACCAGTTCGCAAGTTGATAAGCCGTGATTGCCGTAAAAATCATATATTGTGGCCCTAGTGCTTCCTTTCGGAGTTCCCGCCATGAGGTGAAACGATATCCCGGCAGGATTTTTTCACCAAAAACCAAAAAATAGTCATCTTCATCTACCGTAAAAAGATACGTAAAATCCGCGGTAGCGCAGTCAAAAAAGGTGTTCTTTAAGCCTAAAGCCTCTCGAACCTCCTGCCAGGTCGGCAGGATCAGATGGTGGAAATCCTTCTGGATCAGAAAATGATCCTCATGAAATACAAAAACCGGTGAATCATTTCTTGGCCGCTTAGATGGATTATAATGATTGATGAGATGGTGCGGATAGATGTCTTGAATCATATATCGTTTCCTCTTTTTCTGAAGGCATAGAAAACAATAACCTGGTGCCGATACTATGCCATGTCAGAAGTGAGATTTTCTCAGATGGCATAGAAACATGGGTATTTGCAAAGATACTATGCCTTTTTTCGAGGTGCTTTTTCAAAGATGGCATAGTAGGAGCAAGCACAATATATATTCTATGCCAAAAGAGAAGCTTTTTACAATCTGAAAGTTTTATACAGGCATAGAAAAGTAACAAGACCGGGAAATACTATGTCATTGTAAAAATATTGAAATAAAATATGGCATAGAATCAAGTGGCTAAAGCCTGATTCTATGCCGTTTCACGTGCATTAACTTTTTTGCTGGCATAGGATGTGTGGAGGATAGCACTGTACTATGCCGAGATAGGCAACAAACCTAAATATGGACGACCTTAGATATCGTTATGCCGCAGCGGTCATCAGCCGGCTGATCTCCTTGCAGATCGCATCCGTGTATTCGGTTGTGGAAGCTGTACCGCCGATGTCGAGCGTCGTGTGTACGCCAGCGTCCATGACAGACTTAATGGCGGAGCGGATGATAGCTGCATAGTCGGAAAGTCCGATATGATCAAGCATCATGCAGGCGGCCCAGATGAATGCAGTCGGATTTGCGAGATTCTTTCCTGCGATATCCGGTGCTGAACCATGCACCGCTTCGAACATCGCCATATCTGTACCGCAGTTGGAGGATGGCATCAGACCGACGCCGCCGATGAGACCGGAGGTGAGGTCTGTGAGAATGTCTCCGTAGAGATTCTCTGTCACGATCACGTCAAACTGCGTCGGATCCAGAACAAGATTCATGCAGCAGGCATCGACGATCATATCGGTGGCAAGAATATCTGGATAATCTTTCGATACCTCACGGAAAGTGTTCAGGAACAGTCCGTCAGACAGCTTCATGATGTTTGCCTTGTGAACGCAGGTGACCTTCTTCCGGCCATTTGCTACGGCATAATCAAAAGCAGCTCTACAGATCCTTTCGGACCCGGCTTTTGTAATGACCTTAATGGAGTGCATCTCTGTGTCTGAAATCTTCTCCTCGATACCTGCATACAGATCCTCCGTGTTCTCACGGAAGGTCACGATATCGGTATGCGGGAACGGCGTCGGTACTGCCGGATTCGACTTCGCCGGACGGAAGTTCGCATAAAGGTCATATTTCTTACGGAGTGTCACATTGATGGAGCGGAAGCCCTTGCCGACCGGCGTCGTCACCGGACTCTTCAGAAGCACCTTCGTTCTTTCGAAGGATGCCAATGCTTCATCCGGAATCAGCTTCCCGTGACGGTCATACTCGGCCTGCCCTACGTCGTACACATCGAAATGCACCGGAACCTTGCAGGCACTGAATACAGAAAAGACAGAATCCGAAATTTCCGGACCGATTCCGTCACCTCTGAAAAACGTCACTTCCTTTACATCCTTCATCATGATCCCCTCCTTTTTGTTACAATAGTCAGATAAATAAGACACATCAGAAAGGACATAAGTGAGTATGTCTTTAATGATGTTAAAGAAATCATACGCTTTAATAAAAGACATGTCAAGTCAAGTCCGATAAATATGGCTATTACGATTTGGAATGTGAGGCATAGCTTGGCATAAAAATCTGTTTTCAATCCAATAAACTGCATTTATAATAGGATTAAGCTTAAAAAGGAATAAGACCATGGAAGAGCACAGCTTCGATTCATCAACGCAATATACGATTTTTACAGAATCAGACCGGATGACCTTAAACACGCGGGAAACGGATGGCGGCAACAATAATGTGATTGTCGTCGGCTCATCGGGTACCGGAAAGACGCATAATTTCCTTAAGCCGAATATCCTTCAGTGCAACACAAATATGGTCATCAGCGATGCGAAGGTGTGAGTTTCCGCTAGAGTGAGTGTGTAAGTACATTAGCCATTTTGGTTTATGGAATTACACACTCATTTTATTTTGTGCCAAGAAAGGGGGT
>OMZX01000064.1 GCA_900315665.1 uncultured Eubacteriales bacterium
GGTCTTCAAAAAGTAGATTAGTAGACGTAAGAAAATTTGAGGATATAGATGGAGATTACAGACCAGGACAAATTAAATAACCCAGGTGTGGATGAACACACCATTCAATCAGTAAAAATGGGAAGCTGTAATAAATAGGGAACTGTAAGAAGTCTAGCACATGGCCATTATCACTGCCCACGTAGCGTGAGAAAACGGCAGCAATGTCGGAAATAAAAAAATAAATGAAGAGGATACCCTCGGTGCGGTTGATATGGCCGCTCCGGGGGTATTTTTTGCCCTCGCGAAGGACCGGTCGACCGCTCATGAATATTTTCTATGAATATCTCTCCTAAAAATATTCTTGACAGACATTCATAATATTACTATAGTATTCATATGAGCCAAATAAAAAATATTCATGAAAGGACTGAAAAAATGAATGAGATAGATTACGAGGCGGTCGGCAAACGCATCAGAAAACTTCGTCTGGAACACCAGATGAGCCAGAAGCAGTTATGCGAGGCTGTGGGCATCACACAGGGGCATCTTTCCAAGGCTGAGAACGGACAGGTCATCTCCGCCGAGGTGGTGGAAAAGCTGGCAGGTGTTCTTGAAGTGTCTGTAGATGAGCTTCTACATGGCACTGAGGAATCGAAGGCTAATAGAAAGAAATGGGATGAAATCGAAAAGTACTCGTCAAAGGGCAAGTCTGAAGAAGAGAAGAAAAAGGCCCGCGAGTTTACGAATCAGATGGTGAACCTCCTCGATAACTCGGTCGACGGCATAGATCTTGAACGCGCCAATGCGCTGATGGAGGCAAGCCAGGAAGGGCTGGATCTCCTCAAGGCCTGTGACAATACTTTCTCCGTCACGGCTGACGAGACCGGGAACATGCCATACCATTACACATTTGACGAGAACGTGGATGCCATCACGGATGAGGAAGAATTGAAGCGTCGCAGGGAAGCAGAGAGGGAGAAGAAAGAGAAAGTTGCTGAGATGAAGGACCTCATGGAGGAACACGCAAGACGACAGGACCTCGTCACATACATCTTCAGGCTGAAGCTCGAATTCACCTACTCCGGCTACAGATGGACGGCGGAAGAGGTGAAGCGGCTGGATTCAGACAGGCAGGAGATCATAGATGATGAGTTCATCCCGGCAGACTGGAATGCAGATCCGAATGAGGACCTTGGCAGGGATACGGTCGAGCGGGTCCCGTATAAGTTCGAGATGACAACGCACTTCGATGACGCCTTAAAGCAGGGTAACGGCCTGTGGTCTGAGAAGCAGGGGCTCCTCTATGATCTTGCCGAGAAGGAATACTATGAAGGAGAGGAGAATCTCCCTCTCAGCTACCGGAAAGCAGTAGAAGATGGGCAGATCAGAAACTGTCCTTGCAGGACGGAAGACGGGAAGGTTGACTGGAAGGGCGAGTTCGAGCGGTTCAAGAAGATGATTACAATCGGTGTCACCCGGAAATCCCTCTATCAGGATGAGGAGGGTAACTCCGCTCCATATGATATATTCTACCGCGGACAGAGCTACAATCTGAATGAACGCGGGAAAATAAAGGTCATATCGGCAGGGTATTACGAGGACGAGTACAAATACCAGATCGATGACAAGATCGTCACGGAAGCGCAGCTCAAGAGCCTCCTTGAGTATGCGGAAGATGATGTATTTGAATTTAAGAGGGTAAGATGATAAGCGAAGGTTGAAGACCTGAACGGATAAAAAACTGAATACAGAAGGGCTGACATAAGTTCGACAACTCGGTCGGCATCTACAGCGAACAGCTCAGTAACTCCAACGCGGCATCCGCTGAAAACATTATGGAGCAGGACCTCTTTCTTGTCATAGTCCTCTACTTCAATACAAAAAAGGGGTCGGGCGAAATTAAAAAAGTATAAAAAAGTATAAACTGGTGTAAAGGTATTGACTTTGAATCTTTTCCCAGGAGGTGACGTGAAATCACTTAGAATCCAGGAATAGCTACATGGAATTAATGATTTTCGACATAAAAGAATTGTAAAATCTGGAAGGAAATCTGGCCTTCATAGTTTCGTAAGAGTTTATCGGACTAAAGTGTAGGCGTGCGTGTTGCATAATCTGACGTGCAAAAAGAGCGGAGAAAATGGTCGGGCAGCATGCTGATGTAGGCATTGGAAAAAGAAAAATGCGCGAGTTCGATATGCGGTTATTCGCTAAGAAAGTAGTGGTTTATCACATAATTTTTTGCAGAGTTTGTCTTTCAAGAACTTCTGTGCTAAGATTTTATTATCACCATGAAGGGAAAGAAATGTTTTGAGTAAGGAAGCGAAGGGCAAGATCAAGGATTCGATTTTCACAAATCTTTTCGGGCAGAAGAGATATATGCGGGAGCTTTATCTTGCACTACATCCGGAGGATTCGATTTCTGAGGATGAACTCAAGACGGTGACGCTCGAGAATGTCCTGGTTGATGACATATATAATGATCTTGGATTTCTTGCGAAGGATACGCTGATCACGATGGTGGAGGCGCAGAGTACATGGAACTGGAATATGGCGCTCCGGCTGCTTATGTACTATGTGGAGACGGTTCGTAAGGAATATGTAGGCGTGGAGTCGGAGAAACTGTATGGGTCAAAGGCAATCTTTATTCCAAGACCGGAGATGTATGTGGTGTACACTGGCTCAAGGCAGGAGAGGCCGGAGACGATTACATTGAGCAGTGCACATTTTATGGGACAGAAGTCAGATGTTGAAGTAACGATTCATATGCTTTATGGTGGCGGAAGTGATATCATCGGGCAGTATGTCGAGTTCACGAGGGTTATTGATTCGTGGATCAGGAAGCTTGGTCGGACGAAGGATGCAGTCTTAGAGGCGATTTCGGAATGTGTGAAAAGGAATGTTCTGAAGGAGTATCTTTCGGATCATGAAAGTGAGGTGCTTGATATTATGACAACTTTATTTGATCAGGAAAGTCTTACGAAGCAGATGATGAACAGGCAGTACAGGATGGGAGATGCCAGAAGATTGGTTAATGATGTGGAAAATATTATGTCGCATTATGGAGTGAGCCTTGCGGAGGCTTGCGATGTTACGCGGTGTAGTGTTGAGGAATATTATAGGGCCAAGAATCTGCTTAATAGTGAGATGTGAGAATGCAAGGTATCAGAGCCTCCGTACCTTTGAACCAGTTTTGAGTGGAGAGATAGTATTTCGTCATAGGAAAGTCTGATCATTTGGCGAGTTCCTTAAATACAGCGTCGTTTTCGTTCATGATCTGCTCAGCTAGAGCGTCGACATCTTCGGTAGATGCAGTTTGATATTTTTCAAGCTGGCTGAATTCAATCAGAACGTATCGGGGTGCATTGTTTTTCATGATGATGACAGAACCGTTCTCATCGACCATTTTGGCAACTTTGGAGAAGTTCTGATTTGCGGTAGAAATCGGCACCATGTTATCTGTATTGATCATCATATGATTGTCACCTCCTGACAATAGTATAGTTCAATTTTAGGATATATTCAATGATCAATATAATGATGTTTGGCTCTAAAAGAAGTCGAGCAGGAGGAAAGCGGAGAGCAACCATCTCTGAAAAATTAATATGTATACACATACCCGGTGCTGTTCGAGGCGATTTGGTCGACGCGTCACCGGGTATTTTTTCTTGACAATATGAGATATTCCTCATACAATGCAGATGAAGACATGAAGGATCGATGATATGTTTCAATTGGAATTTTATGAAACTGAAGATGACGCTTGAACAATACAAAGAAAAAAGAATGAAGGATCCTGAATTTGCCCAGGCCTATGAAGAAGTTCAACCAGAGATGAGCATTATCCGTGCTCTCGTTGACGCGAGGACATCTCAAAATCTTACACAAAAGGAGCTTTCTGAAAAGACCGGTATTGCACAGACTGAAATCAGCAGGCTTGAGAATGGGACAAGGAATCCGAGCATCAAGCTTTTACAGAGACTCGCAGATGGAATGGGCATGGTATTGAATGTCACGTTCACTCCGAAAAAGATTGCACAATGATGTGATGACCTCTGGAAAAAGGAGCCAGTCTAAATTAAAAAAGTATAAACTGGTGTAAAGGTATGTTCCTGATAATTGAGAATCTTCATAGATTTGAGTATAAGCTGGGGCGGGTGCTCCGGCTTTTCTTTTGAATTCAATTCATAGTAAACACATGGGAAAACTGTGATATTTGGCAAGCGCTCGTAATACAGAAAGCGCTGCGTAAAAACTGCCGTCTCACAGCTCATCATCCATCTGTGATGAAATTTTGGCATCATGAAAGGTCGGTTCCGGTAGTTTCAGGAATCACTGGAATCTTCAGGCCTTGGTTTGTTTCCTGGCTTTTCCGATTTTCAGGTTTCGAAATCTGGAGTTCCCGTGCTCGAGATGGATCCGATAACATGGCTCTTTTTGTACTATAGTACATTTTTAGACAATATGAAAATTGCGGGAGTTCTGCTACGGCGCTATCGCTTCGGGATGCGGATCTGTGAGGGGTTGATGACATTGAAAAATACACAAAAATGTGTAAAATAGTAAGATACCCTTGAAAAGGGTGAGACAAACCTTGAGTTCATGACGAAGCGAAATCATGAGGAAACCATGGAGGAAGCGCTGGAGAATTTTCTGCTGCTCCGCTACTTCGAGACGGTCGGGATCAACAGTGTGAGCCGGCTGAAGGAGGCATTGGCAGGCGATGCTGTCAGTAAGATATGGTCGTTTGCCTTTCTATTGTAGCTGTGATAAGATTTTATTATCAACAGGAAGAAAATATTTCAAGCAAGGAAACGAAACCGGTGGACATTGGAGAGATAAGAAGTTTTTGTCGAGAACAGAAAATCCGCTGGAAGAGGTGAGCAGTATGAGGTGTATGGATTGTGGCGGGAAGATGGTTGAATCTACGACTGTTTTTACAGTTCAGTTTGGAAATTCGGTAATTGTTATTAAAAATGTGCCATGTTTCGAATGCGAGATTTGTGGTTACACAGAGTTTTCTGATGAAGTAAGCGAAAAACTTGAAAAAATGGTTAACATTATAAAGAAGTCTTCACAAGAGGTTGCGGTTTTAGATTATAACAAGGCTGCCTAGGAAGTAGCCAAGAATAATATAGTGAATTGCGGTATGCGTTTGTGGATCCCATGCGGTGATTGCACAAGCCATCAGAATATGCGATAATTTAACAGGCTGTCGGAGCTCCGGCGGCCTGTCATTTTTGTTTTAAATATTCCGTGCGTGAGGGGAAATCACATGTTAAATATCATTTTGTTATCCGGCGGCTCGGGGAAGCGTCTCTGGCCGCTCTCCAATGACGTCCGTTCGAAGCAGTTCATTAAGATTTTTAAGAAGCCGGACGGCACCTATGAGTCGATGGTGCAGCGCATGTACCAGTCGATCCGGGCGCTCGACCGCGACGCGAAGGTGACGATCGCGACCTCGCGGACGCAGGTGTCCGCCATTCATAACCAGCTCGGCACCGACGTCGGCATTTCGGTGGAGCCGTGCCGCCGCGACACCTTCCCGGCGATCGCGCTCGCAGCCGCCTACCTTCACGACGTCCAGCACGTCGCCGAGTCCGAAGCTGTCGTCGTCTGCCCCGTCGACCCGTATGTCGACAATGCCTTCTTCGGGATGCTGGAGAAGCTGGGTGCCCGGGCCGCGGAAGGGAAGGAAAATTTGGTGCTGATGGGCATCAAACCGACCGAACCGAGTGATAAATATGGGTATATCATGCCCGAGATGGGCGGTAATAACAGTCAAAAGCTGACAGAGAGAACCGTCCCTGGTGTCAACAAGGTTGACAGTGCTGCAATGAAGCAGATAGAGATAGCAGAGGAAAACATAGAGGAGAATACTGCTGTCCGGCGAGTAAGAACGTTCAAGGAGAAGCCGGATGTCGAGACAGCGAGGAAGTACATCGCCGAGGGCGCGCTGTGGAATGGCGGCATTTTCGCGTTTAAGCTTGGGTACGTGCTGGATATCGCGCGGCGGGAGCTTGGATATACGGACTACCAGGATCTTTTCGATCGGTACGAGACGCTGCCGAAGATCAGCTTCGACTATGCGGTCGTCGAGAAGGAGCCGCGGATTTCCGTGATGGAGTTCAGTGGGCGCTGGGAGGACATCGGCACCTGGAACACATTCACCGATGCGATGCAGGACTCGACGATCGGCGATGCGACCATGAGTGATTCGTGCGAAGACGTGCATGTCCTGAATGAGCTTGACGTGCCGGTGCTTGTGATGGGTATGAAGGATACCATCGTGTCGGCAAGCCCGCAGGGGATTCTCGTGTCCTCGAAGGAAGCGTCGACTGGCATCAAGCCGTACGTCGAGAAGATGAATCAGCGGATCATGTTCGCAGAGAAATCCTGGGGCGTGTTCCATGTGCTCGACGTCGAGGACCAGAGCCTGACGATCAAGGCAAATATCAAGGCCGGGGATCACATGACCTATCATTCTCATGAGCGCCGCGATGAAGTGTGGATCATCATTGCCGGCCGCGGCCGGACGATCGTCGACGGCATGGAGCAGATCGTCGAGCCTGGCGATGTCGTGACCATGCAGGCAGGGTGTAAACACACCATCGAAGCCATCACCGACCTGAAGCTCATCGAAGTGCAGCTTGGGAAAGACATCCGCGTGTCGGACAAGAAGCGGTACGTGCTGGAGGAACCCCTGCGTACCGGCGCCGAAGGCACCGGCACGAGCGAGGAAAAAGCTTGAAATTGCTGCTTCCGCTAGGTAGCAGATGGATTTGGAAGAAGGCTGCAACCATCAGCCGCCACCCGGAAGCTTGTCTCTGACCGTGACTGATGGATTTAGAGGTTGGAATAATCCATCAGCTTTTCGCTTGAAAGAATAAATTGGAGTTGTGAATTTGGACAAATTGGAACTGGAAAATTTGAATGAACTTCGGAAGACGGATCTTCAGAGCACGGTTCACCGGGAGGCGGCTCTGCGGGAGCCGTTTCTCCTGAAGCCGGCGGCGAAGGATTATCTTTGGGGCGGAAACCGCCTGAATGATGATTTCGGGAAGGGCATCGACCTGTCGCCGCTTGCGGAGACCTGGGAATGTTCGACGCACCCGGATGGTCCGAGCACCATTGCAAGCGGGCAGTTTGCCGGGAAACTTCTGCCCGACTTTATCGAGAAGCATCCGGAGGTGCTTGGAACACACCCGATGAAGGTAATGAAGGGTGTGGAAGATCAATGCTTGGCAGGAGATGAACCTCTGTCGGGAGATAAAAGATTTTCAGAAGATAGCGGGTCAGATGTAGCGGGTGAGCATACTACATCAAATGAAATCGACGAGTGTAGGCATTCAGCAGAGGTTGTTATGAAGAAGCCGATCGGCCTCCCGGTGCTGATCAAGTTCATCGACGCGAAGAAGGATCTGTCGGTGCAGGTGCATCCGGACGACGAGTACGCGCGGACGCATGAGGGCGGCCAACTCGGGAAGACGGAGATGTGGTACGTCCTGTCGGCGGCGCCCGGGGCATCACTCGTGTATGGCTTCCGGCGGGATGTGACCGCGGCGGAGCTTCGCCGGCGGCTGCAGGACGGGTCAGTCGAGCGGGACCTCCAGAAGGTGCCGATCCACAAGGACGACGTCTTTCTCGTGAAGGCAGGCACGGTGCATGCGATTGGCGCCGGCGCGCTGATCGTCGAAATCCAGGAGAGCTCGAACCTCACCTACCGGCTGTACGACTACAACCGCGTCGG
>OMZX01000073.1 GCA_900315665.1 uncultured Eubacteriales bacterium
TACTGGTGAGCATCGGCGTTTCCTTCCTTTATCAATATTTTGTGACGATCCGGGATGAGAAGAAGGAACTTGAGAGTCATACGGATATTGATTCCTTGACAGGACTCTATAACAGACACGGCTTTGATAAGGCTGCTATGGAAGCCCTGGAAAGACGTGGAGTGCATCGCGCTGTCATCGTCGCGATCGACGTCAATGACAGGTCTTCGTGACGAGCCGCTGGATGCATAATGATCACTTCGGTGACATATTCTTTACTTCGATGGTAGAACAGGAAGATTTTCTTTTGAAAGCCGGAGAGGTTTCAAAGAGGGAGCATCGCGAAATAAAGTGATAGTGGTCAAACCAAAACAGATGGTGATAGGAAAAAATTAGTAATGCGTGCAATATATTGATTGCCAAATAAATATGAAGACTGGATTCATAAAGCGGTAGTGGATCCGGAACTTGGCGACGAGCTTAATGTCATTTCAGAGGATGAAGATAAGATTGAAGATGCGTTTTATCGTGACCTGGCGTTTGGTACGGGCGGTCTCCGGGGTGTGATCGGAGCCGGTACAAACCGGATGAATGTTTATACGGTTGGTAAGGCATCGCAGGGACTTGCGAATTATGTGAAGAAAAACTTCTCTGAAAAGGATTGGCGTATCGCGATCAGCCGGGATTCGCGCATCAAGTCAGAGCTTTTTGCACGTACTGCGGCTTCCGTGTTTGCTGCGAATGGAATCCATGTTGAAATCTATCAGGATATCATGCCGACACCGTGTCTTTCGTATGCGGTACGCCACCTTCACTGTGCATCGGGTGTCATGGTAACCGCAAGCCATAATCCGGCCAAGTACAACGGCTACAAGGTGTATGGCGCGGATGGCTGCCAGATCACGACAGAGGCAGCAGCGGAGATCCTTTCGGAGATTGAAAAGCTGGATATCTTCTCAGATGTTCGAAACTTTGATTTCAATCAGGCTATGCAATCCGGGCTTGTGCGTTATATCGATGCTTCTGTTCTCCATGACTTTATCGCAGAGGTAAAAAAGCAGAGTGTTCTTTCAGAAGAGAAGGTGGATCGCAATGTTTCCATCGTGTACTCACCGCTTAATGGTACCGGTCGTGTGCCGGTGCTTCGTACACTCAGGGAATCCGGCTTCACAAATATATCTGTAGTCAAAGAGCAGGAAATGCCGGATGGTCATTTCCCGACCTGCCCGTATCCGAATCCGGAGATCCGGGAGGCAATGGCGCTTGGTATGCGGGATGCCACGCGGCTAAAAGCGGACCTTCTGATGGCGACCGATCCGGACTGTGACCGTGTCGGCATTGCAGTGAAAAAACCGGATGGTGATTTCCAGCTTCTGTCTGGCAATGAGACCGGCATGCTGCTGCTTGATTATATCTGTCAGAGACGAATCGCTGACAACACGATGCCAGAGCACCCCGTCATGGTAAAGACCATCGTGACAACAGATATGGCAGAGCAAATCGCAGAGCACTATGGTGTGCGGACAATCAACGTACTGACTGGCTTTAAATTTATCGGAGAGCAGATCGGCAGGCTCGAGCAGGCGGGACACGAGGACGATTACATCTTCGGTATGGAGGAGTCCTACGGCTATCTCACCGGTGGCTATGTCCGGGATAAGGATGCGGTTGACGCATCGTTTATGATCGCAGAGATGTTCGCCTGGTATAAAACCCGCGGCATCAGCCTGCTCACACGTCTTGAAGAGCTGTATCAGCAGTATGGTTATCGCCTGAATACCCTGTACTCCTATGAATTTCCGGGAGAAAGCGGTTTCGAAAAGATGCAGCACATCATGGCGTCTTTCCGTGAAGGCATCCAGGAAATTGGCGGTGTGTCCGTGAAGACAACCTTGGATTATAGTCAGGGCCTTGATGGACTTCCGAAATCCGATGTCCTCAAATATCTCCTCGCAGATGGCGGCTCCGTCGTCGTCCGCCCAAGCGGTACCGAACCAAAGCTAAAGCTCTACATCAGCGTCACCGGCAAAAACTGGGACGATTGCCATACAAAAGAACAGACCATCGTTGATGACATTTCTACTAAACTGAAATAATTTCGAAATGTAAAGGAAGGGGCTGCCGCATGAAAATGTGATGCCCTTTCTCAACGTAAATAGAACAATGGAGTCGACAGGGGAGGGTTTCAGCGTACTGACGCGTCCCGGTGCTTAGCGATCCACGACATGCTTTATCGTCGTGGGAGCTTAGCATCCGCTGGTCAACGCGTCCTGTAGGCGAGAGCCGGGCGATGGAACCCTCCCCTGTCGACTCCATTGTTCTTTGTAAATAAAACGGGGCATCGCATTTTCATGCGACAGCCCCGTTTCACATTAGATAATCCAGAAATCATAGTTCCCGCTGTCCTTCACGAGGTGCTCCTGGTTTGCGACGGAGATGCGGGTCTCAGGCTTTACGGATGATGTGATGAAGGCGTTTGAGCCGATGACGGAATCGTGGCCGATGACCGTCTCACCGCCAAGGATTGATGCACCGGCGTAAATGGTGACATTGTCCTCGATGGTCGGATGCCGCTTCACACCGTGCAGCGCCTGGCCGCCGCGGGTCGAAAGTGCACCAATCGTGACGCCCTGATAGATCTTCACGTGATTACCAATGATGGAGGTCGAGCCGACGACGATGCCGGTGCCGTGGTCCATCATCAGATATTTTCCAATCGTCGCACCCGGATGGATATCGATGCCGGTGAGCGAATGTGCGTGTTCCGTCATCATACGCGGAATAAGAGGTACATTCAGAAGGAACAGCTCGTGTGCGATACGGTTCACGGTGCTTGCCATTAACCCCGGATAGGAGAGTATGATCTCTTCCTTGTTATCGGCTGCCGGATCACCGTCGAAGGTCGCCTGCAGATCAGACTCCACATAATCCCGGATCTTCGGAATACGCTGGAAAAATGCAATCGCTGTGCAGCTTGCACGCTCATAAAGAATGTTCTCCGGCAGATCGCGGCAGTCCTCACGATAGCGGAACGCAATCGTCATCTGCTTCGACAGGTTGTACATCACATCCTCCACCAGCATGGAAATCGAATGCGAGAGATTGTAGAAGCGCATGTTTTCAGTCCGGTAATAGCCCGGGAAAATGATCCGAAGGAGTTTCCGGAGGATATCCGCGACGACCTTCCGGTCCGGCTGGTTGAACACATTTGTATTATCGATGTCGCGGCCCTTTTCATAGTCCTTCAGCACGAGATGCACGATGTCATTCACCTGCGATGCGACATACTCCGTTCGATATTTTCCAATACTTCCACCTGGCACATTTGCGCTGGTATCCTTGGCGGAAAAGGTGGTTCCGGAAATGCTAATATTGTTATTATTGCTAATATTGTTTTCACTCATGAGGTTTCTGACCTTTCGTTTAAGGATAAAAGATATTGTGATTATAACATATTGCCGGCGATGAATGAACTGCTTTCAGGACAAATCCCAGTAAAAAAGTAGAATTTCTACTTTACAAATCCTAGCGAAGTGGTATGATTATCGCAACGTCAGATGACGTTTTCCAGAAGATTCTCAGAGTACAGAGGTTGAAGCTTCATGGAGAGGCGGATTTATGATTAGAATCATTTGTGGTCCGTCTGAATCAAGGAGTGAATCAGCTTCAAAGAAATGAACAAAACAGGAGGATTTTTCAACTATGTCAGGAATTGTTAATTCAGCTACGGAACTCATCGGAAAGACACCGCTCTTAAGACCTTCAAATTATGCAAAGGCTGCAGAGATCAAGGATGCGGATGTATTGGTAAAGCTTGAATATCTGAACCCGGCCGGATCCGTGAAGGACCGTATCGCTTTATCGATGATTAATGATGCGGAGAAGAAGGGTGAACTGAAGGCAGGCGGTGTGATCATTGAGCCGACCTCGGGTAATACGGGTATCGGTATCGCATCGGTTGCGGCTGCAAGAGGTTATCGGACGATCATCGTGCTGCCGGATTCGATGAGTGAGGAGAGAAGATTACTTCTCAAGGCTTATGGCGCAGAGCTCGTACTGACGCCTGGCAAGGATGGCATGAAGGGTGCGATTGCAAAGGCAAACGAGCTGAAGGCAGAGACGCCGGGTGCGATCATTCTCGGACAGTTTGATAATCCTGCGAATGTCGAAGCGCACTACACGACGACTGGGCCTGAGATTTATGAGCAGACCGATGGAAAGGTTGATTACTTCGTCGCTGGTGTCGGCACAGGCGGAACGCTTACCGGTGTCGGCAAGTATCTGAAGGAGAAGAATCCGAATGTGAAGATCATCGCTGTTGAGCCGGCATCGAGCCCGGTACTGTCCGGTGGTCAGCCTGGACCGCATAAGATCCAGGGCATCGGCGCAGGCTTCGTCCCGAAGGTTCTTGATACGACGATTTATGATGAAATCATCAAGATTGAGAATGATGATGCGTTTGCCGAGGGCAAGCGGTTCGCAAGAGCTGAGGGTATCATGGTTGGTATTTCCTCTGGTGCGGCGCTGAAGGCAGCCGGCATCCTCGCTGCTCGTCCTGAGAACAAGGGTAAGACGATCGTTGCCCTGCTTCCGGATTCCGGCGACAGATACCTTTCGACGACACTGTTCAAATAATTAACCACTTATTTTGCTGACCTAATCGGATGTTATGACCTGATTGAATGTTATGACCTGACCGGATGTTATGAACTTAGAGATCTGATGAAATCGGCCAATAAGAAAAAGCATAGTATTTCGTATGTAGTGTCGAAAACTATGCTGACAATATTTCGATAAATTGAAGATTGGCATAGTATTTGGATTGAAACCTCGAATTATATGTCAGTTTGAAGGACGAAAATTTTAAGTTGGCATAGAAAAATGATAACTTGTCATTTTTCTATGCCATTTTTGTACTCAAATTTAAATATTGTCTTGAACTGTGGCATAGAAAATAGAAAGATTCCTGATATTCTATGCCATACTGCAAAATATGGAAATATATAGGGCATAGTATTTCAGGTAAGGTCTAAAATTTTATGCCATTAAAAATCTTTCAAAATAAAAGAGGCATAGAATTCAGCCTAAAGTAGTGAATCCTATGCTTCTATCTCAATTTTTGAAACATTAGTCGATAAAATATTCCGGCCGATGTCGTTTTGTGATATCAATCAACAAATTATCTCGGCAATGTCGCTTTGCAGCATCAATCAACGAAATATTCCCGGACGATGTCGGCGAGGAGCTTCGCGGTGCCCTTGACACCGAAGAGGGAGCTGTCGATCATGAGCTGGTTTGACTCGGTGTCGGAGGGAAGATGATGCGCATAGCGCTGCCAGTAGAAGTTACGCGCTTTGTCGACCTGCTCCATCATCTTACGGGCTTCGGTCGGATCCATGCCGAGGGAGTTTACGCAGTTCAGATACCGTTTTTCCTTTGGGGCGTAGATAAATACATTTAGACATTTCCGGTCGCGGAGAATGAAATCAGCGCAGCGGCCGACGAAGATCGCGGAGCCCTCGGCAGCCATCTTTAGGATGACCTCCTGCTCTACAGCGAAGAGCTTATCCTGTACCTGTGCGTTACCACCGCCAAGCGGGTGTGCCATCCGCTCCCATGGGGAAGCCCAGGTTTCTTCGACATCACTTGCTTCCTTTAAAGGAATGCCCATCTTCTTCGCGGTCTGCTCGATGATGTCACGATCATAGTATTCGATGCCGAGATCCTCGGCGAGAGCCTTTGCAATCGGACGACCAAGCGAACCAAACTGTCTATTGATATTTACGTAATAAGCCATTTCATCCTCCTCCTTTTATTGATACTCTGTCGCCCGAGGGGCAGGAAACCTTACATATATCCTAAAAAGATATTCATCTTTCGTAATGCTCCTGACCTCATTACAAACGTAATGGAATCGTAATGGCCCCTTTCTCTCGGCGTGGTAGAACTTCACAGCGGCAAAGTAATATTTATTTGAAAGATAGCAGAGGGCTTTAGGAGCGTCAAGTGTAAAATTTGTATAAAAAAAGTTTAATTTAATCATGAAAGTTGGAATTGACAAGGAAACAATTTAGGACTATGATGTACGAAATTGATTCGCATGGGTTATGCAACAAGCTACGGCGATAACATATAAGAATCATACGAACCAAAAATTATAGCTTCGAGCAAATCCATAACCGATCAAACAATAAGGAAAAGGACAAGGGCGTCAGAGATTATCTCTGACGCCTTTCTGCATGTCAGGGCTTTCAAAAGGATATCTTTCACCCGCTAAAGACAAATAGATCGAGGCTGAGAGGAGGTACCGGCAGAAGCATTGGCATAAGCAGAGGCTCCGGAATCCGGGAAAAGGGAGGAAACATTATGGCTACATCTACACCCACCAATTTTTTTGAATGGATCGTCTTTCTGATCGGCCAGTATCATGAATACTACATTCAGGGGCTGATCACAACGCTGGAGACATCTCTCTGCGGAACATTACTTGGCTGTCTGGTCGGCTTCTTCATCGGTCTTTGCCAGGCGACGAAGGCGGAGAAGAGCGGTGGCAAGATCAAATATGTGTTATCTTCTATGGCTTCGCACAGGCTTTCGGATTAACACTCAAGCCGTTCAATGCAGCGATTCTCGTCATCTCACTGAACACGGGCGCGTACATGGCAGAGAGTGTGAGAGGTGGTATCAATTCTATTGATCCGGGACAGTACGAAGGCGCTTATGCACTGGGCATGGGATATTTCCCAATGATGATTCATATCATCCTGCCGCAGACCTTCCAGGTCATCGCA
>OMZX01000075.1 GCA_900315665.1 uncultured Eubacteriales bacterium
CTCGACCGCGCCCGCGAGCTCGCCGCAAAGGCAACCGCAGCAGGCGACGTTTCGGTGGAGCTTACACTGAACACTGATAAAGCTGCCGCTAAAACAGTAACCATCACCGGACTTCTTCCTGGCGAGGATGCCGTCGTGAAGTCTGTCGACGAGCAGCGACAGATCTTCGAGAGCAAGATGGAGGACGATCTGAACACGGCCGATGCCATTACTGCGATCTTCGAGATCGTCCGTCTCGCCAATGTCTCCATCACTGACCAATCCTCAAAGGCTCTCGATGACTATGTGGTTTCAGAGCTAACTACGCTTCTTGGCGTACTAGGCATCCGCACAGAGAAGAAGGAAGACACCCTCGATTCCGAAATCGAAAAGCTCATCGAGGAGCGTCAGGCTGCCCGTAAGGCCAAGGACTTCAAGAAGGCAGATGAAATCCGTGACACCCTCCTCGCAAAGGGCATCATCCTAAAGGATACCCGCGAAGGCGTCAAATGGTCCCGCGCATGAACACAGCTGATGAATTTTTCAAAAAATATCGGGCGGCACTGCAGCTTGGCGAGATTGATGCCAGCCAGGCGTCGCCGCTGAATCTTGCGTACATCGGCGACTGCATCTACGATCTCGCGGTGCGGGAGTATGTGCTGACGCACTATGCGGGCTCGCTCAATGAACTAAATCGGCGGAAAACCACCTTCGTCTGTGCGCATGCGCAGTCGGAAATCATGGGGTATTTCATCGCGGAAAACATCCTCACCGAGGAAGAGCTCCATATTTATAAGCGCGGTCGGAACCAGAAGTCCGAGACGCATTCGAAGAACAGTAAGATTCAGGAGTACCGCCGCGCCACCGGCTTCGAGGCCCTGATTGGCTATCTGTATCTCAATCACCAGTATGAGCGCGTGATGGAGCTAGAGGCCAAGGGCATCCAGCATCTCGTCCACCTCGACGAAACGATCGGTGCCATCCGTCACGTCCGGGAGGATGAGACCGAAGTACTGCAGAAAGCTGCGGGTGAAGTCATGCCATCCGAAGAAGAAAGATCTTCTGATGCAGTCTTGCCAACCGAAGAAGAGTAAATTACAAAAATATATTGCGAAACGAAAAGAGCACTAGGAAAAGACAATGAGAGACGAAACATCCATATTAATAGGAAGAAACCCGGTGACAGAAGCACTTCGTGCCGGGAAAACCATCGACCGGCTGTTCATCCAGCAGGGCTTAAATGACGGCCCGATCCAGACGATCCTCCGCCTCGCGAAGAAAACAGGCGTGAAGCCGGAGTTCGTGCCGAAGCAGCGCCTCGATGAAATCGCCGGGGAAGAGTTGGACGGTGAGAGAAGGGAAAGGGGTGGCAGACAAGGTGACTCCGATTCCTATAACGAAGATACAAATAGTATCCGCGACTATGAATATAGCACAACTGCTGGAAATGGAATTAATAGAGGTGAGGGAAACAAAGATGCGCGGGGGAATCGTGGCAATCTTAACAACTCCGACCGTGACAAGAAGGAGCGTATCAAGCTCCTCCGCACGAACCATCAGGGCGTCATCGCCTACCTCGCGGCTTACCGCTATTACACCGTCGAAGACATCCTCGAAACCGCTCGCGAAAAGGGTGAGGAGCCTTTTATCTTCGTGCTTGACGGCATCGAAGATCCGCACAATCTCGGCGCGATGATCCGGACTGCAAACCTCGCGGGTGCGCACGGTGTGATCATTAGAGAACGGCGCGCAGTGGGATTGACTTCGACTGTCGCGAAGGCCAGTGCCGGTGCCATCGAATACACGAAGGTCGCGAAGGTCACGAACATCGGGCAGACGATCGACGAGCTGAAGGAGCAGGGGCTCTGGTTCGTCTGTGCGGATATGGACGGCACCTCGATGTACGACCTGAACCTCCGGGGTCCGATCGGCCTCGTCATCGGCAACGAAGGCGAAGGCGTGTCGCGCCTCGTGTCAGAAAAGTGTGACATGACCGCCTCGATTCCGATGCACGGCGACATCGATTCGCTCAATGCCTCCGTCGCGTGCGGCGTCCTGGCATACGAAATCGTCCGCCAGAGACACATGAAGTAAGCATTGAAAAAATACGCTTTACGGCGTAGCATGGATGATACTTTCGTGAAAACTTAAAAATGTGGATGAAATCTCCTAATACTCTTGGTATTCTAAGTCGAAGAGACTTTATATAAGTGCGATCATGCGGAAAAACCATGATCGGGAAGGGACGTTTCAGCATTATGGCAATGTGGAAAAACATGAAATTACGGCAGAAGTTCATCTCCACGCTCGTGGTGATGGCGACATTGGTGGTCGTCCTTTTGGGGATTGCGTATGCTTCCTTTATGAAGATGGGCTCCCTGATGAACGGCTTCGGCTCGACGGGCTTCGTTTGTCTCAAGGATGAGCTGAGTCTCCGGAAGGATATCCAGACGATCAACAAGCGTCTGCTCCTCACGATTTATGAGTCGGACACGACGAAGCCGGACGATACGAAGGCTGATTTTGACGAGCGGTTCGCAAAGATGGACAGCCAGATTACAGAGCTTGGTAATCTTATGGGAAACAAGTCTTTGACAGATCCGCTGGCCAGTGCGATGGAAACCCTGAAGACAGATGCTTATGCCATCATCGATCAGGTTTCCGCCGGAGATCTCGATGCAGCAAAAACCGCCTACGATGATGGTTTCAATGCAAAGACCTCTGAAAATTTCGTCTCGGCGCTAGGCGCTGTCGGCGATCAGGTTGAAAAGGAAGCAGACGATACGATCGCACTTGGGCAGGAGATTACCACTCGGATGTCCGTCATCCTCGTGGTACTCGCTGTTGTAGTCATTGTGTTCTGTATCATCATTTTCATGCGTCTCGCTTCCGGTATCACGCAGGGCGTTACAGCTGTGCAGAAGATCGTCGGGAAGCTCGAGGAGGGCGACTTCGATGTGCAGGTTGATACCTCGAAGTATGGTAAGGACGAGATCGGCGACATGGTACGCGATGTCAAGAAGATGTCCGAGCAGACCCAGCAGGTTATCGCGGATATCTGCTATGTCCTTGGCAATATGGCAAACGGCAACTTCGCCGTGAAGTCACAGGTTGAGGATGCATACGTCGGTGATTATAAGGAAATTATCGAGGCATATGGCAAGATCAATTCGAGTCTTGCAGATATCTTCATTAACATGAATCAGGTTGCCGGTCAGGTACAGAGCGGTTCGCAGCAGATCGCTGACGGATCGATGGCGCTGTCACAGGGCGCAACCGAGCAGGCATCGACCCTCGAGGAAATCTCTGCTACGATTCAGAACCTGTCTCAGAAGGTAAAGGAGAACGCTGCTTCCGCGAAGGAAGTGGAGCAGTTCTCTGCAAATGTGGCCACGAAGATTGCCGATGAGAATGAGAAGATGAGTCAGGTTTCCGATGCAATGAAGGAAATCGAGAACAAGTCGAATCAGATTGAGAACATCATCAAGGCCATCGATGATATCGCCTTCCAGACCAATATCCTCGCACTCAATGCCGCTGTTGAGGCCGCAAGAGCCGGTGCAGCCGGCAAGGGCTTCGCCGTCGTAGCCGATGAGGTACGTAACCTCGCCGGTAAGTCCGCGGATGCCGCGAAGGAAACCTCCGACCTCATCGAATCTGCAATCCAGGCCATCCAGCATGGTTCGAAGATGGTGATCGATTCCGCAAAGTCTCTCAACGAAGTCAAGGAAAATTCCGATCAGTCGAAGCTGAAGGTCGCAGAGATCGCCGATGCGATGCAGCGTGAAGCGAAGTCTATCGCCGAACTCACGACCGGCCTCGAGCAGATCTCCCAGGTTGTACAGCAGAACAGCGCAACCGCCGAAGAGTCCTCGGCCTCCAGCCAGGAGCTTTCAGATCACGCCGCAACCCTCAAGGGCATGGTAGACAAGATTACCTGCTGATAAAGAGCTTGCTGAGGCCTCCGCACGAAGTGCGGAGGCCTTTTTTTACACAATTTAAATTCTTACGAAATCTTTACGCCTCCGCAAATAAGCGGAGGCCCTTTTTGCAACAGCGGGCCCGCGAAAACGCGCATTTTTTAAACTTCATTTTGTGGACAAGTTTTATTGATTCTTAAAATCCGCTTTGTTATAGTCCGACTTACGTACCGCGAGGAGCGCACTGCGAAGCAGGCCGATCCGAGCGAGACCGTGGAAGACGCTAGAAGCGCCACACCACGTTGAAACGAAACGAAGGGGATCGAAAAGCCATGTACTTACCGGAGACATCACAATTTATCACTCCCATGAAGTCATGGTCGATCTCTGACATCG
Organism: uncultured Eubacteriales bacterium; assembly: GCA_900315665.1. Lineage (GTDB taxonomy): Bacteria > Bacillota > Clostridia > Lachnospirales > Lachnospiraceae > Oribacterium. The sequence goes on from OMZX01000075.1 coordinate 4,296, forward strand.
CGGAACGGGCCATCAATCCGAAGAACACGGAGTCTGAGGGCGCCGTCCTCTTCAAGGACGTCTTCCAGCAGGCCGTGAACAACGTTGAATCCACACAGCAGGACGTCGAGAACAAACAGTATCTTCTCGCAACCGGCCAGCTCGAGGATACCCATTCCTTACCAATCGCAGAAGCTAAAGCCGCTGTAAGCCTTGACCTCCTCATTACCCTGAGAAACAAATCCCTGGAGGCTTATCAGCAGCTGATCCAGATGCAGATTTAATTCCGGCATTCCGCGCCGGGATTATGCATCTCATGCTATAGCAAAGAGGGTCGAGCACCAAAGGGTGTCATGGCCCTCTTTTGCGTACATCTTTTTCATCCACATCTTCCATATTTTCCGATTTTTGGTATACTAGTGTAGATAAGGGGAAAATTTAAAGCTGTCTTTAAATATCCCAAAATTACTATACTGGAGCGACCCGATTGAACAATGCACTGAAGGCAGTAAGAGAAGCCTGGAATCGAATGACACGGAGGACTAGGATCCTTCTCATCGCTATCCTGAGCGTCACGCTGATCGGCGTGATCGTGGCTGTCGTCGCCTTAAATTCAAATAAAAAAACCGTATATAGTACGCTGTTCACGGGACTGAGCCAGGACGAAGCCCAGCAGATCGTCACGTACCTGCAGGATCAGAGCATCGAGTACACCTACGACGCAAGCACCGGTTCCATCCGGATCCCGGACACAAGCGTCGATCAAACGAGAGCGGCTCTCGTTTCCCAGGGCTATCCGAAGAGCGGCTTCACGTACAGCATGTACATCTCGAACGCCGGCCTCATGACGACCGAGTCCGACAAACAGCAGTACACTCTCTATGATCTGCAGGACCGGCTCGGTGCGACCATCCGTCTCTTCGACGGCGTCCAGGACGCCCGTGTCACGATCGCGACCGGCACAGATTCAAACTACGCGCTGAATAGCGATTCGGAAACCGTCGATGCGACGGCATCCGTTGTCGTGACCATGAAGTCCGACAGCACCCTCACCGTCAAAAACGCAAACGCCATCAAAAACCTCATCGCCCGCTCCGTCCGGGGCATGAATTTCACCAATGTTTCCGTCTTCGATGCTGCCACGATGTCCGAGGTTGGTTCGGATACCGAGACAGACAGCGATTCGACCGGCACATCGGTGCAGGAGCTGACGACCCTCGTCGAAAACAACATGGCGAACAATGTCCGCCGCGTCTTCGCGAAGCTCTATGGCTCCGAAAACATCGCCGTCTCCGTCAAGGGCACGCTCAACATGGAGAAGCTCATCGAGGAGAACACCCAGTATTCCGTTCCCGCGACGACCTCCGAGACCGACAAGGAAGGCCTCCTGAGCCATGAGGAAGTGGCCGGCGAAAATTCCGGCGCAACAAACGACAATGAGGCCGGCGTAGTAGGCTCGGATGCCAATGCTGACACCCCGCGCTACACGTATCAGACTGGCGACGGAACGCTGGTCGAGGGCTACTGGAACAACTCAGCGACCCGTGACTGGCTCTATAATATCCTGAAGCAGCAGCGTGAGATCCCGGCCGGCGTTCTCGAGAACGCGACGGTCGCGGTCGTCGTCGATACGGACGACACCTCGATCCCCGAGGCTGACTTAATCAATCTCGCAGCCGATGCCGCCGGCATTGACCGGACAAACGCTGCGAACAAGATTACCATCATCCGTGCCTCCCAGAAGAAGGCGGAGGAGACGACTTCCGGATTGGCCGATCGCAGCGTGGATCGGTATCGCGGCGGGTACGCTTCTGTTCCTGCTGCTGTTTATTCTCATCCACCGGAGACGGAAGAAGAAGCGTCTTGCGAAGATCGCGAAGGAGAAGGCCGAGGCCGAAGCAAGAGAGGCTGCGGCCCAGGCCGAGCTCGACGAAGCAAAGCGGAGAGCCGAGGAAGCGGAGAGACTCGTGGCAGAGAAGGAAAAGGAGCCGGAGGACGATATCGGCGCCGAGCAGGTTACAAACGAAGCAATGGAGCATGGCAACAAGCTGAAGCAGGCGATTGGCGACTTTGTGGATAACAATCCGCAGGTTGTTGCGAAGCTCCTGCAGGGCTGGATCCGTGAAGAGGAAGAGCAGGCGAAGGCCCAGGCGAAGAACCGCCGCAAGAGCGCCGGTTCATAAATAAGCATTGGAGAAAGGAGAGACCATGGCGGACGAAGCGCAGGATACCATACAGATGGATACGACGTATGGCGCGGGCGGACAGGCAGTCGAGGACGGGCAGGAAGCTCTCGAGAAGGTTGCGAACAAACATGCCCATCAGGAAATCAAGGAGCTGACGCAGAAGCAGAAGGCGGCGCTTGTCATCGTGGCGATGGGCTCTGACCGTGCATCAAAAATTTATAAATACCTGAATGAGGTGGACATCGAGGACATCACCTACGAGGTCGCCCGTCTCGGTAAAACGACGAACCAGCAGGTCGAGGATACGCTCGATGAGTTCTATAAGCTCTGTCTCACGCACAAGATGATGACGGATGGCGGTCTCGACTATGCGAGATCCGTCCTCGAAAAGGCCTTCGGCGATACGACGGCGAAGAACCTCCTCGACAAGGTATCGAAGACGCTTGCTTCGAAGCCTTTCAACTTCTTCTCAAAGGGCGACCCGAAGGCGCTTTTGTCGCTGCTTCAAAACGAGCGGCCGCAGGTTATTGCACTCATCATGTCCTACATGGAGGCCGAGCAATCCGCACAGGTGCTTGAAAATCTGCCGGAGGAGAAGCGGATTCCGACTGTCGCAGCCATGGCGACGATGGATCGTGTCAGCCCGGAGGCGATCAGCATCGTCGAAGAGGAAATGAAGCGGAAGTTCTCGACCATCATCACGAGTGAGGACAACACGAATATCGGTGGTATCGATTACGTGGCGGATGTCATGAACCATATCGATCGTTCATCCGAGAAGAAGATCTTCGACGAACTCGATGTTTCGAATCCGGATCTTGCGAAGGATATCCGCGACAAGATGTTCGTGTTCGAGGATATTCTCACGATGGACGATCGTTCGGTACAGCGCTTCATCCGCGATGCGGACCAAAAGGATATTGTGTTTGCACTGAAGACAGCGTCGGACGAGATGAAGGAGATCTTCCTGAACAACATGTCGAAACGAGAGGCCGAGTCGGTGCAGTCCGATATGGAGATGACGTCGAACGTGCGGCTTAAGGATGTTGAGGAAGCGCAGCAGCGTATCGTTAATCTCATCCGGGCGCTCGAGGACAAGGGCGAAGTCATCATCTCGAAGGGCGGCGGCGAGGACACGATCATCGTGTAAATCCTGCGAGCCTGCCGGAAACCTCGGCCCAGTGGGCGCCCGCGCAGTCCGAATGGAGTAGCTGGATGGGCACCCTAGCTCACACTCGAAAGTCCTAGCGCTATCCAGCCATCACGAGCTGGGCCGACCCAATTCAGGAAAAATCCTTGAAGGGATTTTTCCTTCAATGGGTCTAAAAAATCCGGGGTTGTAACCCGGATTTTTTACCCTGCTCGTGTTGGTTGGCTAGCTGGGACTTTCGGCTTTATGTTCGTACGGGTGCCCATCCAGCTGCTCCATTCGGACCACGCAGGCACCCACTGGGCCGAGGGTTCCATCCGGGCTCTTATGTTTTTAAATGCGATAGAGGGTGTGTCCTCGACGCCGTTGAAAAAGGTAGTGAAAGGAGGCAGGCGTATGGCAAAATTTAGAATATATCGGCCGGGGGTTGTGCCTGTCTCTGAGGTGGAGCTTTCGCAGGAGGAGTTTCTAAAGGCGGCATCGGCTGCAGCGGGAAGTGATGATGCGGCGGATGGAAGCATTGGCGATAGAAGTGATGGCAGTGCCGGCGGGAAGGATGTGTCGCCGGCTGAGCTGAAGGAGGCGGAGCGGGCTTCGAAGGAGATGCTTGCGGAGGCTGAGGCTGAGCGGGATCGGATGCTTGAAGAGGCGAGAACCGAGGCGGAGCAGATTAAAAAGGACGCCGAGGAGAAGGGCTACAATGATGGCTATCAGCAGGGGCTCGCGGATGGTGAGGATGCGGCGGAGAAGAAGGCGAACGCGATTTATCGGGAGCGGATCAATCAGTGGGAGACTGCGGTGGCAGGGGCGATTGACGGGATCCAGCAGGAGCGGAAGGAGAGCTTCCAGCGGTATCTTGAGGAGCTGAAGGATGTCGTGCTGACGATCGCGGAGAAGGTCATCCATGTTTCGCTCGGGACGTCGGGCGAGGTCATCAAAAAGATGATTGTGACCGAGGTCGAGAAGCTGCACAAGACGGAGTGGATCAAGATTTATATCGATAAGGTGGACTATGACCGGCTCGTCGAGGTCGATGAGGATGTCGCGCGTGAGCTGTACCGTGTTTCCGATAATATCAAGTTTGTCGTCATGGACAAGGAGCAGTCGGGATATGTCGTGATCGAGACGCCGCAGGAGATGATTGACATCGGCGTCGATACTCAGCTCGAAAACGTGAAGCAAGCCGTGAAGAGCGTGCCGCTCGGCGGTGATAGCGAAGAGGGTTGATGAATTAGGGCCGGTGCGCTAGACGCACCGGCCCGACTGGCAGATGGAATTGGTCATATTCAAAATCCATCAGCCACATTAGGAGAAAGGCTTGCGGGTGACGACTGATGGAACTAGGCCAACCCCAAATCCATCAGCCGCGGAAGGAAGGAGGACGGAAAGCATGTTCGAGAAATTATCCCAGGTCATCGAAAAGACCGAGACGGTCGGCCACATCGGGAAGATCGAGAACATCGTCGGGATGGCGATGGAGTCTTCAGGCGACCGGGCATCAATCGGCGACATCTGCATGATCCATAATGACGAGCTTGGCCGGGATGTGCCGGCGGAGGTCGTCGGCTTCAAGGAGGACAAGATCCAGCTCATGACTTATGAGTCGACGAGCGGCATCACCTCCGGCGCTTTCGTGAGGAACACACATCGTCGTCTGCAGATCCCGGTCGGCAATTTCCTGAAGGGCCGTATCATTAACGCGATGGGCCAGCCGATCGATGGCGGCGCAGCCTTCCCGGAGAATGCGCTGAACTACACCGTCAACACCGGCTACACGAATCCGCTGGATCGTCCGCCGATCCGCTCGAAGCTTGAATTCGGCATCAAGGCGATCGATGGTCTCAACACGATCGGCAAGGGACAGCGTATCGGTATTTTCGCCGGCTCCGGTGTCGGCAAGTCGACCCTCATGGGTATGATCGCAAAGCATGTAAAGACGGACATCAACGTGATCGCGCTCGTCGGCGAGCGTGGCCGTGAGGTGCTCGAATTCGCCCAGAAGGATCTCGGCAAGGAAGGTATGGCCAGGACTGTTCTTGTGGTCGCAACCTCGGATCAGCCGGCGATGCTAAGACTCAAGTGCCCGCTTGTCGCGACGACCATTGCAGAATATTTCCGGGACCAGGGCCTCGACGTCCTCCTCATGATGGACTCCCTCACCCGTTATGCGATGGCGCAGCGTGAGATCGGCCTCGCAACCGGTGAGCCGCCGATCGCCCGTGGCTACACGCCGTCCATCTATGCGGAGTTCCCGCGCCTTCTCGAGCGGGCCGGCCAGTTTACGAAGGGCTCCATCACCGGCGTCTATACCGTGCTCGTCGAAGGTGATGATACCAATGAGCCCATCGCCGATACCGTCCGTGGTATTCTCGACGGCCACATCGTGCTGTCAAGAGCCCTCGCGGCGCAGAACCATTACCCCGCCATAGACATTGGCATGAGCGTGTCCCGACTTATGGTCGAGATCGTCGACGAAAATCACCAGAAATACGCGGCGCGCATGCGAAATATCCTGGGCCTGTATCAGAAAAATGCTGACCTCATCAACATCGGCGCGTACAAAAAGGGGACGAACCGCGCGGTGGATGATGAAGCAAGGCACGAAAGAGGCTTTCACCTACGACGAGACGGTCGAACTCATGAAGCAGATTGTCGGGTGAAGCCCTTGCTAAAAATTATATTGTCAGAAAAATATGTTTCATGGTATATTTATTCCATAGAAAGGAGATAATTATGCCACAAATCATTCCGATCAAAGACTTGAAGGATACATCAAAAATATCAGATATGTGTCATGAATCGATAGAGCCTATCTATGTTACTAAAAATGGATATGGTGATATGGTTGTTATGAGTATGGAAGTGTATGAAGGAATGAATCGGAGAAAATATATTTATGATGAGTTAGCTGCAGCTGAAGAAGAAATAAGAACCGGAAATACACAGGACGCTTTTGAAGCATTGCATGAGATGAGGAAGAAATATGGCATTTAAGCTGGATATTCCTCCCAGAGTTAAAGCGCAGATCAGCCACAGTATCGAATATATCTTATACGAATTTAAAAGCCCTCAGACAGCCGGAAAATTATCAGATGACATCGAAGATGCATACACTATTTTGTCAGAGAGAGCAGATACGTTTGGAGAATGCGATGATTCCTATCTTGCCGTGCAAGGATATCATGAAATAAAACTTGAACATTATAGGTATCTTTTTATTTTTAGAATTGATGGAGAGATAGTTCATATAGTTGGATTTTTTCACATGCTCGAGGATTACGCTAAAAAGGTCTAAAAATTAAAAAATCGAAAACGAGTACATGTTTTGAGGAGAAAATTAAAAAAACATTGACATTTTGATACGTTTACGTCATAGTTAAAACAAAGACGTCGTTTTGAGGGCACACTGATGAAAAAATTCCGTTACAATCTGGAAAGCGTCCTCGACTATGAGCAGAGGATCCTCGATGACCTGAAGGAGCAGTATGCGGCGCGCGAGCGTGCTGTTCAGGAGAAGCAGGCAGAAATCCGCGACCTTCGGGCGAAGCGGGATGCCCTGCAGGATGAGTTCCAGCATGTGAAGGAGCAGGGTGCCCCGATCGAGAAGTTCCTTTTGTATTCGAACCTGATCGACCGGGAGGACAAGCAGATCCAGCTTGAGAAGAAGCGGCTTGTCGAGCTTGAGAAGCGGGCGGATGAAAAGAAACAGGAGGTCATCGCTCAGAACATTGACGTCAATAAATTTGAAAAGCTGAAGGAAAAGAAGAAGGCGGAGTACCACGTGCTGGAGCAGAAGGATCAGGAGTCCTTCATCGAAGAGTTTGTTTCCCACCAGGCA
>OMZX01000021.1 GCA_900315665.1 uncultured Eubacteriales bacterium
AAACCATTGATGAAGAGAAGTAGTCATGAGGCGATATCAGAGAGAGCCGGTGATGATGGAAATCCGGTATGGGTTCTCATGGTGAATGGACTTCGGAGGGCAGCTGTGAACAGAGTAGTGGCTGACGGATCTGCACCGTTATCAGGCAGCACATATGCTGGTATGTGAAGAGAGACCTTAGGGTAATGTGAGTGGTACCACGGATCATGTTGATTCGCCTCACGCAGAGTGTTCTGCGTGAGGCTTTTCTTTTTGTAAAGGTTTCCGACGAGCGCTTCTAAGAAGCGCCGTCTGTGGAATTTTTGCGGAAGGGTGCATGAAGGAAGCATTGGATCACGAGGACCGAAAGCAGCCTGAAGAGGTCGGCTCCAGCAAATCTCGGCGAAACGCCTAAATTGAAGGAGAAGAAACTTATGAAAAAGCAAATGATGGCAATGGCAATGGCAACTACGATGGTCGCAGCAGCTCTTTCGGCTTGTGGCTCGGGAAGTGCATCGACTACGACAGCAGCTGCGACGGAAGCGGCGAAAACGGAAGCAGCGACAACAGCTGCAGCGGCGGAAGCGACGACAGCGGCAGCTACAGAGGCTGCGAAGGAAGAAGGCAGTGCACATGCCGGCCAAACATATAAGGTTGGTATCATGCAGTTCATGGATCATCCGTCATTAAATCAGATCGCGGATAATCTTAAGGCGGAGCTTGATGCGCTTTCTGATAAAGAGGGTGTGACATTTGATTATCAAGATTATGATTTTAATGGCCAGGGCGATGCGACGACGCTGAATCAGATTGCAGCGCAGCTGATTTCGGATCAGGTTGATGTCATCGTACCGATCGCGACACCGGCGGCACAGATCGCGCAGTCCGCAGCAGAAGGGACGAACCTGCCGATCGTTTTCTCGGCAGTTTCTGATCCGGTATCTGCGAAGCTTGTAGACTCCATGGAGAAGCCTGGTGCAAACATCACTGGTACGTCGGATTTCCTGAATACGAACGCAATCATGGATCTCATGCTGGCAGCAAATCCGGACGTGGATTATGTCGGACTTCTGTATTCGAAGTCCGAGGATTCTTCGACAGTGCCGATTGAGGATGCGAAGAAGTATCTGGATGGCAAGGGTATCAAGTATATCGAGAAAACCGGTACGACGACGGATGAGGTTTCGCAGGCTGTAGATGCGCTGATCGCTGAGGGTGTCGATGCGGTATTTACGCCGACTGATAACACGATTCAGAAAGCGGAGCTTGCGTTCTATGAGAAGCTTCAGGATGCAAAGATCCCGCATTATGCCGGCGCTGATTCCTTCGCGCTGAATGGCGGCTTCTGTGGGTATGGTGTCGATTATTCGAATCTTGGTAAGGCGACAGCGGATATGGTTGCGGATATTCTTCTTAATGGGAAGAGTCCGGCGGAGGTTTCGGTTGAGACCTTTGACAATGGTATCGCGACGATCAATACGGATACTTGTGCAGCCATCGGGTATGATCTTGATAAGGTAAAGGAGGCTTTCGGGCCGCTCTGCACACAGATCGTTGAGACGACGACGCAAAAGGAGTTCAACAACTAAATTTTAGGCTTTTAGGGCCTGCCCTTTGGGCAGGCCGGTCTTTTTGATTAATAGGAGGTTTTTGTGACTGGATTTTTGACTGCTGGAATTGTTCGTACAGCGCTGGAGGTAGGACTTATCTATGGCTTGGTCGCACTTTCATTGTTTATTAGCTTTTCTATCTTGAACATTTGTGATCTGTCGACGGATGGCTGTTACACTTTGGGGTGTGCGGCTTCGGCGGTGGTGACGATCGCGGGGCATCCTTTTCTTGGAATCTTTGCGGCGATGGCTGCCGGGGTGTGTTCGGGGTTTGTGACGGCGCTTCTGCAGACTAAATTCGGAGTTGAGAGTATTCTGGCCGGTATTATCGTGAATACCGGTCTTTATACGATTAATCTTGCAGTCATGGGCTTTAGTTCCAATGTCTCCATCTTCGGCACGGACACGATGTTTTCTCTCTGGAAGGGACTGAGTGATGCGAAGGCCTGGACGGACTGGAGTACGCTGATTCTTCTTTTGCTTGTTGTAGGCATTGGAATCTTCGTGATTCACTGGTTTCTCGGGACGACGCTGGGGCTTTCGATTCGGGCGACGGGTGATAGTCCTGCGATGGTGCGGGCTTCTTCGATTAATCCGTCTTTTACGATCACGGTCGGGCTCTGTGTGTCCAATGCGTTCACCGGTCTTGCTGGTGCGCTCATCGGGCAGTATAACAAAACCTGTGATATTAATCTCGGTACAGGTATGGTGACGGTGGCGCTGGCGTCGCTCGTCATCGGTGAGTCGCTCTCCGGAAAGCGGGGAATGATGAAGCGGCTCATTTTCGTCGTGCTTGGCTCTTGTCTCTATCGTTTCGTCATTTCAATCGCACTCCGGCTCAATGTGCCGACGGAGGCCTTCAAGCTGGTGTCGGCGGTCATCGTCGCAATCGCGATCGCATCGCCGCGGGCGAAGGAGCTGATTTCCTTCCGTGTGAAGCAACGTGAGGAGATCCGGCTTCGCCAGGAGATGAAGAGGGGAGGCAGCAGAAATGTTTAATATGGTTGAACCGGCATTCGTGTTGCCGCTAAATATAATGAAGAAAGGAGAGATGACTGCATGCTGAATATTGAGCACATATTTAAAACATTTAACGCTGGAACTGTGAACGAGAAAAAGGCAATCGAAGATCTCTCCTTGAAGCTTCGGGATGGTGATTTCGCGACGATCGTCGGGTCCAATGGTGCCGGTAAGTCAACTTTATTTAATGCGATCGCGGGCTCTTTTTTTACAGATTCGGGCTTCATCGAGCTGGATGATGAGGATATCACCTTCGTGCCGGAGCATGTCCGGAGTAAGGTGATCGGTCGGCTGTTCCAGGATCCGCTTATGGGCACGGCGCCGCATATGACGATCGAAGAGAATTTGTCGGTGGCTTTTCTCCGGGCTTCCGGCGGAACGCATAATCTGTTCAGCCATGTTTCGAAAAAGAATAAGGACTATTTCCGTGAACAGCTTGCTCTCCTTGATATGGGACTTGAAGACCGCATGAAGCAGCCGGTTGGACTTTTGTCCGGCGGTCAGCGACAGGCGCTGGCTTTTGCTTCTCGATGAGCATACCGCCGCCCTTGACCCGTCGACGGCTAAAAAGGTTCTCGATCTCACGAAGTCCATCGTCGCAGAGCGACACATCACTTGTCTCATGGTCACGCATAACATGAACCAGGCCCTCGAGCTCGGTAACCGCACCATCATGATGGATGCCGGCCACATCGTTTTCGATACCCAGGGAGCCGAACGCGCCTCCCTCACCGTCGAAGACCTCCTTGAAAAATTTGCCTCGACAGCCGGCCAAAAGCTGAACAACGACCGCATTCTACTTTCCACCGAGGAAGGAGTATAAATATAAACAGCGACGTGCCTTCTGCGGAGTCATGTCGCGTCCGTTTGAAAAAATCCCCATTGCGTAAAACCCATGAAAAAGTTATAACTATGGTAGACAGAAGGCATCGCAAGGGGCACTCCCGCGCGGTCGATAAGGAGGCAGCATATGATTAAAAAGCAGTTCGTAATCACCATCGGGAGACAGTATGGATCCGGCGGACGTCTCGTAGGCAAGAAGCTCGCAGAGGACCTCGGCATCCATTTTTATGACAATGACATCATCAAGCTCACATCGGAGCGTACCGCCATCGGTGAGCAATATTTCCGTATGGCCGACGAAAAAGCGGGTCATAACATTCTTTATAAAATCATCAACAATCTGACACCGAATCTCGGCAAGCCAGATACAACGGATAACATCGTATCGCCGGAGAATCTTTTCCGCTTCCAGGCCGAGGTCATCCGCGAGATCGCAGCCAATGAAACCTGCATCATTGCCGGCCGCTGCTCGAACTATGTTCTTTCCGAGACACCGGAGATCGAGCATGTCGATTTCTTCGTTTATGCTGACCTTGTGACAAGAACGAAGCGTGTCATGGATTACTGTGCGGTCGATGAGGTCGAAGCTCTCAAGCGCATCAAAAAGATCGATAAGGAAAGAATCGATTATCACAAGTACTACACCGGTGAGGACTGGATGAAGCCGGACAGCTATGACCTCATGATCAACGCCTCGAGAATCAATTACGACGAGATGGAGGTTCTCATGCGGAACTACATCGAGATGAAGGGCTATATTGACTAATCCTTCCTTCATGCAATTAGCTGAAGAGGGCTGAAGGAACAAACTTCATCGATGGACTGAGATTCTTTCGGATGCCTATGAGGCGTTCAGAAAACAGTTATCAAATGATATGAGAGGAATACCAACAGATGGACAAGATTCTGCATGGTACATCAAAGAGTCTCCGGGGCGCGATGAGCGTTCCCGGAGATAAAAGTATATCGCACCGGGCAGTGATGCTCGGTGCGCTTTCAAATGGAGAAACGCATGTCACGGACTTTCTGAATGGCGCGGATTGTCTTTCGACGATCGGCTGCTTCCGTGCGATGGGCGTGCCGATCGAAATTTCGGATGATGAAAAAGAAGTCACTGTGCATGGCGTTGGTTTGCACGGTCTGAAGGCACCGGAGGAAATCCTCGACTGCGGGAACTCCGGTACGACGACGCGGCTCATTTCAGGTATTCTGGCTGCGCAGATATTCTCTTCGGAGTTGACGGGCGATGCAAGCATTCAGAAGCGTCCGATGAAGCGGATTATGACACCGCTTAGGCTCATGGGTGCGGACATCACATCCCGCTACGACAATGACTGCGCGCCGCTCATCATAAAAGGGCAGCCGCTCCATGGCATCCGCTATGAGTCGCCGGTCGCAAGTGCGCAGGTGAAGTCGTCGATTCTTTTTGCCGGTCTCTATGCGGACAGCGAGACGACCGTGATCGAGCCGTCGCTTTCACGGGATCATAGTGAGCGGATGCTACGCGCGCTGGGTGCGGAGGTTTCGACGAAGAAGCTTTCGGATGGAAGAGCAGAGATCACGATTCAGCCTGCGAATCAGCTTAATGCTTTCTCCGAAACGCTCTCAATTCCCGGTGACATTTCGTCGGCGGCATATTTTATCACAGCCGCTTTGATTGTGCCGGGCTCTGACCTCTTGATTCGTAATGTAGGCATTAACGAGACACGGGCAGGCATCCTCGATGTATACCGTGCGATGGGCGGTGACATCGAGCTTGTGAATGAACGGCTGTCCGGTATGGAGGAGGTCGCGGATTTACATGTTAAATATTCACAGCTTCACGGCACGGAGATTGGCGGGGCTCTCATCCCGCGCCTCATCGACGAGTTGCCGGTCGTGATGGTTGCGGCGCTTGCGGCGGAGGGACCGACGGTCATCAAGGACGCACAGGAACTGAAGGTCAAGGAATCGAACCGCATCAAGGTGATGGCGGATGGCTTCCGTGCAATCGGACTTTCGGCGCTCGAAACAGATGATGGCATGATACTGGATGGCTATGGTGAAGATTTGAGTGCTGCCATTCGTAGCGGTGTCGTCGACAGCCTGAAGGATCACCGCATCGCGATGACCTTTGCGGTGCTGTCACTCCTCGCAGGGCAGGATGCCACCGGCCGACCAATCGAAATCACGCTTCGTGACGCCGACTGCACCCGCATTTCCTACCCGTCCTTCTACGAGGACCTATACTTAACTTTGAGGTGAGTAAAATGGGAGTAATCAATGAAGAGCGGCTGCTGCAAACATTTGCGGACATGGTGGCAATCGATTCACCGAGCTTCCATGAAAGGAAGATGGCTGACAGCATTAAGGAGACCTTCGCAGGGCTTGGCGTCGAGCTTACGGAGGATAACGCGAATGCTTACTACGGGAGCGAAGCCGGGAATCTGTATGGTCGGCTTGAGGGCACGCTGCCGGGTGATCCGATCCTCTTCATGTGTCACATGGATACGGTCGAGCCGGCGCGCGGGCGGAAATGCGTGATTGGACCGGATGGCACGATCCATTCCGGTGGCGATACGGTACTCGGTGCAGACGATCAGACGGGCATCGCAGAGCTCGTCGAATGCCTACATGTGCTGAAAGAAAATCAGATGCCGCATCGGGCGCTCGAATTCCTATTCTGCTTCGCGGAGGAGGCCTTCGGAAAGGGCAGTGCACAGTTCGATTTTGGAAAGGTTCTAGCAAAGGAAGGCTACACGCTGGACCTAGATGCGCCGATTGGCTCCGCATCACTTTGGGAGCCGACAATCATCGACTTCGATATCCATATCGTCGGACGCGGCGCCCATGCCGGGTTCCATCCGGAGGAAGGCATTCATTCGATTGCAATTGCGGCGGATATCATCGAGGCGCTGCCGGTCGGACGCGTCGATGAACGAACGGTTCTAAACATCGGGCTCATCTCCGGCGGCACGATCAAAAACGCGGTGCCCGCGACCTGTGATCTCGGCGGAGAGCTCCGGTCTCGCGATCATGAGACAGCATTAGCACTGATGGAGAAGGTTGAGAAAACAGCACAGGAGATGGCTGAAAAACGCGGTGCGACTGTGAAGGTGACACACTGTATCGATATCCACGGGTACGAGATTGACCCGGAGGAGCCGGTCGTGAAGCGGTTCCTTGCGGCGGCAAAAAAGGCCGGTGTAGAGCCACGCCTCACAGGCACCTTCGGCGGCAGTGACAACAGTACCTATGTCTATCGCGGCGGCAGAGGCATTGTACTCGCAAGTGCGATGTACGGCTGCCACACCGTGAACGAATCAACAAACATCCACGACATGGCGAAGTGCGCCGAAATCGTGCTGAATCTCATGACGGCGGAAGTGTGACACCGGGGACGGTTCTCTTTGTCAGCTTTTTAAATAGATTCATTGATAAAAGTTAGTTTCTAGTACAGTAAGTATTTTAGTTAGGGGAGAGAGGAGGAACGCACATGCGACTGCCACTGCAATATCAGATCAGTGAATATGACTGCGGGCCGACCTCGCTCCGAAACGCCCTCATGTATCTCATCCCGCGTGAAGAGATGCCGCAGGAGCTCCTCATCATGATCAATCGCCTGTCTCTCGATGGTTATCATCCGCACGGCACTGAGATGAGAATGTCTACCTTCGGCACCTCAGACGATGCGATGATGCGGTTTTCTGACTGCTTCAATGTCATCGCGAATCAGCATGAGCTGTCTCTCCGGTCGGATGTGCTGCTCGATGATTCGCTCCGCACGGACAACTCGATCCTCCGGGAAGCGCTGTCAAAGCAGGGCGCAGTGGTCTCAAAGGTCATCATGGAGGTGCCGCATTATGTGCTCCTCACCGGCTTACATGCATCGCGAATTCAGCTGTTTGATCCGTATCCGACGGATGATCCGGTGCCTGCTTCCCGCGCCTCTGTCACCGGCGAACATCCCTATGATTATAATGTTGAGGTTGAGCGCTCCTGCATGGACCGCGTCGATGATCACCTCTGGTCTTTCGGCCCGGTATACCAACGGATCGCGTTAGTTTTCCGGAGAATGGCAGCATAGTTTCAATGAGGCATGAATAGCACATTCACTATTCGGCAGCATCCCTGATTCTGAGACATTGGAAGATACAAGGGAGGAGAGACTTAGTAAGATATGATTTCAGGAAGGGCATGAGAGAACCATCCGAAAGCAAAAAAAGAACCTATATCGCGATCGACCTTAAGAGCTTCTATGCCTCGGTGGAGTGCATGGAACGCAATCTCGATCCCTTGACGACGAATCTTGTCGTTGCGGATGTCAGCCGGACAGAAAAGACGATCTGTCTGGCTGTTTCGCCTGCACTGAAAAGCTATGGGATCCCGGGGCGGGCGCGGCTTTTTGAGGTGAATGAAAAGGTCCGGGAGGTCAATGCTAAAAGGAGAAGTCTGCTACAGCAGCAGTTGCGATCTATGAGCGTGAGGTGAATCCACAGCTTTACATCCGTCGGGTCGGGATCACGGCCTGCCATGTGATGACAGAGGTGGAAAGCCGGAAAAAAGAGAGGGAAAGCACAGCGTTTCAGCAGCTCGATCTTTTTACCGATTATGCGGTGAAGGAGAAGGAAGAGACAGAGGCCAAAGAGAAGCTCGAACGCGAGAAGCGGCTGCAAAGCTCGATGCTCGATATCCGGAAGAAGTTCGGGAACAATGCGATCCTCCGGGGCATCAATTTCGAGGACGGCGCGACCGGACGTGAGCGAAACAAGCAGATCGGCGGGCACAAAGCGTAGAGGAAAAATATGGGAAAATATGACGATATTATCAATCTCCCACACCACGTCTCCCGGACGCATCCACAGATGACGATGGAGGAGAGAGCAGCACAGTTCTCACCTTTCGCAGCCTTAACCGACTACGATGATGCGGTAACGGAGACAGGACGACTGACAGACCAGTGGATGCCGCTTTCTGAAGAAGAAACGGAGGATATGAACCAAAAGCTGCGGTTCCTGATGGATCACGCAGGAGAACAACCAGCTGTCAGCATTACGTACTTCATCCCGGATCAGAAAAAGGCCGGCGGCGCCTATCAGACGAAGCAGGGCACCATCCGGCGAATCGATGCCGTGAACCGCATCATCGAATTCACAGACAGAGAGAAGCTCGATATGAAATATATCAGAGAAATCCGGGTACGATAAAAGTTTTGTGTTAGAATAAAAAGGAATTTCTCATAATTGGGGGATAAATATGCTCAGAGTTTATTACGGAAGTCTTCCGGATGAAATTTATAACACGAGTGTTTACTTCGACAACACCTATCAGGACAGCTGGCTGAGCGACCCGTTTGTTCAGGAAATGATTCGAGGGGTAGATCATTCGGAGGTTCTCACTGCAAATGTCATTCAAAACGACATCATGGGCGCCTTTCCCCCAACCGGCCTTTCCGGAGGTGTTAAGACCCTGATTCTCATGTATAAAAAGCCTACGGGTATATACAATGCTTCCACGTGTGGCGATAACTGTGCTTCTTATATTCTCGAGATAGCAAAAAGACGTGCTGAAACGAATAAATCAAAAAAGGATCTTACCATCTGCCTTCATCATCTGATGGTTTTCGGCAAAGATTTTCAGATCCGTGTCATCAATGATAACCGCCGAAAAATCATCACTGATCCACAAGAGCTGCTCCTTCTTGGAAACCGGTACCTTCATGAGAATGCAGGAAAGAATGAAAGGGATTTTTATATGATAGATACAGGACTCATTAAAGAATCAAAGGATGAAACGATGAAGACATCACTGACCGGCTGCACGATTTACGGCGGTGGCCATCTCGCGATGGTTCTGGCTGGTGCCTTCCGTGATGGATTTCTCCCCGGGTATCAGCTTGATACATGTATTTCCAGAAAGGAAGAAGACGCTATCAAGGTGAAGGAAGAAGCGGGAGAAGCCGGTATAGGTGCTTCTGCCGGAGACAAAGAGTGGTTTATGTCACACAAGACCGATTCAAAGTTTCTCTTAGAAGCAGCTTCTGTCGAGGCGGTGATGGAAATCACCATCGAAGCCTTGAAGCGGGGCATGAATGTAGTGCCGCTTTCTATCGGTGCTTTCGCGGATGACAAGTTTCGTAAGGAAGTAGAAGGCACGATCCTTGATCTTCGAAGCAAATACGGTGATGCTGCGCCGCACGTTTATATTCCATCGGGTGCCGTCGGTGGCTTCGATGCGCTTCAAACGATTACACTGATGGCACAGGCGAAGAAGCAGGCGATCCGTACCGGACTCTGGAACCATAAGAACGAAAAAGCACTTCGCAATACACCCGTATACCGGGACGGCCTGACAGAGGCTAAAGAAGATGTGGATGTGTTTGACGGCACAGCAGACGATGCAATCAAGGTCCTTCCGACGAAGGTAAACGTAGCTGTCGCGACATCGCTTGCAGGTATCGGCCCCGCGCAGTCCTTCACGAAGATCACAGCGACTCCCGGCTTCGTCGGGGACAGCCAGTGTGCCATCGCAGAGACAGACGGCTACAGCGCCAATGTAGACATTTACTCAAAGGATGCGGATATCGCAGCCTGGAGCATCGTTGCACTCCTTAGAAACCTGCAGTCGCCGATCATGATGTACTAAGGTATCATGCCTACAGCCTGTATAGACTGCGGAGTGAAGATAATGACGGCCAAAGATCAGGCTCCGTTTCCAGACAATCCATTTGAATAAAAGAAAATATGACCTGGTATTTTTTCTTTGACGGGGATTTACAGCTTCGCGTGCTTCTTTCTCCAGTGCCGGAAGAGCAGGAGAGCAAAGATTGCACCACATGATTCACCGATCACGACGGCAGTAGCCAGACCATATTCACCGAAGATCCGGTTGAAGAGATACATGAACGGAATATAGAAGACGAGTTCCCGGACACAGGCGTGGATGAACGTGCCGGATCCATAACCTACTGCTTGCATGCAGAAGGATGTCTCGAAATTCAGAAACTGAACCGGCGCTGCCAGACAGCGTATTCGTAAAAAGGAAATTGCAAAGGCAATCGTTTGGAGACCGGCAGCTGCATCGGTTCCGGCATTTGTATTGAGGAAGAGATTGCAGATCGGGCTCGCAAAGGTTTCGTACAGCAGGATTGTGGCGGCAGAAATGCCGAAGCCCCAGAGCCGTGCGGTGGAAATGGTTTTCATCATACGTTTATGATTGCCGGAGGTATAGTTGTAAGCAACGATGGGGAGCATACCCTGTCCGATGCCGACATTGATTGCATTCGGAAGACGTTCCGCTTTCATGACGATACCGATGGCAGCAAGCTGCAGGTCGCCGTGGGCAGCCATAAGCGCGTTGAGGACGACATTGGCTACATCGAAGAGACCTGTCAGGGCTGCAGAGGGAAGACCGACAGAAAGAATGTTTCGAATATCTCCCTTCGTGATCCTCTTTAAATCACTGAGCTTGATGCTAAGCGGAGAGACATGGGAAAGCTTCTGAATGGTAAACGTTATGTAGAAGAAGGCAATGAAATTGGACAGCATCGTCGCCAGGGCGGCACCGGTTACCTCCATACCATCCGGGAGAAGCACGAACATAAACAGCGGGTCCAGGATGATATTCAGGACGCCACCTAGCGAAAGACCAAATCCAGCCTGACGGGAATAGCCTGCATTGCGGAGCAGGTGGGAACCAGCACCGGATACAATGGTCGGGAGGTTGCCCACGACGACAACCCAGGTGAGATATTGGCGCCCGAATTCCAGCGTATTTTCAGAAGCACCCAGGAAAAGGAGAATGGGATTCATGAAAAGACCGATGATGAGAGAATAAAGCAGCGCGATGGAAACTGCCCCGTAAAAACTAAACGCGCAGGCACTTTTTGCCTTTTCAGTATCTCCCTTTCCCATGAGCCTCGCGATATAGCTGCCGCCACCGACGCCGAACAGGTTTCCAAAGGAAATCGTGAAAAGAAAAATCGTGAAGGCCAGCGTCACGGCAGCTGTTTTGTAAGCATCTCCGGTCTGACCAATATAAATCGTATCAACCATATTATAAATGAGGTTGATCAGCTGACTGATGATGGTCGGCACAGCCATGGTCAGTAGAGCCTTAGGAACAGGCATAGATTCAAAAAGTTCTTTCTTATTATCGGTTTTCAACATTTTTTACCTTCACAAAAATCACTATAAAAGACATAAAAATACCATAAAAAACATAGTCCGAAGAGAACTTCTCTTCAGGCTATGTCTTTATTTTACATATCAATGATCAGATTTCAATCTCTCAGATAAACACGAACGATAACCCGCTCATGCAGAACAGCGCTGCGATGATCGCTGCTGCCATCCATCTGTCCTCAAAGCTTCTCTCTTCCATATTCGGCCTCCTTGCCATTTCCAGGAAAGGTTCCTTCCCTTCCTTTATTTTCTATATGTAATATCGTCGGGCTTTGGAAAAATATGAGTAGCAAAATGCTGCCATTTTTCACATCATTAAGAGCTATGCTTCAACGAGCTAGCGTTGAGTGCATTGCTGTTCGATTTCTGTATAATAGAGTTAAGGAATGTATCGTCACAAAAGAACGCAGATAATGAAGGGAAACTATGTATAAGATTACACTTTATGATGAGAACTGCTGGGCTGCATGCGATGGAGTCATCTCATTTTTTACAGAAGACCTTGAAGACTTTCAAAGGCTTTGGTTTGAACGAGAGCGGGACGATGATACAAAAGCTCGCTTTCTGAAATCCAAGGCGGGAGAAATCGTCACAGATTATTATAGCCATGATCCGGATCTCAATATCGTACAGGAAGATCAGAATACGACAATTCTGACAGAAAAGGTTTTTTACGTGAAGAATCAGACCTTCACACTTGAAAATGCGTATGGTTGTGAAAGTAAGTTCTACGTAAAAGAAGGCGAAATTCACTATCGCTGGATTACGTTCAAAGATGATTTCTATCGTATTGCTTCATACAGTCTTAAAGGAGACTGCTTGGACGATATTGAGATTCTTTGGACTTCTACAATAAATTACGGAAATCAGATCCTGGAAATCGATAAAAAGGTCGATGCACGGAGAAGACCCAAAGAAGATTTCTGTGAGAATACAACCAGAACTTATTGCTTTAAGTCTATGGAGCGTTACAGTGACCGGAGCGAATGGGAGCAGAATGCCAAAATATTTATGCCTGATGAAATGGAATATAAAATTTTATTCGCGGATATCGTCGGTGAAGGTGGTTGACTTTGCTTTTTTTGACCTCCTTATCACTTCCCTTTATTTCGTTCTTTCCCTTTTTGTGAGTGGAAAAACTGCATCATCCATATGAAAAAAATTACACCAGCGGTTAAATGACAGCAGGCTCTTTTAGAAATAATATAAAGATGATAGTGGACCATCCTTAAACAAATATTCTGTCGGTTAACCGGTGCAAGATCAGTCTGCCTCGATGTATATGGATCGGACTCAAAGAATCGAAAGTATGATCTTGAGATTCAGAAGGAGAATTCCGGCGCCTTACCTAAAAGAGCAAGATATCATTCAAGTGTGCTTGATATAGAAAACCTGGATATAAATCAGGATTTTGAGGAGTTGCCGGAAACATATACTATTTTCATCACTGAGCACGATATTTTTGGTGAAGGCGAACCATATTATATATATGATTGGGCAAATCGTATGAATGGAAAGTTACTCGGCGATGGAGCACATATTCTATATGTAAATGGTGATTATCATGGTCATGATGATATCGGCCGATTGATGCACGATCTCAAGTGTAAGAATCCGGCCGATATTTACAACAAGGAACTTGCGGAACGTGTGAGATATTATAAGGAATCTCAGAAAGGGCGGGAAGAGATGTGCCAGATTATGGAAGATTTAAGAGAAGAGACTAGAGTAGAAACTGAAGAGAGAACGATAATTAAAGCTATAAAAAATCTTATGGAAACTTTAAATATGACCTCTGAGCAGGCTATGGACGCCTTAAAAGTTCCAGAAAAAGACAAACTAGTCTATAGAACGAAACTTTAAAAGTTTTTTAAAAGTGTGTTGACAAGAAAAGACCTCTTTGCTATAGTAATCAAGTCGCTTGAAACGGCGACACGATGGCAGATTGGTCAAGCGGCTAAGACGCAGCCCTCTCACGGCTGAATCCCGGGTTCGATCCCCGGATCTGTCACGATTAAGGCGGGAAGCGAAAGCTTTCCGCTTTTTGTAATTAATTGTATTTTTTGGAGTTTTTCGATGAATCACATACGCTCCTATCAATCTTTTTATAAGAATCGACTTTTTAAGCTTACAAGGTAATGAATGAGTATGAATCATAATTCTCTTTTAGAAAAATCAGACAGTAAGGACAAGATGACGCTTCGGCATTTTGAATATTCAAGCAAAGATGGTGTCGCAAGTATGGCTGATATTCCGTACTATGCTTTTCCTAAACTAGAGAAAATTTCTTATGTGAAGCATGCGTTCTCTACGCGAGAAGGTGGTGTGAGCGAGGGCATCTTCCGGTCGATGAATTTTGGCTTTTTGCGTGGTGATAAGCCGGAAAGTGTACGGGAGAATTATCATCGCTATGCGTGTCTTTTTGGGGTTTCAGAGAATCGAATCGTGCTTAGCCATCAGACCCACACGACGAATGTGCGGGTTGTGACAGAAGAGGATGCGGGCAAGGGTCTTACGCGAGAACGAGACTATACGGATGTGGATGGGCTCATCACAAATGTACCGAAGCTTGTGCTCGGCATCTTCGCGGCGGATTGTGTGCCACTTCTCTTTATCGATCCGGTGCATCATGCAATCGGGGCTTCTCATTCCGGCTGGCGTGGAACAGTAGCCAGGATGGGTGCTGTGACTCTGCAGAAAATGAAAGAGACGTATGGTACAGATCCGAAGGATGTCATTGCCGCAATCGGCCCGAGTATTTGTAAGAAATGCTATGAGGTATCGGAGGATGTCGCGGAGCGATTCATAAAGGAATTTTACAAGGATTCATCAGAAATCGTCCACGATGATGGTATTAACGCTGCCGGTGAGCACAAGTATCACCTGGATCTCTGGGAAGCTAACCGTCGCGTGCTTCTGGATGCAGGCGTTCGACCGGAGAATATCTCTGTGACAGATCTTTGCACGAACTGCCATCCGGACATTTTCTTCAGTCATCGCTTCACGAAGGGACAGCGTGGGAATAATGGTGCGTTCATCATGCTGACAGAATAACGATACAACTGAGGAAACAGAAAATACGACTTCACAGCGGACATGAGACCGAGGAGTATTTATGTGTGATCATGATAAAGAAATTTATCGCGGAGAAAATGACGGATGTCTCATATATCGCGGCAAGGACTACATCGTCGTAAACAAGCCACCGGGACTCGATGCGGAGCATGGTTTTCCAGAGCTTTTGAAGAAGCAGTACGGATTTCATGACATCTACTGTGTGCATCGGCTTGACCTCGCAGCGGGTGGCCTCCTGGTGTATGCATTGAGCGATAAGGCAGCAGGCGTTTTCTCACGATACATCGAGGAGAAGCAACTGAAGAAGAGCTATCTCGTGGTGTGCGAAGGTGTGCCGGTGGAAGCAGAGGGCGAGTGGACGGACCTCCTGTTTAAGGACAGCCGCAAGCAAAAGATGTTTCCGGTGAAGCAGATGCGGAAGGGCGTGAAGGAAGCAAAGCTCGCATATCAGGTGATTGTATCGAAGGCGCTATCTGGTGATAGCGACAAGGGATTGCAATCAGATCGTGATGAATCGGAGCTTTACCTGAAGAAACCTGAAAATCTGATGGAAAAGCCGACATGCGCAGATAAGGAAGAAGTAAAAAAGTTAGAAGAAAAAAGAGAGGGCGGAAAACAAATAGCGCTGTGCCGGGTCGAGCTTTTCACCGGACGGTTTCATCAGATCCGCGTGCAATTCGCATCCAGGAAGCATCCGCTTGCAGGCGATGGGAAATATGGAAGCCGGCTGAAGGTGGACGAGCTTGGACTTTTTTGCAACGAACTGTCATTCCCGGAACCGGGTACTGGCACAATGCTTACCTTTACGGCACAACCTGACATGGCGAAGACACCATTCATTTGGTTTTCTGAAAAACTGTGATATCTCAGAAAATACCTTTCATCATGATTTGTCATGAGATATTGTGATAAATCATGCACTGCGGTTATACTGCACAGAAGATTTCGGTATCTTGTTTTGTCGGAAAAGATGGTAAACTGATTGAGATATTCAAAATCAGATCTGGAGAAATTGTGTTTAGAAGGTAGGACTGAATGAATTCTGCGATAGGTCAGAAGAATTTCAAGGAGGTATACTATGACAGTGGAAGAGGTTCTCGAAGCTATGAAGCATCTCGCGGAGAGGGATCCGGCGCTTCGGGAGAAACTGATTGCAACACAGCATTCAAAGGAAGCCGTCGCAGATTTCTGCAGGATCTGCACGGAGTGCGGTTTTCCACTGTACGAGATGGACCTGATCTCAGCCGGCGAGGAGTATTATGCAGCGATGCGGCGGAGCACCAATGGCGGCGGGGAAAACTCACCACTGCTTCGCGGGTCTGATGACTACTATGAGATGTTCATCAAAGATCTCGAAGCGATGTAATGGTACTTTTATCATGATATTCCGGACCTTGAGATGAACAGGCATCGACGATTTCAAGTATTTTCTGGTCATAAAAGAACCCGATGTATGTGCTGTATGTGAGCATTGGCGTATGGGGAGGTACAAAGGGCCTTTTAGAAACAATACACGCGGGAAACCGCAAAAAGGGGAGTATAACTATGGGACTGATCATTCCGAAGAACTATGATCCGCGTCTTACCGTGCGGGAGACGCAGGAGGCAATCAAGTACATCCGGGACACCTTTCAGAAGGAGTTCGGCAGGGAGATGAACCTAAGCCGGATCTCGGCGCCGCTGTTTGTGCCGAAGAGCACCGGACTGAACGACAACCTGAATGGTGTCGAGCGGCCGGTCAGCTTCGATGTGCCGTGGTGGCCGGGTGAGACCGTCGAGGTTGTTCATTCGCTTGCGAAGTGGAAGAGAATGGCACTCGGGCGGTATGGCTTCCAGCCGGGTGAAGGCCTGTACACAAACATGAACGCGATCCGGCGGGATGAGGAGCTCGATAACCTCCACAGCATCTACGTCGACCAGTGGGACTGGGAACGTGTCATCACGAAGGAAGAAAGAACGACGGAAACGCTCGAAAAGACGGTACGGAATATCTTCCGCATCATCAAGCATATGGAGCATGAGGTTTGGTACAAGTATCCGCAGGCTGTGAAGAAGCTGCCGGATGACATCTATTTTATCGATTCCGAGACGCTTCTCAAGATGTATCCGGATAAGACCCCGAAGGAGCGCGAAAACCTGATTACAAAGGAGCACGGCTGTGTATTCATCTCAAAGATCGGCGACAAGCTGTCAAACGGTGAGCCGCATGATGGCCGTGCACCGGACTATGACGACTGGCAACTGAACGGTGATATCCTCTTCTGGTATGAGACCCTCGGCTGTGCCCTCGAGATCAGCTCCATGGGCATCCGCGTCGACGAGAAGAGCCTCCTCGAGCAGCTCAAAAAGGCTGGCTGCGAAGAACGAAAGAACCTTCCGTTCCACCAGATGCTTCTCAAGGGCGAGCTTCCATACTCCATCGGCGGTGGTATCGGCCAGTCACGTCTCTGCATGCTCCTCTTAGACCGCGCCCACATCGGAGAAGTCCAGGCCAGCATCTGGCCCGACGACATGCGGAAGACCTGCGAAAAGCATAATATTTTTCTTTTGTAATTTAACTTTAGATAAAAGGAATTTGCTAAGCAGATATGTAATTGTGCCAATTCCAAGGTGCAAAGCTGAAGTGAACCGCCCAATGTCATTCTTCTTGACATTGGGCGGTTCACTTCAGCTTTGCACCTTGTTTACAATCCCTATACGACTGTTTAAATTTGCCAAAAATCTGCTATGATAATGGAGACATTCCGTTAATTTTTATAGGAGACGAGCAGATTTATGGTCAAGCTGTTTTTGGTAGAGGATGAAATCGTCATGCGTGAGGGTATCCGGAAGCATATCGCATGGGAAAAGGAAGGTATCGAGTTTGCCGGTGAAGCCGGTGATGGAGAACTGGCGCTTCCGATGATCCTTTCGACGAAGCCGGATATTCTCCTTACGGATATCCGTATGCCGTTTATGGATGGACTTCAGCTATCTGAGCTTGTCAAAAAGGAGCTTCCGGAGACAGAGATCATCATTCTGTCCGGCTATGATGATTTTTCTTATGCACAAAAGGCAATCACCTGTGGCGTATCAGAGTATCTTTTGAAGCCGATTGCGCCGCCGAAGCTGCTGGCTTCATTAAGGAGGGTTCGGGACCGGATCGAGAAGCGGAAAAAAGAACAGGAAGCCGAAAAATCACTGCAGGAAAGACTAAACAGCGCCTTTACAAGGATGAGCAGTGAGCAGCAGTCCCGGGCAACCGAAGCAGCGGCAGAAGACGTGAGAGCAGATGCGGTAACTGACAATACAAAGAACGTTGATATTGACCTGAAGACCCTTGTGCCACATGCGACACTTCATTCCAGCATCACGGATTTTCTTTCGACAGGCACAGAGGATGAAGTAGAAACATATCTTACCAAGCTCATTGAACGTGTTGGAGAGAAAAATATCCGCTCGACGATTTTCAGGAATTATCTGACGGTAGAAATCTGTCTTTCGATTGCCCGCTTCATCCACGATCAGGGACTTCCGGAGGAAGAAATCCGGGAATGCTGCGGTGATGTCAATGCGCAGCTTTTACAGACATCCTCCACAGAGGAATCCAGGGCAATTTTATCCACCTATATGAAAGAGGTCATCCGGCAGAGAAATCTGAATACGGATAAAGGGAGTGAATCTGCGATTCAGAAGGTCGTCGCCGAATACCTGAACCAGCATATTACAGATCCGGATGTTTCTCTTGAGAGCACGGCGGCAGAAGCCAGTATGAGCGTCAGTCATTTTTCCCGTGTTTTTTCAAAAGTCATGGGACAGACCTATACCGATTATGTGATCGGAAGGCGTATCGGTATGGCAAAGGAATATCTCATGAACTCGGATTTACGGAGCTCGGAAATCGGCTTCAAGGTCGGCTATAAGGATCCGCATTACTTTAGTGCTACCTTCAAAAAGGAAACCGGGATGACACCGACAGAGTACAGAAACAGAGGAAACGGTAATGGCTAAGCTTTCTTTACGCCAGAACCTGTATCGCTGGGCAGAAAATAAATCTCTCAATGAGAAGCTGAAAATAATGATTACATCAGTCATGGTTCCCTTCATTGCACTGATCATCGCGCTCATCTTTATCGTATCTTATTTTGGCATTTCCTATGGAAATATCGTCAGCAATGTGACCCTGGCAAACCGCTATAATCTGCAGTTTGAAAAGAAACTGGATTCTGTCATGTACCAGATGGTTGCCCGATCACTTCATAAGGATGAAGTCGAGGATGTGCTCGGCATGGAAGGACCAGACGCACTGATTACTTCGATGCAGAACTCCTTTGAAACCCTGGAGGCATCGGCACATTCTGAAAAGTCACGCGCTGTATCGCAGAGCATCAAGAAGCTTCTCAATACCCTAAAAAAGCGTGTAGACGATATCAACGACACTGTGACGCAATCCGGCAGCTACGATGATAACATGCAGCGGCTGGATTCCGATATCCGGATTATCACAGAGCTCATTCAGGAACGTATCACAGAATATATTTATTATGAGACCACCAGCATGGAAGAGCTACAGACGGAGATGAATGCACTCCGCATCCGTATGATGACGATCACGGTATTTCTCACGATGCTCATCAGTCTCATCGGGGCCGGTTACTCCTATGTCATCGGCGAAAGCATTACGAAGCCGGTGCAGAATCTCTGTCAGGCCGTAGAGAAGGTAGGACAGGGTGAATTTGATACGCAGACCGAGGTCGCCGAAAACAATGAGCTATACGTCCTGACCGATTCCTTTAATCTCATGACGAAGCGCATCAGTAATCTTATTGATAACATCAAGGAAGAACAACAGCACTCCAGAGATATTGAGCTACGCCTCCTCCAGTCACAGATTAATCCGCATTTCCTCTACAACACCCTCGATAACATCATCTGGCTCGCGGAAGACGGCCAGATGGAAGACATCGAATTTCTCGTAAGCTCACTGTCTCAGTTTTTCCGAAGTACACTCGCCGGTGGCCGCGACTTCGTGACCCTGAAAGAAGAGATTGCTCACATCGAAGCCTACCTTGAGATTCAGCAGTATCGCTACCGGGATATCCTGAAATACCAGATCATCGTCCCGGAAACCCTGGAAAACTGCGGCATCCCGAAGCTGACCCTCCAGCCCCTCATCGAAAACGCTCTCTACCACGGCATCAAAAACAAACGAGGCGGCGGCACCATCACCGTGACCGCAAAAGAGCTTCCCGACAACATTGTCCAGATAACCGTCGCAGACGACGGCGCCGGCATGACAGCCGCCCAACTCGACGAACTTCGTGCACTCGTCGAGGGCACGAAGCAGGCAGGCCCAGACAACAAAGGCTTCGGCATTTCCAACATTGGCGAAAGATTATTTTTGACATACGGAAGACGAGACTGTCTGCATTTCGAAAGCGGATTGGGAAAAGGTACTTCAGCCATTGTTCAGATTCCCATAAAACAGGCTGATCGAAGCTCCTGAAGCCACCAGCAAAAAATCAAACTCCCGCAGCAAAAAAACACACCCTTCGTCATTAAATCCCGATGCCGCCAACATTATTTTTAACACTTTGAGCAAGTAACTTCATGGAAAAACCTTCCGAAAACTCCTAAACTATAGAAAAAGGATGGCAGAAAGCCATCACGGAAATCAAATTTTCAAGGGAGGTTTTTTCAAAATGAAGAGAAACGTTATTTCAATGCTGGCGGCCACATCGATGGTAGCTACACTTGCACTGACAGGCTGCGGCGGCTCTAAAGAGGCAGCCACGACAGCAGCACCGGCTGAGACAAAGGCAGCTGAGACAACTGCAGCGGTAACCGAAGCCGCATCCGTAACCGAGGCAGCCAAGGAAGTCAAGGAGACCGAGGCAGCAGCTGGCAATGCAGGCGGACTCATCAATGTCGGCTTCGCACAGGTTGGACATGAATCCGACTGGCGTACCGCTTCCACGAAGTCCTGTCAGGATGTTT
The DNA here is from genome assembly GCA_900315665.1 of uncultured Eubacteriales bacterium. GTDB lineage: Bacteria > Bacillota > Clostridia > Lachnospirales > Lachnospiraceae > Oribacterium. The sequence goes on from OMZX01000021.1 coordinate 20,666, forward strand.
TCTCTGAGGCAAACGGCTACAACCTTAGCTTCGTAGACTGCGACAATGATTCCGCAGCACAGCTTGAGGCAGTCAGATCCTTCATCGAGCAGGATGTAGATTATATCATCATTGACCCGATCGTATCGACAGGTTGGGATACCGTACTGACAGAGTGTGAAGATGCAGCGATCCCGGTTATCGTCATTGACCGTACGATCGATGATTCTGATAAGTATACTGCATGGGTAGGCTCCGACTTCACGAAGGAAGGTAAGGCAGCCGGTGAATGGCTGAAGGCTTACGCTGACAAGAAGGGTATCTCCGAGATCAACGCACTTGTTATTTCCGGTACAACCGGTGCATCTGCACAGCTTGGCCGTTCCAAGGGCTTCCAGGAAATCGCTGATAAGTATGGCTTCAAGATCCTTGATGAGCAGACCGGTGATTTCACAGAGGATGGCGGACAGCAGGTTATGGAGTCCTACTGCAAGTCCTATGCAGGCAAGTTCAATGTAGTTGTTTGCCAGAATGATAATGAAGCCTTTGGTGCTATGACCGCGATGGATAACGCTGGTATCAGCTATGGTCCGAACGGTGATGTCGTTCTCATTTCCTTCGACTCCTGCACTGCAGGTCTTGAGGATGTCAAGGCTGAGAAGATCACAGCTGACTTCGAGTGTAATCCTCTTGCAGCTCCGTTTGTAGAGCAGGTTATCCAGCAGCTTCAGAAGGGTGAGACACCGGATAAGGAAGTTTACATGGAAGAGCACTGGTTCGCACTTCCGGATGCAATCGTTGATTTCTCAGTTGACGGTGAGGCTCAGACGATGACAGAGGTAACAGACGCAGTCATCGAAGCTCAGTATTAATTCGAGAGTTTCAAAGAGAAAGGAGCTCCATCAGATTGGGGCTCCTTTCATTTCCTGTTAGAGATCACCTAAGAGCAGAAGCTTTTCCAAAGGAACAGGTGACAACACGCTACGGGAAGGATGGCAGAAGGAGGCATTCCATCCTGGAGACAGGAGGAACTGGAGGAATGTAATGGAAGAAAATGTTGTTCTTAGTGCACGCGGAATCTCCATGACGTTTCCTGGCGTAAAGGCGCTGGATCATGTGGACTTTACGTTGCGAAAGGGTGAGATTCATGCACTGATGGGTGAAAATGGCGCTGGTAAGTCTACACTCATCAAATGTCTGACCGGTATCAATGATTTCGAAGAGGGTGAGATCCATATCGACGGGATCGAAGGTCCGGTTAAAAATCATTCTACGCGAGAAGCACAGGAAAAAGGTATTTCAACGGTATATCAGGAGGTCAACCTCTGTCCGAATCTGTCAGTTGCAGAGAACCTTTTCATCGGAAGAGAGCCACTGACAAAGTTAAAGACCATTGACCGGAAGGAAATGGTCCGCCGCGCCGAGAAGCTCATGAAGGATCTGGAGATCGATGTCGACGTGACGAGTAATCTTGAAAATTATTCTCTTGCGATTCAGCAGCTGGTTGCCATCGCGAGAGCTGTAGATATGAAATGTAAGGTTTTAATTCTTGATGAGCCGACATCGTCACTCGATGACAGCGAGGTTGAAAAGTTGTTCGGACTGATGCGGCGTCTGAAGACAGAGGGGACTGGTATCATCTTCGTTACGCATTTCCTGGAACAGGTCTATGCGGTATGTGACCGGATCACCGTGCTTCGAAATGGCAAGCTCGTCGGAGAATATAAGATTGAAGATCTTCCGAAGGTGAAGCTGGTCGCTGCCATGATGGGCAAGGATCTCGAGGGCCTTGACCAGATCACGGTAAATTCGCTGGATGCGACGAAGGCACCGATGGAGATTAGAGCACGGGGACTTGGTCATACCGGCACGGTAAAGCCGTTTGATCTCGATATTCATCAGGGTGAGGTCGTCGGTGTAGCAGGACTTCTCGGTTCAGGCCGTTCCGAGCTTGCGAGAGTCATCTACGGTGCGGACCGGAAGACGAGTGGAAGCATTAAAGTGCAGGACAAGGAAGCGGATATCAAGAGTCCGATCGATGCGATGAACCGTGGTATGGGTATGCTGCCGGATGATCGTAAGGCAGAGGGCATCATCGGTGATCTTTCAATTCGTGAAAATATCATCCTGGCTCTCCAGGCAAGACGCGGCATGAATCGGAAGCTTTCAAGAGAAGAACAGAATGAAATCACGGACCGCTATATTGATCTTCTTGCCATTAAGTGTGCAAGCCGTGAGACACCGGTGAAGCAGCTTAGCGGCGGTAATCAGCAGAAGGTGATTCTCGCGAGATGGCTTGCGACGGATCCGGATTTCCTGATTCTCGATGAGCCGACGAGAGGTATCGATATCGGTACGAAGACTGAGATTCAGAAACTGATTTCTGATCTTGCAAAGCAGGGGAAGAGTGTACTGTTTATTTCCTCGGAAATCGAGGAAATGCTTCGTGTTTCAAACCGTATGGTGATCATGCGTGATGGTGAAAAGGTCGGCGAGCTTGATAAGGATCTCACCCAGAAGCATGTCATGGAAACAATCGCGGGAGGTGAAAAGGAATGAAACAGAAAGAGAGCTTAGCCGTTCGACTTAAAAAATGGCCGCTGCTTCTGCCGGTTGTCTGTCTTCTCCTTGTGATGGCGGTTAATATCATTCATGATGCGGCGACAGGCGTTAATCCATTTTCCTTCTTTATGATCACGGTACAGCATACGACCGGTAACGGCAATATCCTGTACGGAAGAATCATCGATATCCTGAACCGTGGTTCGGAAGCAGCCATCCTGGCGCTCGGCATGACACTCGTCGTTTCTGCGTCAGCCGGAACCGATATTTCCGTCGGGTCCGTCATGAGCCTTTCAGCGTCAATGTGTTGTATGCTTCTTGCCGGCTTCGGTGTGACCTCGGTTTCTACAGATCTCAAGATGCCAATTTTTGTCGGCGTTCTCGCGGGGCTCGCGATAGGTATGCTGTGCGGCGCGTTTAATGGTTTTCTTGTAGCGTATCTTAAGATTCAGCCGATGGTCGCGACGCTGATCCTGTATTCGGCAGCGCGTGCGATCGGACTGCTGCTTTGTAACAACATGATTGTGTATGTCCGGAATGATGCCTATGCGTTCTTCGGCAGCTTCCTCGGACCGATCCCGACACCGATCATCATTACGATCATCTGCATCGTCATCCTGTCACTTGTTCTTAAGAAGACAGCACTTGAGATGTATGTGCAGTCTGTAGGCATTAACGCAAAGGCAAGCCGTATCGCCGGTCTTAATTCGACGGTGATTATCTTCCTTGCGTACCTTTTATGCGGTCTGTTTGCCGGCATCGCCGGTATCGTCAGCTCGTCGAGAATCACGAGTGCAGACTCAAACAACATCGGTCTTTACATGGAAATGGATGCGATCCTTGCGGTGGCGCTCGGCGGCAACAGTCTCGGCGGCGGCAAGTTCAATCTCGCCGGCTCCGTGATCGGCGCCTATACGATCCAAGCCATTACGACGACACTGTATGCCCTGGGTGTTTCCACGGATCAGGCACCGGTGTTCAAGGCGATTATCGTCATTTTGATTGTTGCGATTCAGGCTCCGCCTGTAAAGACCTGGATGAAGAAGCGGCAGAGTAAGAGAGTGGAAGTAAAGGAGGCAGTGGCATGAATCAGAAAAAAGCGGTTCGCATGAACAGCAACACGATCCTTCTTCTCATCACGATCGGACTTTTTATCGTCATGTATGCAGCCGGCTGTATCGTATATGGCAGTAAGGGCTTCTCGAACACGCAGACCTTTATGAACATTCTCATCAACAATGCCGGTCTCATCTGTATTTCCTGCGGTATGACCTGCGTCATGCTGACCGCCGGCATCGATATTTCCGTCGGTTCTCTCGTTGCACTCGACTGTATGGTGCTAGCGACAGGCATGCAGAAAGGGCACGGCGCGATCGCCATGATGCTGTTTGTGCTGGTGATCGGACTTCTCATTGGTGCCTTTCAGGGGTATTGCATCGGATATCTTGAGATACAGCCCTTCATCGTCACGATGGCCGGCATGTTCTTCTGCCGTGGTATGACCGCAGTCGTATGCCGTGAGCAGGTTTCCATCACAGAGGACATGAACAAGCTGTTTTATCAGATGGCAAATCTGAAGTTCAAGCTCCCGTTCGGCGGCTACTATAACAAAAAGGGTGTCTATATGGCACCGTATGTGCGGCTTGGTGTGATCATTGCGCTGATCGTGCTGGTGCTTGTTTTCCTAATGCTTCGGTATACACGGTTCGGCCGTTCCCTCTATGCGATCGGCGGCTCCGAGCAGAGTGCAGCCATGATGGGTCTCAATGTCAAGAAGGTGAAGATGCAGGCGTATATGCTGTCCTCCTTCCTCTGTTCAATCGGCGGCATCTGCTATTGCCTCAATACGATGTCCGGCTCGGTACAGCAGGCGCAGGGCCTCGAGATGGATGCGATTTCGTCAGCGGTCATCGGCGGTACGCTTCTCACCGGCGGTGTCGGCAATGTCATCGGTACCCTGTTTGGTGTGCTCATTAACGGAACCATTTCATCCATCGTAAAGACAAATGGTAAGCTCGCGAGCTCGTGGCCGAACATCCTGACGGCGATTCTCCTTTTCCTGTTTATCGTGATCCAGAGTATTTTTGCGATTGCAAGAAGCAGGAAAAAGGCTTAAACTATTTTCGGTAAGAAGGGACTGCTTTCGTACGGTCTAAGGTCTTTTGGGCCAATGCCTACACCATGTGGCCGTGACAGAGCAGTGAATAAATGTATACAATAAGGGGCTTTCGTTTTGACAGTGAACAAGAATCTTTACAAAAAAGGACTCTTCGCCAGTATGGCTGTCATGATGACAAGCCTCTTTCTTTTATCCTGTGGAAGCAATCCCTCCGCTAAGACCGGAAATCTCCAGGAAACAAAGGCGGAGGAGGATCTCATCACAGTTGGTTTTTCACAGATCGGGGCTGAATCCGACTGGCGGCTTGCATGCACAGAATCCGTAGAGAGCGCCTTTACGACGGAAAACGGCTTCAATCTTATCTTTGATGACGGACAGCAGAAGCAGGAAAACCAGCTGAAGGCGATCCGGGAATTTATCGATATGGATGTGGATTATATCATCCTTGATCCGATCACCGAGGAGGGCTGGGACTCTGCCCTGCAGGAGGCGAAGGAGGCTGGGATACCGGTCATCATCGTCGACCGGCAGATTTCCGTGAAGGATGATTCTCTCTATACAGCATGGGTCGGCGCGGATTTCCGGACGGAGGGAGACCGGGCTGTCGGTTGGCTCAGTACTGTCCTGGCGAGCCAGAAGGGCTTCATCAATTTTGTGCATATCCAGGGAACAACCGGCGCGACAGCCCAAATCGGACGGACAGAGGCTCTGAAGGATGGCATCGTAAACCATAACCGCTGGGTGCTTCTTGCTAGAGAGGATGCGGACTTCGTGCAGGCGAAGGGCCGCGAGGTCATGGAGGATTTTCTGAAGCGCTACGGGAGCCGGATCAATGTCTGCTATTGTGAGAATGACAATGAAGCCTATGGAGCGCTGCAGGCAATTTCTGCTGCCGGCTATCGGGCTGGGCAGGATATCGACCAGGGAGAAATTCTGGTGGTTTCCTTCGATGCGACACGGCAGGGCCTCCGATATACGATGGATGGCAGCATCTCGATGAACATGGAGTGTAATCCGCTGTTCGGCCCGAAGCTCACGGAGGTCGTGAAGGCCTTGAACCGTGGCGAGGCGGTCAATCGGATCACGTACATGGAGGAACAGCAGTTCGTACATGATGATGCCCTGCAGTCCTTCCGGTATGATGGCAATGCCTACCCGCTTACGACGGTGACGGAGGATGTGCTGGCCGGAAGAAAATACTAGCTTATGGAGCAATGCCCGGAGACGGGTTTTCCGCAGGAGCTGTGATAGTCTTAGGAGCTTCAGGTTATCGCCGGTATGAAATATCGCGATACATCCTGTCGCCTGTTTTCGGACACAGCGCCTTGACACTAAAGTCAGAAAAGCGTATTATCCGATCAAACAAGCCGGTGAGGCGGTTTTGTGCCCATTCTGCGAAGAGACGCCTTGCCAGACAAGTTAAAAGAATCAGTCTATAGAGGTAGCGATGTAGATGAGTAGCTTCCGGAGCCGGCAGGCGGAGAACGAAGCGAAAGGCATCCATCGCCGAACGTGAACGACCGGCAGGGAGTTCTCGTGGGGGTACGGAAAACATCCGTGCCACTCCTTCATCGATGAGGATGAAGAGGCGCTATTGCAGTCGTATTGATGCCCGTATGTGATAGCTGTCACATGCGGGTTTTTCTTTTGCACCGCATGCAGCCCATCTGATTTCAATTCATCAGGAAGCTTCACCGAAGTAGACATTAGACCGTTCATCCGGGGACCGAGGTCTCCTCAAAATAGATGGATGAAAATCAGGGAGGAAAAAATTATGAAAAAGAATGTTCTGGTTACGACAGCGCTTTTAACGCTTTCAGCAATGCTTACAGCCTGCGGCGGCTCCGGCAGTGCTTCTACGACCGCAGCACCGGCAGCCGAAACGAAGGCTGATGCAGCGCCGGCTGGTACTGAGACAACTGCCGCGCAGCAGGAAGCACCAACAGGTGATGGTGAGCTTCTTCGTGTGGGCATGGAGTGCAACTACGCACCGTTCAACTGGACGACCACGACGACCAATGAATTCACGCAGCCGATCACCGGCACAGACTATGCGGATGGCTATGATGTCGTCATTGCGACGAAGATGGCCGAAGCGACCGGCCGGAAGGTACAGATCGTAAAGCTCGACTGGGACAACCTCATTCTTTCTCTTAAGAACAATCAGATCGATGCCATCATCGCCGGCATGACCGATACGCCGGAGCGTGAGCAGGAGGTCGACTTCACGGATCCGTATTATGTTTCCGAGGAGGTCATGATTGTGAAGGCCGATGGTAAGTACAAGGATGCACATGACATCCAGGACTTCTCCGGTGCGACCGTCCAGGGCCAGATGAACACCATCTACGATGAGGTCATCGATCAGATCCAGGGTGTCAAGCATCAGCCGGCAGCCGAGACCTTCCCGGCAGCCATCCAGGCGCTGCAGGCCGGTGCGGTAGACGGTGTCGTATCCGAGCTTCCGGTTGCGAATGGTGTGGTAGCGGCAAATAGTGACCTCGCGATCGTTCGTTTCGATGAGGGAAAGAATTTTGATGCCGATACCTCGGTTTCTATCGCTGTTCGTAAGGAGGATACCGATCTCAAGGATCAGCTGAATAAGGCTTTAGCAGAAATTTCTACAGATGACAGAAACAAGCTCATGGAGGATGCCGTGAATCGTCAGCCGGCGAACAGCTAAATTATGTTCATACAGAATTGCCAGGATATCTTAAATAAATATGGTACTAGCCTCGCGCTCGGTGTCGAGACCACGCTGATCGTTTCTCTGACAGGCACCTTCTTCGGCCTGATCTTAGGACTTCTCGTCGGCGGCTTCCGGGCGGCAAAGCTCGATTATACCGCTGGTCCGGTCGCGGTCTTCTTTAAGAAGCTCTTTAACGCGCTTGCCAATATTTACATCACGATCTTCCGTGGTACGCCGATGATGGTGCAGGCTGTATTCATTTATTATGCACTGCTGAATATCGTGCACTGGACGACACTGACAGCGGCAATCTTCGTCATCAGCATCAACACAGGTGCCTATATGTCAGAGATCATCCGGTCCGGCATCCAGGCTGTTGATGTCGGTCAGACAGAGGCCGCCCGGTCTCTCGGTATGTCGAACGCTGACACGATGTTCGGTGTGGTCCTCCCGCAGGCAATCCGGAATGCATTTCCTGCGATCGGTAATGAGCTTATCGTCAATATCAAGGATTCGTCCGTGCTTATGATCATTTCGATTACCGAGCTTATGTTTCAGGCGAAGAGCATCGCAGGCTCAACCTTCCATTTCACCGAGACCTACTTCATCGAGGCGGTTATCTATCTGATTCTGACGTCGATAGCGAGTCTGATCCTGAACGCCATCGAGCGGAATATGCGGAAGACAAAGAAGGTTTCCTTTCAGCTTCCGATGAGCGACACTGATCCGAAGAGTATCGGATACACGATGCTGGAGAGGGATAAGAAGTGATACAGCCAAGTATTGCATGCGATTCATGGTCATGAAGTTTATGCATGCAGCATCATGGTTATGGCCATGACAATAATATGGAATATGAAATTTGAAATGATGAGAAGAAATATTTTGGGCTTAGGAAATGAAAAAATAAATGAGGCAGGAGGAATTTGCAATGGCTGACCCAATCGTCGAAATCGAGGGGATCAAAAAGAGCTTCGGGCATCTCGAAGTGCTGAAGGGTGTCGACTTCTCCGTCAATGAAGGAGAGGTGGTGTGCCTGATTGGCCGCTCCGGTTCCGGCAAATCCACTTTGCTTCGCTGCATTAATCTCTTGGAAAAGCCGGATGGAGGTGTCATTCGCGTATTCGGTGAGGATATCCTCCATACGAAGGATGTCAATGCGTATCGCGCGAAGGTCGGCATGTGCTTCCAGCAGTTCAACCTCTTTAATAACATGAATGTGCTGAAGAACTGTGTTTATCCGCAGCGGAAGGTGCTGAAGATTTCTGAAGCCGAGGCGGAGAAAACTGCCTATCATTACCTTGACAAGGTCGGCATGCGGCAGTTCGCCGGGGCTAATGTGCAGACGATCTCCGGCGGTCAGAAGCAGCGTGTCGCGATCGCACGGGC
>OMZX01000079.1 GCA_900315665.1 uncultured Eubacteriales bacterium
AGTGCCGTGAGGCACTCAGGTGATGGTCACTAATAGGTCGAGGGCTTATCCAATTGGCTGGTTAGGTTTATTTCAATTTCAAAGTGTTCAATCAATGTACATATTCCTCTATAGCTCAGTCGGTAGAGCACGCGGCTGTTAACCGCGGTGTCGTTGGTTCGAGTCCAACTGGGGGAGCTATAGGAAAGAGCTGAATTCTAAATGTCAGCTTTATGGCGAAGTAGCCAAGTGGTAAGGCGTGGGTCTGCAACACCCTGATCACCGGTCCGAATCCGGTCTTCGCCTTTTCTTGAATGTTTTACTTGCACAAATGTTCAGGAACGGTTATAAATATTAAAAACCATGGCGCCATGGTCAAGCGGTTAAGACACCACCCTTTCACGGTGGTATCAGCAGTTCGAATCTGCTTGGCGTCATTTTGACGAGAATCCTCAATAGAGGATTCTTTTTTTGTGCGATAAAAATCTGACAGAGAAAACCGTCCCCGGTGTCAACTTTTGATGACCGTATAACTAGTACAAAAAGGAATCATAGTCTTTTTTCGACAATATGCAATTTGAGAAAATTCAGATATACTTCTTCCCGTCAGGATGCTTCTGCGTGAAACAGCCAAAAGAACATTCCGGTTTCTCCTTAAGGAGAATAGTACAGTTAGGATACGGCGGAAGAAACACACAAGAAGAATCATTCAGGACAGAACTCTTTGTCCGGCTGTCGCGTCTCATTCATGCAGCATCGTGAACAAAACAGGTATTCTGTTAACCTCTGCAGCATTTGTAGAGGTTTTTTTCTATTTGATCCATGCGATTTTTTATTATCTCAGATTACATAGCGTGTATCCGGCTGCTTTCTTGTCACTCTCCTAAATAAATGATATGATAGGCAAGTTGAAATCTGTCCATGTCGGAATGGCGGTATTGGAATCGGGAGGTTAGCTATGGCGGTCAAAGATCAGGTGATTCGCATGCTTGAGGATAATAAGGGTAAGACGATCTCTGGAGAGCAGCTTGCCACTTCACTCTCAGTTTCCCGTACAGCAATCTGGAAGGCAATCCGGCAGTTGGAATCAGAAGGGTATGACATCATTACGATCAAAAATAAGGGGTATCAGTTATCCATGGAGTCAGACATTTTATCAGAACATGTGATAAGAGGCTATCTTTCAGATCAGTACCCTGTGCGAGTTTATCAGGAGATTACGAGTACAAACGATGTTCTGAAAAAATTAGCAATTGAAGAGCAGGTACCGGAGGGAACGACACTGGTATCGGATTATCAGACAGGTGGAAAAGGACGACTCGGCAGAAGCTTCTTTTCGCCGAAGGGAACAGGCATTTACCTTAGCATGCTGCTTCGACCGGAAGGGTCTGTCATTGATAATCTCATTCTGACGGCACAGGCAGCGGTTGCTGTTTATCGTGCGGTTTTGAAGGCTACTGGTAAACAACTGTCGATCAAGTGGGTCAACGATCTTTACCTTTCAGATAGAAAAGTCTGCGGTATTCTTTCAGAAGGACAGGCGAGTATGGAATCAGGGCGCCTGGAATACGTCATTGTAGGCATTGGCATCAATCTCTATGAGCCGGAGAATGGATTTCCGGAGGACATCAGAGATAAGGCGGGATCAATCATGGGGAAGAAATCCGGCGCAGCGCTGGTGGATAGAAATCTTCTTTCGGCAGAGGTAATCCGGGAGTTCTATGCACTTGCTCATGAGAAAACACTGGCGCCGGAATATACCGAGAGAAATATCGTGCCGGGTCACGATATCATTGTCATCAATGGCAAAGAGGAGCGTGAAGCGAAAGCGCTCGGGATTTTACCGGACGGGCGACTTCTCATCAAGGAGAAGGATGGCGCTGAGACACCGCTTGTATTTGGAGAGGTTTCAGTCCGGCTGAAGGGCAGCTTTCACTGATATAACAGCTGAAGGAAAGCTTTTGAGAGGACGAGAACAATGCCTACATCAGGGGACCAGCCGGGAAGCGGTCTTCTGCAGGTAAAAAAGAGTTCCATAGACTTGTAAGGGAGAGATATGAGTGAGAATAGAAGGCGAAGTACGAAGCGAAGAAGAAAACAGGAGGCCACACTGGTCGGGGATCTTTTCCGTATTCTTCTTGCTGTGTCGCTTTTGATTGTAGCAATACTTGCGGTTTCGATGGTTTTTAAGTCCGTAAATGGATTTACACTTCCAGATCTTCGGGTGACAGCAGCGGAGATTGAGACGACGGCAGCGCCGATTGAGATCACGGCAGCACCTGAGACAACCCGGGAAACGACGGCAGCGGTAACGACAACCCAGGCGCCTGTGACGGTATCGATTATCGATCAGGAGAACGGTGGTGAGGACGTCGAAAAGGCAATCGAAGCGAAGGAAAAGGAGGAAGGTGTCTCCGAGGGAACCGCGGAAACAGAGGAAAGTACGACAGGAGAAGCCGAGACTGAGGAGACTACGATGAGTAAGCTCCAGCAGGAATCCGCGTCGCCGGAGGCGCCGGTCGCGGAAACCGGTACAGCACAGCAGACGCACCAGAATGGACCGGATGTTATCGAAGCGCCGATGCAGGATACCGTTTCCGTCGAGGAAAACGGCAATGTGATCAGCAGCAATGGCCCGATCGGTTGAGTGGTATGATTTATTATATTTTTGGAAAATCAGCAAGCGGCAAGGACACGATCTACAAGCGGTTGATTGCAGAAACCGGGTGGAGGCGTGTTGTTCCGTATACAACAAGACCAATCCGGGATGGTGAAAAGGAAGGCGTCGAGTATCATTTTATATCACGTGGGGCGCTTAAAAAGCTACGGGAGGATGGCAGGGTCATCGAGGAAAGAGTGTACCATACCGTTTACGGAGACTGGTACTATGCAACGGTAGACGACGGACAGATAAAGCCTAGTGGAGAGGACGATTATCTCATGATCGGCGTCCTGTCAAGCTTTCTAAGCATCCGCGCCTATTACGGGAAGGATTATGTTTTCCCGATTTATATTGAGGTGCCCGACGCCATCCGGCTTGAACGCGCCACGAAGCGGGAGATGCAGGAGAAAATACCAAAGCTAGAAGAGATGAAGCGGCGGTTCCTCGCAGATAATCAGGATTTTTCTGAAGAAAACCTGCGCAAGGCCGGCATAGGTAAGCATTATCAGAATATTGATCTGGAAGGGTGTATCTATGAAATTCTTGAAGATACCGGAAAATCACATTTATAATGCTTACCTCATCGAGAGTCAGGATGAAGCGCTTCTTGTTCGCTATGCGGTTCAGTTTGCAAAAAAGCTTTTAATAAAAGATGATGCGGATACGCCGATTTATGTGAACCGGGGATTTTCTTCGCGGGAGAAATGGGAGCAGAGTGTCTTAAGGCGGATTGAGAATCAGGAGCATCCAGATTTTATTCTTGTCAGGCCGGATAAGACAGATTCGGCTACGCCGGTACTTTCTGTTAAAAGCATCCGTGAGAATGTGACAGATACGGTTTCTGTCAGGCCTTATGAAGCGGAATATAAGATTTATGCGATCCTTCATGCAGAGGCGATGAACCAGCAGGCACAGAATGCAATCCTTAAGACACTGGAGGAACCGCCGCAATATGTCGTCATTCTTCTCCTTACGGCAAACCGAAATGTGTTTCTTCCGACGATTTTAAGCCGTGTGATTGAGATCCGGGCCGGGGAACGGGATATCCGGGAGACGGTTGCGGCGTTTTCAAAGGAACCCTGGGTGACAGAAACACTTCAGTTTTTACGGGAAATCCAGTTCCGGAGTGTAGCGGAGATCCTCGAATTTGTGCGAAGGCTTACGGAAAATACAGTGCCGGTTCGCATTTTCTTTTCATTTCTTGAAATCATTTTCAGGGATGTGTTATGCTATAAAAGTACGGCGTTTTCTCAGCTTTTGTCGATGCCGGAGGCGGAGGAGGTCATCATCAGATTATCGAACCAGATGTCCTATCAGAAGCTTGGGGAGATAACGAATCTTATAGAACAGGATCTCTTTGATCTTCGGTTCAATGTCAATACAGAGCTCATGCTTGAGCATTTCTTTTTACGTTTACGGGATCCCCGTGTTACGATTCTATCACAGGAGGACTAAATGACAGAGGTTATCGGTGTCCGCTTCAGAGCGGCGGGCAAAATATATTATTTTTCCCCAAAGGATATCAGCTTCCAGCGGGGTGATCATGCAATCGTGGAAACAGCGCGTGGAACCGAGTACGGTTTCGTCGTGCTCGGCAATACCGATACAGAGGATGCAGCCATTTTCCAACCGCTTAAGCCGGTTATCCGCAAGGCTACTTCGGAGGATGATGCAAGACATGCGGAAAATGAAGAAAAGGAAAAGGAAGCCTTTCGGATCTGTAAGGAGAAAATTCAGAAGCATGCCCTCGAAATGAAGCTGATCGATGTCGAATATACCTTCGACAGAGGCAAAATCCTCTTTTACTTTACAGCAGACGGACGGGTGGATTTCCGGCTTCTTGTCAAAGATCTCGCATCGATATTCAGGACACGGATCGAGCTTAGGCAGGTCGGCGTACGAGATGAAACGAAGATTCTTGGCGGTTACGGCGTTTGCGGGCGGCCACTCTGCTGCCATACCTTTCTTTCAGAGTTTGCACCGGTGTCCATCAAGATGGCCAAGGAGCAGGGACTTTCTCTCAATCCGACCAATATTTCCGGTGTTTGCGGCCGTCTTATGTGCTGCCTGAAAAATGAAGAAGATGTCTATGAGTTCCTGAACTCGAAGCTGCCATCGACAGGCGATCTTGTCACGACCCCGGATGGCCTAAAAGGAGAGGTGAGCTCGGTTTCCGTTCTCAATCAGAAGGTCAAGGTGATCGTCAGCCTCGAGAAGGAGGATGAAAAAGAACTTCGGGAATATAAAGCCTCCGAGCTGAAATTTAAGCCGCATAGAAAGGCGACGAAGTCCAATAATGCGGCGCATGAGAAGAATCATGAAAAAAATGATCAAAATGATGATTCGATTTTGGAATCGCAAAACGACATTTATGATTCGAAAATCGAATCGATAGAAACGGATGAACCGTCTGAGAATCAAGACGCATCGTCACCGGATGAAAGAAATGATGTCCGGAAATCTGAAAGAGATGAGAAGAGCGGAGTTCGAAAGTCAGAAAGAGACGGGAAGGATGATACCCGGAGATCTGGCCGGAATGGCAGACGGGATGCAAGAAGGTCCGGAAGAGATCATAAGGGCGGAGCCGGCAGATTCGAAAGAGACGATAGAAGCAATGCACCGCAAAGTGATGACAGAGACAAGAGAAATGGCGCACCGAGAGAGAATAATGCGGAGGCCGGAGAGCAGAAAGAAGCTGGAAGAGAAAGAATCGGGACACCGAAGCTAGTAAAGGAATCATCGGATGGAACGAATTGACGATCTCCAGTGCCATGGCTACCGCATCATCCAGAACCCGGACTGGTTCTGCTTCGGGATGGATGCAGTCCTGCTCTCTGAGTATGCGAGATCCTTCGTTAACGCATCCACACCGGTTATGGATCTCTGTACCGGTTCTGGAGTGATTCCCCTGCTTCTTGCAGGGAAAACGGATGCTGTGGAGCTTCATGGTATGGAGATTCAGCCTGAAATTTCAGATATGGCAAGACGATCTGTCGCGCTGAATGATCTTACAGACAGAATCACGATCGAAACCGGCGATCTCCGTGCTTATCGTGAGACTGGCTATAACGCACACTTTAAGGTTGTCACGGTCAACCCACCCTATATGAAAAGTGGTTTATATAATGCTTCCGACAGGAAATCCATCGCCCGACATGAGGTACTCTGTACCCTGGAGGATGTCATGGCTGCGGCGAGCTATCTACTTAAGTCAAATGGAAGACTCTTTATGGTACATCGCCCGGAGCG
>OMZX01000082.1 GCA_900315665.1 uncultured Eubacteriales bacterium
CCTGACCGGACTTGACCTCCAGAATCGTAAAGATACCCTTGCCGGTGTACTGGCCGGTACGGGAGTAGTTGGTTCCGGCTCCGGTGCGGATATTCAGGTTGCTGATATCCACGCGGACGAGGAAGGGAGTCTTGACCGCCGCCCTTCCTGCGTAGACGACTTTTCCGGCATCATCAAAAACGGAATAACCGGGATTGGCATCCGCGCACTTCTTGGCGTTGGCCAGTACCTTGTAGGCTCCCTTCTGGGAAGCGGCATCCGACCAGCTCTTACGGACGCGGTACCATTTAACCGCAGCAGGAGCCTCGGCCTTGTCGTACTGCGTGAGGTTCCATCTCTCGATGATGCTGCAGAGCTTGGAAACGTAGGACGTACTGGTGGCGTAGCCGCCATCCTTGATGATCTGCACGGCCTTCTTGTAATCCTTGCAGCCTTTGAGCCCATCATAGCGGAGCTTGCTGCCGTTCTTCGCGCCCAAGAGGTATGCGGAGTGGTCGGCGATGGAATCCTCGATGCACGGATACTTGCGGAAGTCAGCCGTGATGGTATAGAGCTTCCCTGAGCCGTCGTCCTCCTGCGTCTTCTTGGTATAGACGGACTTGCCGTCCCACGCAGATCCGCTCCATGTGTTTCCGGAGAGGGACTTCTTCATTCCGAAGACGTTATTGGCGTTCTGGGCGAGCTCGCTTTTCCCGTACCCGGATTCCAGAATGAACTGTGCCAGAGATACAGAGGCGAGGATGCCAGATTTATTCATATCTGCAGTGAAAAGAGCACCGACCGTCTTAATTACATCACCCTCAGACAGTCCGGTCAGCACCTCAGCCTGTGTGCCAGAGGTCTTGACGGTTGTGTCGGAGGAGGTGCCAAGCTGTGCTGTGACCTTGTTTGCCAGATCACCCATCCTCGCATACATCCAGTTGCCGGGACAGCTTTTGTTTGCGAACCACCGATGTACGGTCAGGATCATCTCGCCGGACTTCGGCGTGTAATTCAAAGTTTTATCCTTATCGCCGAGCCAGATCAGCTTGTTCTTTCCGTTTCTCTTGCAGATATCCACGCACAGCTTGATAAGTGTCTGATATACAACTCCTTAATCACCTTTTTCTAACCCCTTAATTGCCGAAAGTCTGAGTAATGTTAATGCCGTAACTGCAAGTAGGATACCTGAGATAAGTATCATAATGGCGGCGCCCCGTCCAACACCTCTTCCGGATAGGTTTCCAAGTCCGTCTGCGGCAAGTCCGGAAACTGCATATGCAACGACATACCCTATCTGTGAGAGAAAACCTATAAATCCCCAAGCTCTGCCCTGCAGCTCATCAGGGATATTGGTTCTGGCAAGGTAATCCATAGCATTATTAGCAAGCGGCAGCATAGCAAAGAACAGTGCTCCGAAGATACAGATCGGTACAATATTTTCAAATAACGACATTCCTATCATGAATATTCCCGCCATGAAGAACGAGATTTGAAGCACCTTAACATAGTCTCTTTTAATCCCGATGATACCAAGAAACAGCCCTGATGAAAGCATTCCACAGGCACAAAGAGTTTCTGCAATACCAAGCGTTTTTGCATCCGCAAAGGATAAGACCATAGGCTCTACAAGTATCTGTAAGATCCCCATAAACATAGTAATTGCTGAGGACACCATGATAAGGAGGAACACACCTTTATCTCCGTGAACTGCATTCCATCCCTCTTTCAGGCTTTCACCAAAAGACTGTTTCTCCTCGCTTACCTTGGCAGTAATCCCTTTCCTTACAATCGCAGTTGCCGTTATAGTTACAAAAAATGTACATATGTCAATAATGAGCAGAAGCGATATATCGCTCACTCCCAACAGAAATCCAGCTATTATAGGTGAGAACAGATACCTTGCACTGCCCGCAAGTGACACAAGCCCGCTTGCTTTTGAAAATTCTTCTTTAGAAAGGATATCAGTTATCGTAGCCCTATAAGACGGTTCAAGAAGTGATGAGAACACTGCACTTATAAAGACGCCTATACAAATCTGTGCAAGGCTTGCGCCCCCATTCATCATGCAAATGAGGATATAAAGGATCCCAAGTCCTGAACATCCGTCTCCGATCATCATAAGAAGCCTTCTGTCATAGCGGTCCGCCAACACGCCTGCCGGAACACTAAGCAGCAATGTTGGAAGAAAACCAAGCAAAGTCACCAGCGCCATTCCCGCTGCGCTTCCCGTTTTCTGAAACACATACACGCCTAGTCCAAAGCTGGTAAGCCCACCACCTATGGACGATATAAGCTCCCCTGTCCATAAAGCCAAAAACTTCTTAAATCCTGAGCTCATATTACTCACTCTCCCCAAATTGTGTCTTAAGAAGCCTTCCGACATGATCCGTTTCAAAGAACATCTTTTTATTGCACATCACGATGATCACTGTCGCTATAATAACAACGATGGTTTCCAAACATTTTGTTTCAGGAGTCATTGCAATCTTTTCCTGCATAAAGTTCACGAACAGATGAAAGATCATACACGCCAGGATTGACCGGTCGCTGACGAGATACACCCATGTAATGATATATCCGAGCGGGATTCCGCTTATGAAGAAATTGATGACATACAAAGGATTTACCATGAGTCCTGCCTGATACGTTCCTTGGATAAAGATAAGGGGTAAATGCCATAATGACCACAACGCACCGAAAAGCAGTGACTCCCAAAACCAGTTCATGTACTGACCTATAGAATCCTCGCAATATCCCTTCCATCCTACCTCTTCGATTATGGAAGCAAGCGTTATTGTCACAAAAGCAGTCCCTATTCCCACACCGGTAAAAGAAAAATCATCTGTAAAGGAAAATTGCTTTAATGATTGGCCAAACAAAAGTGACAGTAGAATCGAAAAAACTACGATCAATGCAAAAACAACAACTGCCCAAAATACATTTATCCACTTTACTTTATAAAAGCTTATGATCTTATCCTTAAGATCTTTTTTTAATTCATCGCTCCCGGATACAAGTACAAATATCGTAGATACCACCGCAGGTGCTATGAGTCCGATCAGCATCAGCACGGAGCCTGTCGTCTCTGGAACAAAGATTGCCGGTATCCAAAAGATCCATGTGAAGAAATATGCACATATAAAGAAAAGCACCGGTCTGTATCTGTATTCATCCTTATCATTGATCAACTGTTCTTTATTCACTTCTTTGTCCTCCTGATATAAGTTCTCTGATAAAGTTCATAGTTCCAGCTTCTGCTCCAAAAGTTTTTTCAACCATGTCAATATAGACCTCTACATCTCTATCACTAAAATCTCCGTCATCAAACGTATGTTGACTGATTATCAGAAGCATCTTGACCCGTTCCTCTATATTGTTACAGGAAAGCATCCCCTGCGATATCCCCTCCTTCACGATCTCTGTCAGAAGAGGAACAGCTTCTTCCACAATCCGCCTGTTTACCTTCTCGTGCATAACGATGTTTTCCTTCACATTTAGAGCGTTCACAATACCCTGCTCCCCCTGTGCCGGTCGAAGTGAATAGATGACCGAAACAAGCTTTTGCGGTATAGGCAAGGAGGCCGCAAGTATTTCCTTAGCCCTACCAACCTCTTCTTCGATCATCATATCAATGACCGCTTCCAAAGTTGCCTCTTTACTCTCGAAATAGTAATAGTAAGTTCCTTTCGCAATACCAGCCTCGGCAATGATCTCATCTATACTTGTATTTTCGTAGCCTTTTTCTACGAACATCCGATACGCAATCCTTAAAAGCTCCTGCTTTCTTCTTTCTCCCTTTTTCATATCCGGTCCTTTCCATAATTTATCCAATATCGACTGCCAGTCGATTTTATTATACATCCTTAGCGACCGTTCGTCAACAATTTTTCGACTTTTAGTCGAATATATTTCTTGCAACGAAAAAATGCCCGTAGCCTTCCACATATCGCAGACAACTACAGGCATATCTCTTAAATCATATTAAACTCTCTGAACATAGTCCAAACTCAGCCATCCAATCCCACTTTTCAGCTTCCCCCAAAGCGAAGCCCCGGCTCCGCTGGAAGTAGCGACCACCGTATAAACCCCCAGAGGGCAGAACTGCACCCTGTCATAGTTCGTCCCCGGACCCTTCCTGATATTCAGATCACTGATCTTCACCCTGACCAAAAACGGCACCTTTACCGCAGGCTCCGCCGCCTTCGGCTCATACACCATCTTACCGTCAGCGTCAAACACCTTATATCCCGGATTCTGATCCACGCACTTCTTCGCATTGGCCAGAACTTTATAGGCTCCCTTCTGGCTCTTACTGTCAGCCCAGCTCTTGCGGACACGGTACCACCTGACCGCTTCACCTCCGGAATCCTTCACATCATAGTTTGTCAGCTTCCACTTCTCAATGATGGAGCAAAGCTTCTCCACATAAGTCAGACTCGTCGCATAGCCGCCGTCCTTGATGGTCTGCACAGCCTTCTTATAATCCGTGCACCCCTTCAGCCCGTCATACCTCGCCTTGCTGCCGTTCCTCGCTCCAAGCAGATACGCGGAATGGTCAGCAATGGAATCCTCCACACATTTGTATTTTCTGAACTCCGCCGTGATAGTCGCATAGCTGCCGTCGTTGTTCTGCTCCTTGGTCTGCTTGGTGTATACGGACTTTCCGTCCCAGGAAGAACCGCTCCATGTATTACCGGAGAGGGAGCATTTCATGCCGAACACGTTATTGGCGTTCTGCGCCAGTTCAGACTTGCCGTAGCCGGATTCGAGGATAAACTGCGCCATCGAAACCGAAGCGAGGATGCTCGTTTTCTTCTGGTCAGCCGTAAACAATGTCCCCACACTCTTTACAACATCCGACTCGGATTTCCCGGCAAAGGAAGAAGCTTGTGTTCCCTGTGCAGTTGTGGTACCACCTTTACCATCGGTACCACTACCGAGCTGTGCCGTGACCTTCTCCGCAAGATCGCCCATCCTGGCATACATCCAGTTGCCGGGACAGCTTTTGTTTGCGAACCACCGATGGACGGTCAGGATCATCTCGCCGGACTTCGGCGTGTAATTCAAAGTTTTATCCTTATCGCCGAACCAGAGCAATTTGTTCTTGCCGTTACGCTTGCAGATGTCCACGCACAGCTTGATGAGCGTCTTATAAACGATATCCCTGAAAGCATAAGGCTCCGTAGTATCGGATGCACACTCGATGGTAATCGCCCGCTGGTCGTTGGCATTGGAAGAGCTGCACCAGGAGCGGTTCTTTTCCTCCACATACATCCCGACACGGCCATCCTTATCGATACCGTAATTGCTTGATGCCTGCGTGGAGGACTTGGCAAACCAGTCACCAAGCCCCTCCGCCGTACACTGACCGACCACGCAGTGAGGCGTGATTCGGTCGATGGAATGCGTTCTCTGCCCGGAATGGTTCGGGCTGAGTTTGGTGTAAGCCACCATCTTGCTGTTAGTATATCCCATTGTTATTTCCGTCCTTTCGTAAGAGAAGGGGCAAGGCACCATACCTTACCCCTGATAACTGGTTACTCGTCGCTTTTCTCAGATCGGTCATGCAGCTGCTCCAGCACGATCTTCAGCTTCTCCGGGATCGGCAGGCCAAGATGACCGGCGTTCTCCAGAAGGCTCACACCCTCGTTGGAGAGGTAGAAGAAAATGACTGCGGTGCGGAGCACAGAGCCCGTTGCGATCACATTGACGTCGATGACGTGCGCGACGCCTACCAGCATGAAGATGATGACCTTGCGGCAGATACCTTTGAAGCGGCAGATACCTTTGAAACCGACCTCGCTGGACAGCTTTTTATCGGCTACCGCGCACATGACACCGGTGATGTAGTCGGCAACAGCAAAGAGTACCAGAGCGAGCAGCAGGCCGTCGCAGCCGCCGAGAAAGTAGCCAAGCCACCCTCCGGCAGCGGTGAAAAGAAACTGGCACATGTTCCAAAACTCTTTCATAGTGAAAATCCTCCTTTGACTTGAGTTTTATGCATTGAAAAAGGCACCCGGAATTGGATGCCCTCATCAATCGATATAGATTGGCGCTTAGGCGAACTTAAGCGTCAGGGTACCGACCACACAGATCGGCGTGTTGTTGGTGATAGCCGTTCCGCTGGACTGTGTCCATTTGGTGGAATTCAGCAGGCGGATGCGGACGGTACCGCTGGGCTTATTCAGGGCGACAACCGGCGTAAAGTTCGTCGCGGTGAGGCCGCTGTAGGAGCCGCCAGATCCGGATGCCTTGTTATAGGCGTAGCCGTTGATAGTACGGGCGGTAAAGGTTCCTGCGGTAACGGTGGCGGATGCTGCGGTGATGAGCTTTCCGAGAGGAACCTCAAAGAACAGCTCCGTCGAGGACGATGTAATATAGCCGTTCATCACCATATTTGCTGTGGTGACAGAATCACCCGCCTTGATCACACCGTCCGTCAGTGCCGAGAGCGGAATTGTCCGGCTGCCGATTTTACCGTTGTTCGCATACAGGAACTGGCCATTCGTGAGCGAGGTTGGCGTCCCGGTACCGATGGTCGGCACGTTGGCGATGAGCTTTCCGTCCTTGGCGCACAGGTAGAGACCATTTCCAAAGGAGGTCAGGGTCTGTGTGCCCAGAGCGATGATATCCCGGACATCCACCTGCACACCGTTTCCGGTCATGAAAAAGACCTGATCGCGGAACAGTGCTTTGAAGGCACAGTCGAGGTAATCCTCCATCGTGGCTTTCTGGCCGAAAGCG
>OMZX01000018.1 GCA_900315665.1 uncultured Eubacteriales bacterium
CTCGGTGTCAGCATGTCAACAACGAATCACGTTCTTTTCTTGAGTTTATTGAATACTTCCTTGTGGGTCAGTCGCAGATCGGTTTCTGCTGCCTGCCGGTCTGCTTCATCTAAAGCGGCTTCAGTTGGGCCTATATACGCTTGGATTTTTACTTTTTCAAGTGACAAATTCTGAAGATTTTTCGCGACCATATTTTTTATTGTCTCAGGGTTCTGGCAGAGATCCAAAGAAGGAATATCTTTAGATACATCAATCGGTGTTTCTATAGCTTTCAGATATTCTTTGAGTGCGTTTGGATTATTGATATAAATTTTTTCCAAAAGAGTTGATGTAGCCATATGTTCACTGCTTGAAGTTCGATTTTGAAATCATGTTGTTATATAAAATATAAGCGATTGACACTTCGCATGTCAATGCAGGGTAACGTCTGTGTTGATAATATTTAAAAAATGAATGATATCGGCATATATTGTTGATTTTGGTCCCAAATAAATGATAAAATATGTTTGACGGGACGGAAATCGACGACAAGGGGAATACTATGATAGGAAGAGATAGTGAGACACAAAGTTTGAAATCTTTGTATCGCAGTGGGCAGGCAGAGCTGGTTGCAGTATATGGACGAAGACGTGTTGGAAAAACATATCTCATCAGTGAAACATTCAAAACCAAGTTGACATTTCATCATGCTGGCCTGTCACCGGTAGAGATGGAGACATTGGGCATAGGAACGCCGCTTCGTAAGCAACTGAAGCATTTTTATAATTCTTTGATTTTTCAGGGTATGAAGAAAAGCAGATGCCCAGCAACATGGCTTGATGCATTTTTAATGCTTGAACTGTTCTTACAAGAGAAGGATAGAGGAGAACGACAAGTCGTATTTTTAGACGAGCTTCCATGGATGGATACGCAAAAATCAGGATTTATTACAGCCTTTGAAGGATTTTGGAATACTTGGGGATGCTATCGGGATAATCTTATGGTGATTGTGTGCGGCAGTGCAATTTCGTGGATTCAGGATAAACTGATTAACAATCATGGTGGATTATACGGGCGTTTAACATATAGTATCAAGCTTTCACCATTTACATTGTATGAGTGTGAAGAATTTTTGCAAAGCAGGGGTGTAAAAATTTCAAGATATGATATTGTGCAAGCCTATATGATAACAGGTGGAATTCCTTATTATTTGAAATATTTTGAAAAGGGAAAAAGCTTGGCTCAAAACATAGATCAGATGTTTTTTCGAATAGGAACACCTCTTCGAGATGAATATGAAAGATTAATGACATCCAGCTTTGCCAGACCGGAAAAATTACGGGTTATAATAGAGTGCCTCGCAACAAAAAACGCAGGATATAGTAAACCCGAAATAGAGAATAAGACCAATTTTTCTCGTGGCGGAAATTTATCAAAGGATTTCAATGCTTTAATTGCCAGTGATTTCATTGTCAAATACAAACCCTTTAAGGAAAAATCATATAGATATAAATTAGTAGATCCTTTCTGCCTGTTTTATCTGCGGTTTGCAAAGGATCAGAGTGCTCTTGATAACGATTTTTGGCAGCAGAATCTTACATCGTCTAAAATCAGTTCCTGGAGAGGGTTCGCATTTGAAAATGTTTGCTTTAACCATATTTCAGAAATTAAAAAGGCTCTTGGTATAAGCGGTGTGAGTACGAAACAATCGATATGGACAAAGCGGTCTACGGCAGACGAAGATGGTACTCAAGTAGACCTTATCATAGAAAGAAAAGATGATGTCGTGAATATGTGCGAAATAAAATATTACAAAGGTGATTTTGTCGTTGATAAGAGCTATCATAGAACGCTTGTTCATCGAAGAAACCTTTTGGAAAAGGAAATCTCTAGGAAGGACATCATTCATAGTACATTGATTACCACAAACGGATTGGAATATAATGAATACAGTAGTGATTTCGATAATGTGATTACGCTGGATGATTTATTTGAGCGTTGATTTATAGCCAGATGAAGGAAGCATTAATCTCACATGAGCGTCTCCCGGGTGGGAGGCGCTCATGTAGGTTTAGTAGTGCATGACGTTGATGAGGAGGATCCACGCGAGGCCATAGTAGGAGATGACGGCGGTTAAGTCGTTAAGGGTCGTGATGAGCGGGCCGCTCGCGACGGCGGGGTCGACGCCAACCTTCTTAAAGAACATCGGGATGACGGTGCCGACGAGGGAGGAGACGAACATCGCGATCACGAGGGCGATGGCGATGCAGGCGGAAATCGTGAATGCCATGTTCCAGGGCTCGGTCTTTGCGAAGTGGAGGTAGAGGCCGGCAAGCGCGAAGGAGGCGGCGCCTAAGATGACGCCATTGGTGAGGCCGATGCGGCCTTCCTTCCAGACGAGCGCGAGCTTCTGCTTCGTCTTCACGGTGTCGTCCATGAGGACACGGATCGTGACGGCCAGTGACTGGGTGCCGACGTTACCGGCCATGTCGAGAACCATCGACTGGAACAGCATGAGGACAGTCACCTGCGCGACGACCTTTTCAAAAATGCCTACAACAGACGATACAACCATACCGAGCAGAAGAAGTACGATGAGCCACGGCAGACGCTTCCTGACGCTAAGCTTCATCGGCTCCTCGAGATCCTCTTCTGCGGACAGACCACCTA
Source organism: uncultured Eubacteriales bacterium (assembly GCA_900315665.1). GTDB lineage: Bacteria > Bacillota > Clostridia > Lachnospirales > Lachnospiraceae > Oribacterium. Next base: position 2,650 of record OMZX01000018.1, read on the forward strand.
GTTTTGCGTAGTCTTCGCCGAACTCGGTATCGACAATGTCGACAACCTCCTGCGAGGTGAGGATGCCGATGATGTGGTTTGAATCATCAAGCGCCGGGATGGAATCCTCGGAATAGTCCTTGATCCATTCGAGGCAGGAATCAATCTCCTCCTTTGCATAGACGAACGGGTAGGAGGTCGTGATCAGCGATTCGAAGTTATCTTCTTTCCGCGCGATGATAAGATCCTTGAGGCTTACGGCGCCATAGAAGGTGCCGTCCTGATTCACCGCATAAATCGTCGTGATGTTATCATTGTCCGCGGCCTCGGAGATGAGCGCCTTCATCGCCTCCGGGACGGTTAAGTCCTTCCGGACGGTGATGAAATCGGTCGTCATACGGCTGCCGATCTGGTCCTCATCGAAGGTCGCGAGCATCGCAACCTCCTTCATCTTCGAACGGTCCATGAGGGAGATGATGGTGTCGCGTTCTTTTTTATCGAGCGATTTCAGGAAATCGACGGTTCTGTCGGAGTCGAGCTCTGAAATGATCTTCGCCTGGAAGCTCGTGCTCATTTCCTTCAGATACGTCGTCAGAACATCATCATCGACATAGGAAAGGACGTCCGCAAGCATCTCCGTATCAATGATCCGGTAGAGCCGCTGACGTTCTGCCACTGTCATCAGTGCGAGCGCATCTGCAATGCTGTTTTCGTGATAATCTTCGATTTTTTCCCTGAGAATCGCAGGCGAATACTTCCCCCGTACAAGAGACACGATCTCCTCGGAGAAATTCCTGTTTTCGTTGATGGGCATAGTGAAGCCTCCTTCCGATTATGAGCCGGAAGGAGGCTTTCTGAATCACGGGAGTGATAGCTGTAGGCATTACTGCCGGTTCGGATTCACAGCTGTGAGATCCGGAGCATCAGCTTCACATGTGCGAAATGAAAGGCCCTTCCGGCAATGTGGATCGATATCCTATTCCGTCGTCCATATGTCGTTCCTTTCTTAAATAATTGACATAAACGTAGCAGTCTTAATACTGGCTACACAAAAATTATAGCCCAAATTTGCGATAATTCAACCCGAAAGTTCGTGATTTTTGGAGGTAGGCAGCATATGAAATTCTTGTAATTTAAGGCAAGTCCTTTATAATGAATCTAGATTTTTCGGATGAAGATGGAGGCATTGGACGATGGACATAGCGTATGCTTCGGATGACAACTTTGCGGTGCACATGGCGGCGTCGATTTGCTCGGTGATGCAGCATAACCGGGAGGAGGACATCACATTTCATATACTGTCAGACGGGATTTCGGAGGAGAAGCTCGGGAAGATTACGGATATGATCGAGAAAGGTGGACAGAAGGCGTGCGTGTATCCGCTCGGTGATTTCGAAGGGAAGCTTCGGGCGCTCGTGCCGGGGATGAATACCGGCGATTTCCATGTGACGACGCTTGCGAGGCTTTTTCTCGGGTCGATTCTACCTGCGTCTGTGAAGACGGTGCTGTATCTCGATTGTGACACCGTGGTGCTCCATTCGCTGGAGGTGCCTTTTTTGACCCGGATGGATCCGATGGTAGCCGCGATGGCGCCGGAGCCGACGATTTATCCGGCTGTGAAGGAGCTCATCGGCCTCTCGGACGCTGACATTTATTACAATGCTGGCGTCATGCTGCTGAACTTGTCGCTGTGGCGTCGGGAGAATCTGGAAGCGGAATGTCTCCACTATTATCAGAAGATGAACGGGAAGCTGCCCTTCAATGATCAGGATATCTTAAACCACGTGCTTCGTGACCGGGTGTATACATTGGGACAAAGGTTCAATTTCTTCTCTAATTATTACTATTTCAGCTACGCGGCACTCTGCCGGCTGTCCCCGTCGTATCGGACCGTCGGGACAGAGCGGCTGTACCGGATCAGCAAGCATCATCCGGTAGTTGTGCATTTCGCAGGCGCCGAGCGGCCGTGGAATGAGGGCTCGCTCAACTATTACCGGCGGGCGTATGAGAAGTATCTCGCCGAGACGCCGTTTTATGACACGCCGAAGGTGAAGGGACAGAAGCTTTCGATGCTGTTCTATCATGGCATGAATGTGCTGACCTTCCTTTGCCCGGCAGCACGCAAGAAAATTTCGGACTTGTACTATCGGAAGCACTTTGGAGGTGTCGTTTGAAATTAGCGGTCATCATCTTAAATTACAATGACAGACCTCACACGGAAAAGCTTGCGCGCAAGGTGGCAGGCTTTTCTTTGGTTTCGCTGGTTGTCATCGTCGATAACCAGTCGACGGACGGGAGCGGTGAAGAGCTTGCGGATTATTTCCGGCATGCAGGAAAGGTCGCGGTCATCAGGACTTCACGAAACGGCGGCTATGGTTATGGAAACAATGCCGGCCTCCGGTACGCTTGTGGCCAGGGCTGTACACATATGCTGATTGCAAATCCAGACACGGACTTTACGGAGGACATGCTGCAAAAGCTCTGCGAAGTGTTCGTCACGAAGCGGGACGCCGGTGTCGTGAGTGCGATGATGCTCGATAGCCAGCACGGACTGCAGCAGACCGCTTGGCCGCTTCGATCCTTCACGCAGGACCTCATCAACGCAGGGCCGCTTGCGCGGCGGCTGCTCGGGTGGAGCATCAATTATCCGAAGAGCAAATTTCGGAGTGGTGTTGATTTGCAGAAAAATCCTGGTGATCAGGAAAATCAAGCGGTCAACAGGAATCAAATCATTCATCCGGTGCGGGTCGGTGTCGTGCATGGTTCGCTTCTTATGATCTCTCGGGAAGCCTTCGAGAAAACCGGTGGCTATGATGAGAAGGTTTTCTTGTATTCTGAAGAAAACATCCTTGCCCGGAGACTTCAGATGGCAGGCTTCGCCACCTACGTGGTGCCGGAGGCATTGTATCATCATGAAAACAGCGGGACGATCTCAAAAACCTATCACAGCATGGTGCTGAAGCAGAAGCTCCGACAGGAATCCGAGATGTACTACTATGAGGCGTACCTTCACATCGGGCTAGTGCGGAAACTGATTGCGAAGCTTTGTCAGTCAATCGTCATGTTCGAGACAAAGGCACTGGACAAGATGCTGGAGATGAAAGCGAAGCTCATGAAATCGTAGTGCGAGTTGATGGAGGAAATTTCGATGATTAGTGTGCTTTTATGCACATATAATGGTGAAAAATATATAGCGGAGCAGTTACAGTCAATTCTAGATCAGACTGTGAAGGACTTGCATGTCGTGGTGTCGGATGACGGCTCGACGGACAGGACAATCGAGATTGTCGGGGAGCTTTCGGAGGAGAATCCGGGGCGGATCACGATCCTACGGCAGGAGCCGCCGACTGGCAGTGCGGCGGTGCACTTTTTGAAGCTGTTTTGTGATAGGGCATATGATATTCCGGGGCAAGCGCCAGGAGAAAAGACTTCGGAAACGGAATCGGTGGGCGAAGTGTTAAAGGCAGATTACATCATGCTCTCTGATCAGGATGACGTATGGAAGCCGGAGAAGGCGGAGAAGACGCTTGCGATGATGAAGGAAATGGAAGCTAAGTATGGCAAGGACACACCGCTTCTCGTGCACTGTGATGCCGAGGTGGTCGATGAAAGCCTCCATCAGATTTCTCTGTCCTATACTGCTTATCAGAAGATGACGCCCAGCCGGAAAAAATTGAATCAGCTGCTGGTGCAGAACAATGTTGTCGGCGGGGCGACGATGGTGAACATGAGTCTCGCTGGCTACGTCAAAAATGTGCCGGAACACTGCGTCATGCATGATGAGTGGCTCGCGCTCATTGCAAGTGCGTTCGGCGAGATCGGATATATTCCGGAAGCGCTCTACTACTATCGCCAGCATGGAGATAACGTGCTTGGTGCCGACAAGGGCTCTCGCATTCGGGAAATTTTAGGCCGCTTCGGTCTGTTCCGGACGGACGGAAAATCAAAGGCTGATATGGATGCGCATTCGAGGTCAGTATATCGTGAAATGTTCCTCCAGGCAGAATGCTTCCTTCGGATGTATGGAAGAGATTCTTCAAAGAATCAAGACAAGAGCCTTTCGTCAGATCATGGCGATGAATCTTCACAAAACCAGAACAGAAGCCTTTCCGAAGAGCAGAGAAAGTTGCTCCGTGCCTTCATCTCAATCCCGAAGAAAAATCGCCTCGGAAAAATTCTCACGATTCTCCGATATGGCTTCACCTATAACCTGCTTCACCGTACAGTAGGTGAGTGCTTATTCATTTGATTTCATCGTCCCCGGTGACACTTAAAAGCTGACAGTGAGAACCGTCCCCGGTGTCGCAAAAGCTATCCTATCATCAAAATGGCATGATATATGATAGGATAAATGATATGATAATTTTAATAGGAGCAGCATGGCAAAGGAAAAATATCTTCCGGGTAATGACCCGGTGATGGTTTCGGTTTGTATCGTGACCTACAACCACGGAAAATATATCGGCGAATGTCTCGACCATATTCTTAACCAGATTCGCGATTTCAAGATTGAGATTCTGATTCATGATGACGCATCAACGGATAACGCACAGGACGTGATCCGCGCCTATCAGAAGCGTTATCCCGAGCTGATCCGCCCGATTCTTCGCGTAGAGAACCAGTATTCCCGCGGCATTCACAACATCTCTGGTGCTTTCAACTTCCCTCGCGCGACCGGCAAGTATATCGCGCTCACAGACGGTGACGATTACTGGTGCAACCCTTACAAGCTCCGGACGCAGGTCGAGTACATGGAGTCGCATCCGGATTGCGTGTTCACGTTCCACAGTGCGAAGGTCGTGACAGAAAACGGCGAAATTGCTAATGCTTCCCTTATGCGGCCATACCGTGACGATCGTGTCGTTAGTCCGGAAGAGCTCATCGATAAGTCAGTCGGCTCACCCTTTGCAAGCTTCATGATCCGGCGTTCTGTTGTAGAAAATCTTCCGGATTATTATAAAAACTGCCCTGTTGGTGATCGGCCGCTAGAGCTTATGTGTGCGGCTGCAGGCCAGAGCTACTACTTCGATGAGCCGATGTCTGTTTATCGATTTTCCATCCATGGATCCTGGACGGAGTCGCAGATGACCGGAGATTATATCGAGAAGCAGCATAACTATTCGAAGCAGATGCAGGAAATGTACAGTGCTTTCGATGAGGCGACGGACCATCGCTTTCATGATGCCGTGCAGCGCGCCTCCGATCGAACAGTATTTCTTTCAAACGTAAATATTCGCGACTTCAAGGAAATTTATAAGCAAGAAAACCGGCCATATCTTCATGAATTAAGCCGCCGGGATCGTTTTTTTATCAGCTTCGAACATATCATGCCGCATATCTATAGGGCATTGCAAAAGGCACATCACCATGAATGAAACAAACTTAAAAGGGAAGGTCCTGTCGGGGCTGTTCTGGAAGTTCCTGGAGCAGTGCGGGGCACAGGGCATCCAGTTTATCGTGGCACTGGTGCTGGCGAGGCTCATGACGCCGACGGAGTATGGCACGATCGGGCTCATCACGGTCTTTATCACGATTGCAAACACCTTTGTACAGTCCGGTTTTTCGATGGCACTGGTGCAGGGAAAGCATGTGGACGATGAGGACTATTCATCGGTTCTCTGGCTTAGCCTGGGTTTGGCAGGTATTGCTTACATTGCTTTATATGCGGCGGCGCCGGCAATCGCTGCGTTTTATCGGACGGATGTGCTCATTCAACTCGTGCGGGTGATGGGCATCATGCTGTTTCCCGGTGCGGTAGTATCGATTCAGACAGCCTTTGTTGCCAGAAATCTTGCTTTCAAAAAAATGTTCCAGTCGACGATGGGGGCTGTGGTCGTGAGCGGCGTGCTTGCAATTCTCTATGCTCTCCGTGGCGGTGGCATCTGGGCGATGGCACTCCAGCAGATCGCGTATTATTTCAGCCTCATGCTGTTCCTCTTTTTTGAGGTGCCGTGGCGGCCACATCTTCTGTTCAGCCGGAAAAACATCCGGCAGCTCTTTTCCTTCGGCTGGAAGATACTCGTGTCGGGACTTCTCGATACGATCTGGCAGAATATTTATGCGCTTGTGATCGGACGAAAGTACACGAGTGCGGACCTTGGAGCCTATAATCGTGGCGAGCAGTTCCCGAAGATCATCGTGACGAACCTATCGCAGGCCGTGCAGTCTGTTATGCTCCCGGCGTATTCGAAGCTGCAGGACGATACAGAAGCGCTCCGCAGTATGGCACGACGCTCGATGAAACTAAGTGCATTCTTGATTTTTCCAATGATGGCGGGACTGTCAGCGGTGGCTGAGCCGCTGATCCGTCTTCTCCTTGGAGAAAAGTGGATGGGTGCCGTGCCGTACCTAGTGATCATGGCCGTCAGCTATGCCGTGTATCCGGTACACATCATTAATCTTCAGATCATCAACGCAAAAGGCCGGTCGGATCTTTTTTTGAAGCTTGAGATCATTAAAAAGATTCTCGGTATCGCAATTCTTGCGATTTCAATCTCTCAGGGCATCTGGATCATGATGCTCTGGAAGCTCGTGGATGAATACCTCTGCACCTTCATTAACGCATGGCCGAACCGCAGGCTGATTGGCTACGGACCGGGAAGACAGTACCTTGATCTTTTGCCGACCGCGGCCATCAGTGCCGTGATGGGCGTGATGGTGTGGCGGATCGAGGCATTGGCACTAGGTACAGTTACAACGTTACTGCTTCAGATTATAGCTGGCGTCGTGGTCTATGCAGTTTTGTCATGGCTGTTCAATCGAGAATGCCTCATTTACCTTTTAAAACTTGTCGGGAAGGGATGATTACAAATAAAGATATCATTATCACACCATGCAGCTGCATAAAAATCTCGAACTGCAAATCAAAATCTTGCAAAGCTTTTGATTCGACTAAAAATAAATGATACAGCTGAAAATTGCATAAAAAGCATACGATAACCAGCTGGAACACGGTAAAAAATCGTTTGACAGCTGGTTATTGCATAAAAACGTTACAATAACCAGCTGCGAAGGGGTAAAAATGTGGCTTCGCGGCTGATTATTGAAATTTTTTGCGATTTATTCGAGCCGTTTTCCGGGCGAGCTGGGCGGCGTATTCGAAGGTTGCGGCGATGAGGTGGCCTTCGATCCGGAGGTAGCGGGTGAAGGGAACCTCGTCAAAATTCGCATTTTTCAAAATATGACAGGTCTTCAAGGCTTCGAGGATGCCGAACGCATAGTCTGCCCCGAAGCCTTTTTTCATGAAGAAGATTTGCTTTATGAGGAAGCCTGTGAGGAGCGGGAGTGCGTTTACGGCAATCATCGGCGCCGGCATGTTTTTATAGATCAAATATACGGAGTTCCGGGCGGAAAGGCGTACCTTGAAGGAATTATATTTTGAGCCGCTGGTGCCGGAGCCGACATGAAGACAGACGGCTTTCGGGTAGTAGAGAATCCGATAACCATAGAGCTGTGCGCGGTAAGAGACGTCAAGGTCCTCAAGATAGGCAAAGTGATGCTCATCGAAGAGTCCCACTTTCCAGAATGCCTCTGTCCGGTACATCGCAGCACCCGCGCAGGCGGAGAAGACGAGTGCAGGGCGGTTCCATTTGGATACTACGCTTTTCGTTCCAGAATGGTTTGCCGGAGCTGTAGGCATTGGCAGGGAGAGATTAGTGCCTGCCGGCTCCTCGAGCCCGCGTTGGAACTGCCAGCCGAGGACGGTGTACTGATCGCCGGCGTCATCCATGATCGAGGGGTCATGCATTTTGATCATTTTGCTGGAGAGCGCGAAGATATGTTTTTTCTTATCCTTTTCCATCCGCTTCACGAGAACCTTCAGGAAATCCGGCGCGATCTTTGTGTCATTGTTGAGAAGGACAGTGTACGGGCAGTGATGGGCCATCGCCTTCCGGATGCCGGCATTGACAGCAGCGGAAAAGCCGAGATTTTCCCGGTTCAAGATGAGGAACCGGTCGGAAGCCTTGGCCTTCTGCCATCTTGAAAGCCAGTCGATATCCTCGTCTACAGAGCCATTGTCCACGACGATCGTTTCGAAATCGGTGAAGGTCTGCTTCGTGAGCGCCTCCATACAGTCCGGCAGAAACCGGACACCGTTATAGTTCGGGATCACGACCGCGACCTTCGGCGAATGAATCGCTGTATCCTGCGTGTTCTGAGAGATTTCCATGCTTGCCTCCGTGTATTTCACTTCTTTCCTATCATAACAAAGAAGAAAAGGCGAGAAAAGAGAAGAAATATGTGCTAAGATGTTTCAAGCACTGAAGGGTGAGGGTTTTATACATGAGTGATAGAGAAATAATTAATGTAACACGGGCGAGTCTTCCGCCGCTTTCGGAATATGAGGCGATGCTTAAGGATATCTGGGATACGGCCTGGCTTACAAACATGGGAAAATATCATGAAGAGCTGAAAAAGAAGCTTCGGGAGTATCTTTCCGTCGGATCCATCGAGCTTTTTGTGAATGGACACAGTGCGCTGGAGCTTCTGCTGCAGGCGCTAGACCTTCATGGCGAGGTCATCACGACGCCATTTTCCTTTGCGTCGACGACACACGCGATCGTCCGGAACGGACTCACACCAGTGTTCTGCGATATCAACACAGAGGATTACACGCTGGATGTTTCGCAGCTCGAAGATCTCATTACGGAGAAGACGACGGCTATTGTGCCGGTGCATGTCTACGGCAATATCTGCGATGTCGAGAAGATTCAGGAAATCGCGGACCGGCATCATCTTCGCGTGATTTATGATGCGGCACATACCTTCGGCGAGCGGTATAAAGGTGAGGGTGTCGGTTCCTTCGGCGACGCCTCGATGTTTTCCTTTCATGCGACGAAGGTTTTTAACACGATCGAAGGCGGCGCGGTCACGACTGGAAAAGAAAATAAGGAGCTTATGGCGAAGCTCTATGAGCTCAAAAACTTCGGGATCCTCGGGCAGGAGGAGGTCGCTTCTGTCGGTGCAAACGGCAAGATGAATGAGTTCTGCGCAGCTATGGGACTTTGCAATTTAAAGCATGTCGGAGAATATATCGAGAAGCGGAAGGCCGTTCATAATCGTTACATGGAGAATCTGTCCGGTGTTGCCGGCGTGATCCTCCCGGAGCATCGTCCGGAAATCGAGTACAATTACGCCTATTTCCCGGTTCGCTTCCATAACTACCGTATGAATCGTGACGAAATCTTTGAAAACCTGAAGCAGGACGGCATCAACGCCCGAAAATACTTTTACCCGTGCATCAACGCGTATGCCTGCTATCGTAACCAGTATGATGTGCATGACACACCGAACGCGCTTATGTGCTCAGAGGAAATCCTGACACTCCCGATCTACCCGGAGCTTCCGCTTTCGGACGTTGACCGGATCTGCAATATCATTCTTAGAGGTTGATTATGGAAAATAAGCAAACTGTCCTCGTGACAGCAATCGGCTCCTTTGCAGCCGATACGGTCATCCGTGAATTAAAGGAGGCGGGCTACCGCGTGATCGGCTCAGATATCTATGATCCTAAGTGGGTCGCGGCGAGCCAGGATGTGGAAGCATTCTACCAGGCACCGCTTGCGAAGGATGAGAAGAAATATATTGATTTCATCAAGGATATAGTCGCAAAGGAGCATGTGACGCGGATTGTGCCGCTCATTGATGTGGAAGTCGATGTCCTGAATCGGCATCGGGCAGAAATTGAGACGGACGCTGTCCGCATCTGTATGTCGGACGAAGAGGTTATCACGACGCTTCGCGACAAGCTCCTCATGACGAAGCTGGTTGCCGGTGTGATTTCGTCGATTGACGACCCGGATATGAAGGGACAGGTCCGGACGATCCCGACTGAGAAGGCGTCGGAGATCGACTTCGAGCATGTGAGCTATCCGGTCGTGCTTAAGCCGGTGGACGGGCGGTCCTCAAGCGGCCTGTACCGGGTTTATCAGGAGGATCAGCTCGGGTTTGCGTTTTCAAATATCATGGATCCGACGAAGCTGAACGACACCGCCCTCGACAACTACCTCGTCCAGCCGCTCATCAAGGGTAACGTCATCACGGTAGACATTGTGCGCGACCGCGAAGGGCATGTTTCCGCGACCCCGCGCGAGGAGCTTCTCCGTACGGCGAATGGCGCCGGCCTTTCCGTCCGTGTGTTCCGGGATCCGGTGCTCGAAGATATCTGCAAGAGAATCGCTGACCGTGCCGGCATCGTCGGCTGTGTGAATTTCGAATTCATCCATGGCGCCGGCTCCGGTGTGTATTATTTTATCGAATGCAATCCCCGCTACTCCGGTGGCGTCGCGTTCACGGAAATGGCCGGTGTGCATGTCGTAAAGGCTTCGATGCGGATCTTCGATGGCGAGTCGATGGGAGACATCGGCGACCCGCGCGAAGGCTACATGACGAGGAAATACCTCGAAATCAGCATGAGCTGAGAGTCTGACACCAAAAGCTGACACCGGGGACGGTTCTCCCTGTCAGCTTTTCGTCAAAATAAATCTACGGTAATACTGCTGCCAAAAGCTGACACAGAGAACCGTCCCCGGTGTCAGCTTTTGGCATCCTGATGATATGTGCAGTATATGCGGGAGGTGAACGATTTGGAACAACAGAATAGAAAGCCGGACGTCCTCCTGATTATCCCGGCCTACAATGAGGCGGAGAATCTGCCGCGGGTCGTTCGTGATATCACATCGCAGCGTTTTCCGATGGACTATATCATCGTGTCGGATGGCTCAACGGATGATACCATCGCACTCTGCGAGCGGGAGGGCTACCACTATATCGCACTTCCTGTGAATCTCGGCCTTTCCGGCTGCTTCCAGACCGGCATGAAATATGCCTACCGGAATGGCTACCAATATGCGGTACAGTTCGACGGCGACGGGCAGCACCAGGCCGTAGACATTGAGCCCTTATACCGGAAGATGAAGGAGGACAACTATGATATCGTGCTCGGCTCCCGGTTTCTCGAAAGGAAAAAGGGCGGAAGCCTCCGGGAGATTGGTTCTCGAATGATCACAGGCGCGATTCGCATGACGACTGGAAAACACATTACGGATCCGACCTGCGGCCTCCGCATGTATAACCGGCGGATGATGGAGCACTTTGCCAACCGGAAAAACTACGGGCCAGAGCCGGATACGATTGCATATCTCGCGAAGAATGGCGCGAAGATCGGTGAGGCGCCGGTGACGATCCGGGAGCGGATTTCCGGCGAGTCGTATCTCAAGCCGGTGAGTGCCATGAAATATATGGCACGCATGCTCGTCTCGATCCTCGTGATCCAGCAGTTTAGAGGCAATAAGATATAAGCTGACACCGGGGACGGTTCTCCCTGTCAGCTTTTGCAACAGAGCTTCCGAAGCTATATGTTTTAATGAAAAAGCTGACAAGGAGAACCGTCCCCGGTGTCAGCTTTAGAGGAAATAGGATTTGAATCAGGAACAAAGAACTAGAGATTTTATATGGAACGCGGTCGGCAGCTTCGTCTATGCGCTGGCGTCGATCGTACTCGCGTTCTCCGTCATCCGTCTTGCGGGAGCCGATGAAGGAGGCATTTTCGGGTTCGGCTTTTCGACGCTCGGGCAGCAGATGTTCATCGTCGCGTACTTCGGCATCCGGCCTTTTCACATCACGGATATGCAGGGCGAGTACAGCTTCGGCGACTATCTCTCTGCGCGGCGGCTCACGACCGGCTTAGCGATGTTCCTGTCGCTTCTTTTTGTCGGTGCGATGACGATCGCGGGGAAATACACGCTGCACAAGCTGCTGCTTCTTTTTCTCATCACGCTGTATAAGATCATCGACGGCTACGCGGACGTCTATGAGTCCGAGCTGCAACGTCAGCATCTCCTGTATAAAACCGGTAAGTCGCTGGCCTATCGTACGACAATCTCGGTGCTGGTGCTTCTCCTTTCACTCTGCATCACCGGACAGCTTCTTCCGGCGATCATGCTCGCGGATCTTTCACAGGCAGCAGGCACGTACCTTTTTGCCGTCCGCCCGATCCATGAGACTGTCCCTGGCTCCAAGAAAAACCATGTAGGCCGTAAAACGACCGCGTCGGACACCTCCGGTGGTTCGGCACCGAGCAAAACGACCACACCGGATACCTCCGGCGCTTCGGCATCAACCGAACAGACCGGCGCGGACTTCATGAAGGACAGAACCCATGTCCGGAAGCTTCTCCGGAACACCTCGCTCCTTTTTCTGTCCGTGTTCCTCGATTTCTACATCTTCTCCGCGTCGAAGTACGCCGTCGATTCGGTTCTCGACAATGCTTCCTCCGGGTTCTTTAATATTCTGTTTATGCCAACCTCCTTCATTTATCTGGTGGCGAACTTCCTGATCCGGCCGACGTTGACGGCGCTGTCCGACGCTTATGGTAAGAAGGAATATGACAGCTTTGAAAAAATTTCCGGCAGGATGACCCGAATGGTCATCATTCTGACGCTCGTCATCCTTGCGCTTGCGGCAATCTTCGGCCGCATCGGCCTCCGGATTTTCGAAATTCTTCTCGGTGAAAGCTATGAAGGACGCCTCACCCGGCAGTTCATCACCTTTCTTATCCTGATCGCCGGCGGAGGCATTTACGCGCTCGTCAATGTCATGTACTATATTCTCGTCACGATCCGTGCACAGAAGACCATTTTCATCGGCTATGCCGTGACGGCGGTTGTGTCCTTCCTCACCGCGGAATGGATGGTGAAAACCTACGGACTCCTCGGCGGAAGTGTGCATTATCTCTTTATGATGCTGATCCTTTTCGTGATCTTCAGTCTATCTGTCGTGAAGACGCTCGAGAGCATGCGGCAGAAGGCAGAAGCAGAAAAGCCTGCCCCGAAGGAGAGCTTTAGAGAGGCACTGCACGAAGCGGAATTTGAGACGGAATACAAAAGTCCTGAGGGGCTGCTCTTGAGAAACCGGGATACGATTGAACCGCCCGATGGCCTCCATACCGTCGAGCCGCCGAAGGACTATTCAGCAGTGGCCGGAACCTGGAATACCACTGAACAGGAGGCGAAGCATGATGAACCACATCGTTGATGTCGTGATCCCTTCCTACAAGCCGGGCGAGAAGCTCCGGAGATGCCTCACGATGCTCTCGAAGCAGACCCTGCCGCCGGAGTACATCTTCATCATCAACACCGAGAAAAAATATTTTGATCCTTCCCTCACTGCGGATTTCGCCAATGTCTCCATCACGCACATCAAAAAGCAGGATTTTGACCACGGAGCGACTAGGAATCTTGGCGTCCGGAAATCACAGGCGGAATTTGTACTTTTGATGACAGACGATGCAGTGCCGAAGGATACGAAACTAATCGAAACGATGGTAAAGACCTTTGAAACGGATGAAAAGATCGCCGCAGTCTATGGCCGGCAGCTTCCGACCAGTGAAAGTGCGGAGGACGAGCGTTACGCAAGGCAGTTTAACTACCCGGCGAAATCCTTCGTGAAATCGATGGCCGATAAGGAGCGGCTGCAGATTAAGACCTATTTCCAGTCGAATGTCTGCTGTATGTACCGTCGTGCCGTTTTAGAGGCGCTCGGCGGCTTCCCGACCCCGATGATCTTTAATGAAGACATGGTGTTCTGCCATACGATGCTTGCGGCCGGCTATAAAAGTGCGTACTGTGCGGAGGCGGCGGTTTATCATGCACATAACTATAGTGGTATCCAGCAGCTCCGGCGGAACTTCGATCTCGGCGTATCCCAGGCGGAGCACCCGGAGGTGTTCTCGGATGTGAAGGCGGTCGGGGAAGGCATGCGGATGGTCAAAGGAAACGCGAAGCAGCTGCTAAAGCACGGCCGCATCTTTTCTGTCGTGCGTCTGTTCTACCGTTCCGGCTGCAAATTTCTAGGCTATCGTCTCGGCAAGAGCTACCGGAAGCTTCCGATGCAGCTGGTTCTCCGGATCACGACGAACCGGGGATATTGGAGGAATCGCAAATGATGACAACACTTTTTCGCATCGTTCTGGTAGTAGTTTCCATCGGCACGATGCAGGTGATTTTTTCGAGAATCCGGAAGTCGAAGCTGTCCATTGAGGACGCCGTATTCTGGATCCTTCTTAGCGTCATGTTCGTGCTGTTCGCGCTGTTTCCGGTCATCCCGGACACACTCGCGCGGCTCCTCGGCATCTATTCGACCGCGAATTTCCTGTTCCTTTTCATGATTTTTATTCTCGTCATGCGGCTCTTTTCCATGAGCATGCGGGTAAGCGTCCTCGAGGACAAGCTCCGGGACCTGATCGAAGAAATGGCACTCCGGGATGAGCGGGAGAAGCGTATGAAATCAACGGCCGATACCATAGCAGCATCTCGCGCTGAGGCGCCGCGGAGCAGTATGAAGGAAGCCCTGGCGGATCAAGAGGGCAAGTCATGAAGCGATCAGAATATTTCGACATCGTCCGGGGACTCGCAATCCTCATGATCGTGCTCGGCCACACGAACCTCTACGCCGGCGCTTTCGTCTACCTTTTCCACATGGAGCTTTTCTTCTTCGTGTCCGGCTGGTTTTTCTCCGTCGAAAAATATGGCGCGGACCCGTTGGCCTGGTTCTCGAAGCGGCTTGCCACGACCTGGCCGCGCTATATGGTTTATGGCACCCTCATCGCTCTTTTTCACAATGCTTTCTTCCGTCACGGCTGCCTGCCAGCCGGGTCAGCGCCGTATGCGGCACGTGACTTCGTGCGTGCGATCCTTTCGACAGCGGTGTTCCAGAATGAAGAGACGCTCGCCGGTCCGATGTGGTTCATCCCGCTGTGGCTTGCGGCAGGACTTTTGTTTGCATCTGTGATTGCCCTTTCAAGAAAAAAGGCAACGGTTGCAGTTGCTCTGACAGTACTTCTTGCGGCGCTCGGGATCTATTGCGAGGCGGCGGATGTGCACACTCCGTTCTACCTTGATAAAGCTCTGCTGGTGGTGCCGTTCTATCTGTTTGGACTACTGCTTCGTCAGCACTGCCCGGATTTTCGGAAATATTTGAAAATTCCGGTCGCAATTGTGCTTTATATTTTAAGTATTTTCCTACTTCGGATGGTCAATCGGCATGCGATTTTCTTTGACCTTTCAGCGGGACAGACCTATGGTCTTCTGTTCTATCCGGTGGTCGCAGTCGGTATCGTCCATACGCTGTGCCTTTCCGAGTTTATCTCGAAGAGCCGGGTGCTAAGTCAGGTGTGTGCATTGCTTGGAAAGTACAGCTTCGATATCATGGCGATGCATATGGTGTTTTTTAAGGTGCTTGCTGTTCTGCTCCGGAAGCTTTATTATCGAGATCCCGCGATGGATATCTCGGTGTATCCGTCCTTCATCGACCGCGGGAACTATCCGCTCGGTGCACTGTACATTGTGTTCAGCATTGCCTGTTCGCTCGCGGTCGGGCTGCTGTATGAAAGGGTATCTGATCAATTGAATAAGCTTTGATAAAAGACTGTTCGAAGGTCAGGTGAATCTGGGTTTCGGACAGCTTTTTGTTTAGCAGCTTTATGAAGGATGATTGTAGGATTTGGTTGAAGAAACATCCGGAAGGAGAATTTGGTCAACATGGTAACAATTGATCTTGTGACGGGATTTCTGGGCGCAGGGAAGACGACCTTTATCGAGAAATATGCGCGGTGGCTCATCGGAAAGGGTGAGAAGCTCTGCATCCTTGAAAATGATTATGGCGCCATCAATGTGGATGCGGGCCTTTTGCAGGATATCCGTGGGGAAAACTGTGATGTCGAGATGGTAATCGGCGGCGATGGGAAGGAAGCGCATCAGCGACGGTTCCGGACGAAGCTGATCGAGCTTGCAATGCTAGGCTTTAACCGTGTGATCGTCGAGCCGTCCGGGATTTATGATGTCGATGAGTTTTTCGATACGCTCATGGATGACCCGCTGGACCGGATGGCCCGGATCGGGAGTGTCATCGCCATCGTGGATGCTTCACTGAAAGATACCTTGTCTTCAGCCTCCGAATACGTGCTGGCGAGCGAGATTGCAGAGGCCGGAAGCCTTGTCTTTAGTCGCATAGAGGGTTTCTCAAACACGAGCGAAGTGAGAGCAGACAAGACTTGGATTTCCAGAGGAAACGGCAGCGTCGGAGCTTCAAATCAGACAATGAAATCGGAGAACACTAGCGAAGCTGGAGCTTCAAATGCCAAGGCGGTGATTGGACACCTAAATCGTGCGCTGGAGACCGTGCAGTGCAGGCGGAGAATCTCGGAGAAGGACTGCATCGTGGTGCCGTGGGACAAGCTGACAGATGCCGATTTCGAGAAAATCCGCAACGCCGGCTACCATAGCACAGCATATGTAAAAAGACAGGTAGATGCGAATGGGCAATACCGTTCCGTCTTTTTCTTTCATGTGAAGCTGTCTCCGGAGAAGCTCGAGAAGCGGGTACAGCAAATCTTTGCGGACGAAGCCTGTGGGCATGTGTTCCGCATTAAGGGGTATCTACCTTCGGAAAAGACAGATGGAAGTTGGATCGAAATCAACGCGGTGCGGAAGCATTTTTCGGTAAAGCCGGCAAAGGAAGGCCAGGAGGTGCTCATCGTCATCGGCGAAAGGCTTGACGAAAAGCATATCGAGTCTTACTTCCGTGACGTGACAGATACCTTCGGCGCAGTGTAATTTTCCAAAGTTTTCCAATCTTTTCCAAAGTCTGTATATTTTTCTAAACTTTTCCAAACTTTTCCAAAGTTATAGCTATTACTTACACTATTCCATCAAGAAATGAAGGTTTTTACGCTTCCGAAGATCAGGTGCTCGAGTTTTCCGAAGGTCGAGGCATACAGCTTGGCGATGAGAATCAGGAGAACGAGACTGAGGAAGGCGTTCAGGACGAAAATTCTGGCATAGCTCATGCGTGGAAGGAAGAAGAGTGTAAAGGCGGCACTGAAGGAACAGATGAGCGGCCAGTGGAGGAGGTAGACCGGAAAGCTGAGATCCGAGAGTGCGGCAATCGGCTTCCACGAGAGCAGAGCAGTGACGGGCTTGCTTTCGAGGCTTCCGAGGATCAGCATCGCGGAGAACAGGCAGCACCAGAAGCGATTCCAGATGAAATAGGAAGAAATTTCCGGCAGCAGGCGGTTCACGATCGGGTAGATGAAATGATTCTGTCCGGCGCACTCGAGGTAGAGACTGAGGAAAACGAGCAGGGTCGCGAGGATCGAGCGGACGGAAGCATTGGCAGACTGGTCCATGCGGATTTTCAGCTGCATGAGGGGGATACCGGCGAGTACGATATGCATCTGGTAGGCATTCGGATCGAAGCGCGGAACATAATAAAGTGTTACGAAATAGAGCACGAGGACAGCGACGTCATATAAGATGGCGCGAAGCTGAAGCCCGTCATGAGAAGGATCAGTGGTAACATCGTGATTCTGCCTGACAATCGATTCGGCCACAGTGGAGACATTGTTAGATGCTGTAGTAGATGAAAAGAATCGGTCTCGAAGGAAGCTGTAGACATACACGAGCACCGTTCCGAAGAAGAGATATTTCATCATCCAGAGCGGGCCATCGAGTGCGCCATCGAGAAGCAGTGTCGCACGAAGATATTCTGAAATCGTCGGGGCATGGTTATAGTAGGAGGCAACCCACTGGTTGTTGAGTGTAGCGGCAACCGCGGTTGTGCGAAAAGCCCCGGTATAGTAGAGGGCGAAGCAGAGCGTGTTGATGAAGAAAAACGGGATCAGAAACCGGAAATACCGGAGCACGATCGCCTGAAGCAGCGCCCGGCCGCTTGTGATTTTCTTCCTCGAGGCGAGCATCCCGGAGATGAGAAAAAAGCCATACAATGTGAGCGAACTGTCAAACAGCAGCGTAAATGGCGGCGTGAGAAGATGATTCAGCAGCACATGCGATGGCCGTGGGTCACAAAGCAGCCAGAACGCCCCCATATAGTGCGTAGAAAATATGATTAGGCAAAATAGAAGCTTTAGTGTGTCGAGCGCTTTATTTCGAACTGCCATAACATTTCCTCTCATATCGCTGGCTGTTACTTTTGCCAATCAGTCAATGATTGTTTATTACTTTTGCCAACGCATTATTTCTCTTTGCACTTTATCAACCTTTTCAGAACTTCGCAACCTATATTGCTTGCTATTCCGGAAGCAGATATATTCATGTTATAATAAATCCATCTGCTCACACTAAAATCGAGGATTAGAAATAAATATATGGAACTATTAATAAACCTGGGAGGCACTGACGATACGTTTCTTATTCGTTGGTTTCTGCTGCTCATCGTCGGTACTGTCATCGTGACCGTCATCGCCGGTCTCTGTCTCACCCGCTGGCGCTGGAAGCTGCACCGCGTGTACTTCCTCGTGGTGCTTTGGTTCGGCCTGTTCTATATGGCCGTTTTCTCGCCACTTTCCGCGCCCGACGAAGTCGTCCATTTCGTGACCGCTTACGAGCTTTCTGATCGTCTAATGCTTACACCAGCGCGCGACAGTGATGATCATATCCGGATCCGTGCAGAGGATGAATATATCGTGAACTGGCCCGGGGACAATGACCCGACGAAGGCCACAGTTCTTGGTATGACACTTGACCGCGCAGTGTATGAAGAACTCCATGAACATGGACTTTTCAAGATGACCCGTCAGGGCATGGATGTGACCTGGCAGGTACCGGCGGTGACAACACCGCTCGCGTATCTGTGCCCTGCTGTAGGCATTAGCCTCGCAAGACTTCTCCATATGAGCTGCTTCGGGCTTCTCTTTATGGGGCGGCTCATGAATCTTCTGCTGTTTACGATTCTCGGGACACTTGCCGTGAAGCGCATGCCCATCGGGCGGATGGTCGTTTTCGTGCTGTCGCTCTTCCCGATGACGCTCGAGCTTGCGGCGTCGTATTCCTATGACGCCTTTTTACTTCCGCTTGCCTTCACGCTGATTTCGGAGGTGCTCAGGCTTTCTTATACGGAGCGGGATATTCGGGTTTCTGACGCGGTACGGCTTTCCATCCTTGCTGTACTTTTGGCGCCCTGCAAGATGATCTATGCGACTCTTTTCCTGCTGTGCCTGATGATCGCACCGCGGAAATTCGGCAGTGATCACACTTATATTCGAAATTACATCCTTGCGATTCTTCTCATCGACGTCATGATCGTCGGTTCGATCCTTCTTGTTAACTTCCGCGAGTTCTTCCGCTATGTAAACACAACAGGCACCGTCGCGCCGGAGCTTGATTCCGAGGGCAATGTCCAGACGGTGGTTTACCACGACCTCATGGAGCTCGTCCGCGACAAAACGCTCATTTTCCGCGTGATCCGGAACTCCTTCCAGATCCTCGGCGGCGAATACCTCGGCACCACCGTCGGCATGTGGCTGTCCGCCATGGACCGAAGCCTCGGTGCACCAGTGTGGATGTGCATCCTCTTCTGGACACTCCTTCTTGTGGCGGCTATCGCACCGGACTACGATGAACCATCCCTCGGCATCACCCGCCGCCTGCTGATGCTTGCCACCGGCCTCCTGACCGGGCTGCTCCTTTTCGTCAGCATGTTCACCGCCTACACCCCGAAGGACACCTGGTATATCCTCGGCATCCAGGGCCGCTACTTCATCCCCTTCCTGCCACTGCTTTTACTCCCCTTCCACATTAGCGGCCGCCCCGCAGACCCAATCCTCCGCCGTATCCCGATAATCCAGGTGCAGAATGTGAGCATCATCCTATCCCTCTGCATGAATATTTATGTACTATGTACAAACTTTTTCACGATTATTAATCGTTAAGAGTGTCACTGTCAGGAGGCTGACTGGAATTCCGTGCTGAGGGGCTTGGAGGGGCACCTGTACGAACATAAAGCCGAAAGTCCCAGCTAGCCGAGGGGCTCAGACGAGGTAAAAAATCGGTGCCCACAAGGCCCGATTTTTTAGGCCCTAGCGCTAGGACTTTCGAGCAGTGAGGAAGGTGCCCCTCCAAGCCCCTCAGCACGGAGTTCCAGTCAGCCTCCGTCCGGGAGTAGGAGAAATGAAAGATTCGTGTTATACTAACGGTCATTGGAGTGAACGCAAATGAAAAATCTGATTTTACTGATCCGGGCAATCATCGCGAAGCGCCGGATGATATGGGACCTCGCGAAGGCCGACTTCCGGAAGCGCTTCGTCGGGTCATACTTCGGCATCATCTGGATGTTTGTCCAGCCGCTCGTGACCGTCTTGATCTATGCAGTGATCTTCGGCCCGTACGGCTTTAAATCCGCACCGCCGGTTCCGAACACAAGCTATGTGATCTGGCTGATCCCCGGCCTCGTGCCATGGTTCTACTTTTCCGAAAGCATGACCCAGCTTACGGGCATCCTCCAGGAATACAACTACCTCGTAAAAAAGGTGGTGTTCCCGGTGGAGCTTCTTCTCATCATCAAGCTCGTGAGCTGCTTCTTCGTGCATTTCTGCTTCGTCATCATCATGCTGATCGCCTACCTCATATCCGGCCGCATGCCGATGCCAACCTGGATTCAGATCCTGTATTACAGCCTCTGCGCATCGGTACTCGCGCTCGGCATCGGTTACTTCACGAGTGCCGTCAATGTATTTTTTAAGGATATGCAGACAATCGTAGGCATTGCGATTCAGTTCGGCATCTGGCTGTGCCCGATTATGTACGACGAGACGCTGTTTACATCCCGCGCGCCGTGGGTCGGGACTGTGCTGAAGATCAACCCGTTTTACTACATCGTAGCGGGTTATCGTGATTCCATGCTGACGGGCCACTGGTTTTTCGAACGCCCGGGGCTGAGCCTGTACTTCTGGGCTGTTTCGCTTTGCCTTCTTTTCATCGGCCTCGCCTTCTTTAAGCGCGTCCGGCCGCACTTTTCGGATGTACTGTAGGCCAATTTTTTAGTATAATGCTTCCTTCCGTAAAGCCGGTTGCTCTGCGACTGGGTGAGGCTTACTTCCGGATGGCTTCCTGAAGGAGGCATTGGAAAAAGGAGAAATTTTATGCTGTATGCGATTCATGGTTTTCTGGTGGCGTTTTTCTTTCTGCTTTACGGCTATTTTCTGGTGCCGAAGGTGAAATCTATCAAGGACGATCGGGAGCGGACGATGTATGCGCTCAAGATCGTACAGAGCAAGCTGCGCCGGATTCTTAAGGTTTGCAAAGTGAAGTATGATGTCGAGGGAATGGAAAACCTCACCAGCATCCCGAAGGATGAGGGTGTGATGTTTGTCGGAAATCATCGCTCCTATTTCGATGTGATTCTTGGCTATACGCTTGTGGACCGGCCGACCGGCTTCGTCGCGAAAACCGAGATGCAGAAGGTAAAGCCGCTTGCCATGTGGATGGAGTTTTTACACTGTCTGTTCATCGATCGAGACAATTTGAAGCAGTCTCTTAAGGTGATTTTACAGGCGATCCAATATGTGAAGAAGGGTACGTCTATCTGGATCTATCCGGAGGGCACCCGCTCGAAGGGTGAGAGCGAGGAGGATATGCTTCCCTTTAAGGAGGGCTCGTTCAAAATTGCCGAGAAGACCGGCTGCAAGATCATTCCCGTCGCGATGATCAATACGCGGAAGATCTGGGAGGCGCAGTTCCCGAAGGTAAAGCCTAACCAGCATGTACGCGTTATGATCGGGAAGCCGATCACCGTTTCTGATATCCCGGAGGAGGAGCGAAAGCACGTCGGGGAATATGTTGAGAACATCGTTCTCGAGGAAATCCGGGAGCTGAAAAAGAAGGATGTTGCGGAGGAAAAATGAATGGATGCGAAGGCAGCAGGCAAAGGAATGTCACTTCTTGAAATCAGAGATCAGCTGGATGTCATTGACAGACAGCTTACGTCGCTCTATCAGGAGCGCATGGAATACTGCGCGGAGGTCGCGAACATTAAGATAAAAAGTGGAAAGCAGGTGCTCGACGCGAAGCGGGAACAGGAGAAGCTCGCCGCGGTCGAGAGCTTCGTCGAGAGTGACTTTGACAAGAAGGCGGTACGCGAGCTGTTTTCCCAGATTATGACGATTTCGAGACGCCTTCAGTTTGGCATCATGACAGAAAACGGGCTTTCCTTTGATATCGGGTTTCAAAAGACGTCCTGCATCCCGGTTGAGGGAAAGAAAGTCGTTTATCAGGGCGTGCCGGGGGCCTATGCTCATATTGCCGCACTCAGAAGCTTCCCGGAGGGAACAGAGCTTTTTCATGTGAAAACCTGGAAGGATGCACTTGATGAGGTCGCAGAAGGTAAGGCGGACTATGCCGTGCTGCCAATCGAAAATTCCTCACACGGCGCTGTCACGGATAACTTCGACCTGCTACTTCGCTATCCAACGCTTGCTATCGTGCAGGAAATTGACCTCCCGGTACAGCATGCACTTCTTTCGGTAGAAGGCGCAGATATCAAAGGACTCAGGGAGGTATACAGCCACCCGCAGGCCATCGGCCAGTGCCAGCATTTCTTCGAGACACACCCGTATATCACCCCGGTTTCGGTATTGAACACAGCCGTCGCGGCAGAGCTCGTGTCGGAACGTCAGGACAAAACCATCGCAGCGCTTTCCTCCGAAGAAGCCGGAAGACTCTATCACCTGTCCGTACTCGAACACGCCGTAAACCAGGAAAAAACCAATACCACCCGCTTCCTCATCCTCGGCCGGGAGAAAATCTACACCGATGAGGCCACGAAAACCTCCATCTGCTTCGAGACCCAGCATAAGCCCGGTGCACTCTATAACGTCCTTGGAAACTTCATCTTCAACGACGTCAACATGATCATGCTCCAGTCCCGCCCCATCCCCGAAAAACCCTTCGAATACCGCTTCTTCTGCGACATAGAAGGAAACCTCGCAACCCCTAAAATCATCAACGCCCTGAACGGCATGCACACCGAAGTCACAGAATTCAGGATTTTAGGCTGCTACTAAAACAAATTTGCTTTTCTACACATAAAATAATAAAATTGATGTCAGAGTTGAAAAACCAAAAGGAGAGTTCCCTATGGCACAGGTTAATATCTTAGTTGTAGATGATGAGAAGGAAATCGCCGACCTCGTCGAGATTTATCTCGTAAGCGACGGCTATAAAGTATTTAAGGCATATAACGCACAGGACGGACTTAAAATTCTCAATGAAGAAGAGATTCATCTCGTTCTTCTCGACATCATGATGCCCGGTATGAACGGCCTCGAGATGTGCAAGAAGATTCGTGAAAAATCAAATATTCCGGTCATCATGTTGTCTGCGAAGTCCACAGATCTCGACAAGATCATGGGCCTCACCGGCGGCGCCGATGATTACGTGACGAAGCCCTTTAACCCGCTCGAGCTCACAGCCCGTGTGAAATCTCAGCTTCGCCGCTACACCCAGCTGAACCCGAACGCCACCTCCGGCATCACCGGAAACGAAATCACGATCCGCGCGATGACCATCAACAAGGATAACCACAAGGTCACCATCGACGGCGAAGACATCAAGCTGACCCCGATTGAGTTCGACATCCTCTACCTCCTTGCCTCCCACCCCGGCAAGGTCTTCTCCACGGACGAAATCTTTGAGAAGGTTTGGAACGAAAAGGTTTACGAAGCCAACAATACCGTCATGGTCCACATCCGCCGCCTCCGCGGCAAGATGCGCGAGGATGAACGTGAGGACAAGATCATCACGACAGTTTGGGGTGTCGGCTATAAGATTGAGAAATAATGGACGAGAAAAAGGACAATCGCGGAACCGAACATAACTCCGGCCGGGGCTACATGCTCCGGCTCCTTTCGCATATTGTCATCGCAACCGTGGTCACTTTGATTCTCGAGGTTTTCCTCGTCACAAACGTCACGAGCATCTCCGGCTATCTTTACCAAACCGGAAACGATTCACTCGCCGTGCAGCGCTTCGCGTTTGGTTCGACTGTCAGCGTTCTCCTTTTTGTCTTCCTCGGCATCCTGATCTTCGCGGTGATCCTGCTGCTTCTTCAGCGGCGGACAGCCCGTGATATTGAGTCCATCCGCCGCGCCGTCGAGCAGATTTCGGACGGCGATCTCACGACGAAGCTTGAGGTCAGTGAGGACAGCGAGTTTACAAACATCGCGGCAAACATCGGCCGTATGGAAAACGATATCCGGGCGCTCATTGAAAAGGAGCGGACCGCCGAACAATCAAAGACCGACCTCATCACGAATGTTGCCCATGATCTTCGGACACCGCTTACCTCAATCCTCGGCTATCTGGATCTGCTTCGCAAAAAGAAAAATCTCTCTCCGGAGATGCGGCAGAAATATGTCGACATCGCCTATCAGAAATCGCAGCGCCTGCAGAAGCTCATCGAAGAACTGTTCGGCTTCACGAAGCTTAGCTACGGCCATGTCAACCTGAACATTAAGGAGCTTGATATCGTCGAGCTCGTGGCACAGCTTCTCGAGGAAAGCTATCCGAATTTTGCGAAAAACGGCTTAAGTTATGAGTTCATTTCCAGCAAGGATCATCAGACCATCGAAGCGGATGCCGATCTCCTTGCACGTCTTTTTGATAATCTCATCAACAACGCGATCAAATACGGCAAGGAAGGAAAGCGCGTAAATGTCCGCCTCCGGACCGATCAGGATTCTGTCACCGTGAAGATCGTAAACTACGGCTATGTCATCCCCGAGAAGGAGCTGCCGCTCATTTTCGACAGATTCTACCGGACCGATCATTCCAGGACCAATGCTAACGGCCCGGGCGGTACCGGCTTAGGCCTTGCCATCGTGAAAAACATCACGGATATGCACCATGGCACCGTATCTGTTGCATCTGATCTTTCGGGTACCGTGTTTACTGTCAAACTGCCGATCCATTACGAAGAGGAAAAGGAGAAAGAGGATAGCCTTGAACAGGATGGAAAGAGAAAATAAAATAATGAGTTCCAGTGTGTTTACACTGCTCTTTTTTCTCATATTGACATGCCTTTTTTCGGTTCCGGCTTTTGCGGATACCATCGACCTCAGTGTCACCTACGGCTATCAGAATATTGCAAAGGCAGGCCGCTACCTGCCGCTTTCCATCACCATCGAGAATACGGATTCGAAAACCTTTTCCGGCCTCATTCACGTTTACATGGTGGAATCAAAAAACAGTGTCTATGAATATCAGTATCAGAAAACCGTAGAGGGCGAATCCTCGGATGTTCTGCCGGTGACAGTTTCACTTAGTGCGGGTATCAATCAGATTCTCGTGACAGCGGAGGATCGTGATGGCATCGTACAGGGCACGAAGCGAATCGGACTTGATGTAGCCGGTTCAGATGCAGAGCTTATCATTGGACTCCTTTCCGCCAATGCTGACGCGCTTTCATATATGAATGATATCAGCATGCGGGACGGTATCCTTCGGACGCGGACTGTCGCACTGGATCCGGAGAAGCTGCCGTCGGATGAAACGGCACTTGACCAGCTTGATATCCTCTGTATCTCCGACTATACGATGTCCGACATGAAGGAGAATGAAGCAGAAGTCATCCGTCGCTGGATCGACCGGGGCGGCGTGCTGATGCTTGGCACCGGCGCGCTTGGACAAAAGGCAGTGGAGCCGTATTTTTCTTCCTATCTTCGGGAGGAGCTTGTGCCACGGCTTGCGACACTTGATCCGTCACTTTTTGATGAAGGCAATGAGAGCAACACGAGTAATGAAGCCTTAAAGCTTATGGCGGCTTCCCTTTCTGTACAGGATGGGCAGGAGCTTTTTGTCGAGGATGGTGAGCCGCTGCTTTCGGCTGTTGCTGTCGGCGCAGGCCGGATCGTCTTCAGCGGCTTCGATTTTTGTGATATCGAGCGTTATGCTACCGAAAATACAGATTTTGTGGATCAACTCTTTACAGCAGTGCTCGGTGAAGGGAGGCTCGAACAGCTTTCTGTTTCCGCCTCGGAGAAATCCTTGAAGCAGTACTGGGATATTCAGGAGGTTATGAATATGACGGACCTCCGGAAGATTCCACGCCCGGAGCTCTATCTGCTTGTGCTTCTTGTGTATGTTCTGCTCATTGGCCCGGTGCTCTACAGCTATCTTCGTGCGCATGAGCTGCTTCGGATGTACCGCTCGATGGTCATACTGACTGCTGTTTTCTGCACCGTCATTGTGTATATGATGAGCATGTCGACGCGCTTCAGCGGCACTTTCGTGAACTATGTGCGCCGTCTTGATATTTCCGAGCAGAGCGTGGATGAAACAGACTTCATCAATGTCCGTTCGCCGTATCGCGAGACCTATGGCATTCCTGTTCGTACCGAGTATTATGTGTATCCGGTTCTCAAGGGCTCGGACTATACCGGCGATATTCAGAATCTTCTTTCAGAGGGGCAGGATTATGCCCACACCACCATCGATAATGGCCGTGAGAAAACCAGTATTACAGTAGAAAATACAGAACCCTTCACAGCGCGTTATTTTGAGCTTGATAACAAGATGCCGAACACGATCGGGAGCTTCGACAGTGATTTCCGGGAGTCAGAGGGACAGCTCAAGGGCACGCTTACAAACAACACCGGCTACACGCTTTCTGATGCGGCGTTGATTCTGTATGGACGTATCATCCGGCTTGACCGGCTGGAAAACGGCCAGACGGTAGATATCGCGGGCATCGCGCAGGAGATGGTTCCGATTGGCGATGCGGACAAGATCGCTATGCGTGTGACGCAGGGTAGCGGCAGAAAGTTTCTTCGGTATTATCTTCAAAATGAACTCGCCGGTTATTTCTCCGGCGCCCGGCTTGTCGGCTTCCTTCGGGAGGATACAGCGGATTTCACGACGGACACGGCAATCGAGCAGTACGGCATCACGATGGCGGTTGCGTCACTTCCGGTTTCCGGTCCTTCAGATGGCGTGACGATTCGAAATGCGCTATCGACCGATCCAACCATCGTATCCGGAGGCTTCGATATTGAAACAAACACCATTGCCTCCATGAGCCCGACAGTGCTGGCTTATCACTTCGGTGAGACGAATGTCGTCGATGCAATCTCCATCGAAAGCCTGTCCGAGGATGCCTTAAACAACGCTGACAGCATCCGGCAGGTCCTTCCCTTTAGAGGCTCCTTAAGCTTCCTCAATCAGAAAACAGGCGGCTTCGACGTCATCGATGTCGGTGACGGGCAGTTTGACAGTACAGCGCTTTCTGACTATCTAAGCAACCAGAATACCCTGACGGTGCGATATGCACCGGAGGATAATCGCGGCAGCATCAGCACACGTCTGTATCTTCCGGTTATGACCGTCACGAGTCATACAGCCTGATAAGGAGGCGGACAATGCTTCTATTTGAAAATGTTTATAAGTCCTACGGGCACCGGCAGGCACTTGACAATTTCAATCTCCGTATCCACGACGGTGCGATGTTCGGCCTGATCGGGCCGAATGGCGCAGGGAAGACGACGGTGATCACGCTTCTTGCAGGACTGATTCTTCCGGATCAGGGTACCATCCGGATCGATGATATGGATGCCGGTGACAGGATTCGGCGTCTTCGGAAACGAATCGGCTATGTGCCGGCGGAATCCGGCATGATCCCGAATCTGAAGGTTTTCGAGTATATGTCATTTTTCGCAAACTGCTATGATCTGTCCGGTGCGAAGGTTTACCGGCGTATGCAGCAGCTTCTGGATACGGTGGGACTTCTGGACCGAGGCAATCAGTATGTGGATACGCTTTCACCGGGGCAGCAGAAGAAGCTGTCTCTTGCCCGGGCACTCCTGCAGGATCCGAAATATCTTCTTCTGGATGAGCCGCTTGCCGGACTTGACCCGCAGAACAGCTATGATTTCCGTCAGGTCATCGCGAATATGGCGGATAGTGGAAAAACAATCGTCATCACCTCACACGTTCTTTCAGACATCGCCGATCTTTGCACCGATGTAGGCATTATGGATAAGGGAAAGATCGTGCTGGAGGGCGAGATGGATACGGTGCTTGAAGAAGTGAATCAGTCTAATCCGATCATCATTTCGATGGAGAGTGGTATGGCCCCGGCGGTCCGGATTCTCCGGGATAATCCGTGCGTTAAATCAGTCAGCATCCGGAATCGTGAGGTGTTGATCGGCTTTAATGGCACGTCGGACGATGAGACAGCGCTTCTGAGAAGCCTCGTGGAGAAGGGCATCCCGGTGCGTTCCTTCCATCGTGAAAAGGGAAATTTCGAAGCGGTGTTTATGAAGCTGACGGGAAATGAAGAGAGGAGGGTGACGTCGTATGAAGCTGAATCCGATTTATCGGAGGGATGAGCTGACAGGAACGCGAAGCCTTTCCCTTCCGCTTCTCATCACCTTGCTCAATGCCGGCCTCTCGATTCTTGTGCTGATCAATCTTTTTTATGTGACAGCGGACGCGGGTGTGACAGGGGAGATTTCATACGGGAATTTTCTTCGGATCTACTATTATGCTGCCGGAATCGAGTATTTTGCACTTCTCATGATGGCGCCGGTGCTGACGGCGTCGTCGATTACGCTTGAGAAGGAGCGGAAGACCCTGGGGCTTCTTCTTACGTCGCAGCTATCACCGCGGGAGATTATCCGTGGCAAGCTTTTCAGCGCACTGAGCCTTCTTTTCGAGACATTTGTGACAGCGCTGCCGATTCTCGCGACGGTGAGTATTTTCGGCGGGGTAACGTGGCTCGAGCTGCTGGTAGCGGTTCTCGTGACGGCAGTGAGCCTTTTTTATGCGTCATCGGTTGGGATCCTTACGAGTGCGCGGCTTCATACGACGACGTCTGCGACGGCGGCGGCGTATATCGCGGTGCTGGGGTCGATGGCGGTGTTTTTCTTAGGGCTGTATGCGGCGCGGTTTTTGCCGGCGTATGCGGCGTGGGTGCTGCCGGGGGAGCTTATGCTGATGGTGGTGCTGTCGTTCGTTTTTCTGGAGATTGCGGAGAGGAGTCTTCTGCCGCGGCGCAGGCATGTCGCTGTTCACGCAGCGCCGCCGGATGAGTCGGAACCGGAGGATACCGAGCCTGATGCAACTACGGCACGGGCTTCGAAGAAGTGACGCCGAAAACCTGCCTGAACGGGGCACCCCTGTGGCGGTTCCAGTCGGGCTGAGGGACTCGGAGGGGCACCCTAGCTCACGCTCGAAGGTCTAATCGCTATCCAGCCACGCCGAACTGGGCCGGCCCGATTCTGGAAAATTTCTGAAGAAATTTTCCGCCAGCGGGCCTAAAAATCAGGGGCCAGGGTGAGCCCCTGATTTTAACCCTGTCCGTCGTGGCTGGCTAGCGAAGACCTTCGGCTTTATGTTCGTACGGGTGCCCCTCCGAGTCCCTCAGCCCGACTGGAACCGCCACAGGGGTGCCCCGTTCAGGCAGGTTTTTGGCTGTGTTTTGACTGCGAAAGCTGACACCGGGGACGGTTCTCTCTGTCAGCTTTTGACTGGTTTTTGGCAGCGGGACTAGTTATTTCTGCGTGTATAGGATATAATTTCGAACTAGAATCTGCTGGCGCAGATTCTGTGGAGATGTGTGGTGCTTTTGCCACAATGCGACTGCTTGCGAAAAGAGGAGGGCGGCATGAGCTGTATCATGATCGGGATCGCCGGGGGTTCTGGGTCCGGCAAGTCGACGTTTACGAACAGGTTGAAGAAGGAGTTTGGGGATCAGGTTACGGTCATCTATCATGATAACTATTATAAGTCGAATGATGGTATTCCGTTTGAGATCCGGCAGAAAGAGAATTATGATCATCCGGATGCGTTTGAGACGGATCTTCTGATCACGCATCTGAAGGCGCTTCGCCGTGGTGAGACGGTGCAGTGTCCGGTCTATGATTATTCGCAGCATAATCGGACGGATCAGACGATCGAGCTGAAGCCGTCCAGGATCATCATCGTCGAAGGTATCCTGGTGCTTGAGAATCCGGAGCTTCGTTCGCTTTTTGATATCAAGATTTATGTCGAGGCTGATGCGGATGAGCGAATCATCCGCCGTATCATCCGTGATGTAAAGGAGCGTGGCCGTCATATCGAAGACATCTCTGACCAGTACCTGACGACAGTAAAGCCAATGCATTACCTCTACGTCGAGCCGACGAAGGCGCTTGCCGATATCGTAATAAATTCAGGTATGAATGATGTCGCATTCGACCTGATGCGGACGAAGATTCAGAGTCTGCTGGATGCTACTAGCTGACTGAAAGGAGACTAAATTATGGTTTATAACAGCACGCGTGGCGGCGAGACGAACCGTACGGCAAGCGAGGCGATCCTGGAGGGGCTCTGCAGTGATGGCGGGCTTTTCATGCCGGATCATATTCCGACGTTTGAGAGGCCTGTCGTCGAGTTGAAGGACATGAGCTATCAGGAACTCGCGTACGAGGTCATGAAGCTTTACTTTACGGATTTCACGGAGGAGGAGCTCCGGCACTGTATTGATGCAGCCTATGATGAAAAATTTGACACGAAGCTGATCGCGCCGCTTGTGAAGAAGGACAATGCTTACTTCCTGGAGCTTTTCCATGGGAAGACGATTGCCTTTAAGGATATGGCGCTTTCGATTCTGCCGCATCTCATGGTCACGAGTGCGAAGAAGAATAACGTCAAGGATAAGATTGTGATTCTGACAGCAACATCTGGTGATACGGGGAAGGCTGCGATGGCGGGCTTCTCTGATGTCTCGGGCACAGAGATCATCGTGTTCTATCCGTATGGCGGTGTCTCTCGTTTCCAGGAGCTGCAGATGCGGACGGAGCCGGGGTGGAACACGCATGCAGTGGCAATCCGGGGCAATTTCGATGATGCGCAGACCGGAGTCAAGCGGATTTTCGGCGATACTGCGTTCCGCGAGCATCTTCGGGAGACTGCCGGTGTGCGGCTGTCCTCTGCAAACTCGATTAATATCGGACGTCTGGTGCCGCAGATTGTGTATTATGTTTATTCGTATTGTCAGCTGCTCCGGAGCGGTGAGATTGCACTGGGCGAAGGCATTAACGTATGTGTACCGACCGGTAATTTCGGCAATATTCTTGCGGCGAAGCTTGCAAAGGAGATGGGGCTTCCGGTGAAGAAGCTGATCTGTGCGTCGAATGAGAACAAGGTGCTGACGGATTTCTTCGGGACGGGTGTTTATAATCGTGAGCGACCGTTTATTCTGACGACGAGTCCGTCCATGGATATTCTGATTTCGTCGAATCTTGAGCGGCTTCTGTACTTTACTGTTGATCAAGACACCAAAGAGGTGCAGGCGCTGATGGAGGCATTGGCGGAAAAAGGGGAGTATCGGATCACGGATGGTATGCGGGCACACATGCAGGATTTCTATGGTGGCTTCGCGAAGGAAGAGGCGGTGGCCGGGACGATCAAGGCGCTTTTTGATAAGACGGGCTATGTGATCGATCCGCACACGGCGGTGGCAAAGACGGTGTATGATGCGTACGTGAAGGAGACCGGCGACATGACAAAGACGGTGATTGCGTCGACGGCGAGTCCCTTTAAGTTTGCGCCGTCTGTCATCTCGGCGCTCGGCGGCAATGGGAATCTCGATGATGTGTTTGCGGTGATTGATATGCTGTCAGAGAAGGCTGGTGTCAAGGAGCCGGCTGCTGTCAGCGAGGTCCGCACGGCGCAGATCCGCCACAACACGATCTGCGAGCTCAAGGACATGGAAGATGTGACCGAGGAGTTCTTGATCGAGGATCGGGAAAAATTCTGAAATCTCAAGGTTTCTATGGTAAATGATGGAAGAGTATGTTAAACTATTCACAGTGTCATTTCAAAAGATATTTTCAATAGGAGGATAATATCTATGTTAGTTAATGCTAAGGAAATGCTTGACAAGGCTTTAGCCGGTCATTATGCTGTTCCACAGTTCAATATCAACGATCTCGAGTGGACGAAGTCGGTACTGACTGCCTGTGAGGAGGAGAAGTCTCCGGTTATTCTCGGTGTATCGATGGGTGCCGGTAAGTATATGGGCGGCTTCAAGACAGTTGCTGCGATGGTAAAGGCGATGGATGCTTCGCTTGGTATCACGGTTCCGGTTGCTCTGCATCTTGATCATGGTACCTATGATGGTTCCTATGCATGTATCGAGGCTGGCTTTACTTCCATCATGTTCGATGGTTCTCACTATGATATCGATGAGAATGTCGAGAAGACGAAGGAGCTGGTTTCTGCTGCGCATCATCTTGGCCTTTCTATCGAGGCTGAGGTCGGTGGTATCGGCGGCACGGAGGATGGTGTGACGAGCTCCGGTGAGAAGGCAAATCCTGACGACTGTAAGAGAATTGCAGATCTTGGTGTAGACTTCCTGGCTGCCGGCATTGGCAACATCCATGGTGTTTATCCGCCAGATTGGGAAGGTCTTGATTTTACAGTACTTGCTGCCATCAAGGATAAGATTGGTGCGGATCTTCCGCTGGTTCTGCATGGTGGTTCCGGTATCCCGGAGGATCAGATCAAGAAGGCGATTTCTCTTGGCGTTTCGAAGATCAATGTTAACACTGAGCTCCAGATCGTATTTGCAAAGGCTACGAGAGCTTATATCGAGGCTGGCAAGGATCAGCAGGGTAAGGGGTATGATCCTCGTAAGCTGCTGGCGCCGGGCGCGCAGGCTATCATCGATGAGTGCAAATCCAAGATTGCAGTATTTGGCTGCGCTGGGAAGGCTTGATTCAATTTTATATTTTGGTGTTTACGCCGCCGCGGGTTCCCGCGGCGGTTTTTTTGTTGTGTGGGGCTTTCGTGGGAAGGTTGTGAAGCCGTGGAGGTTTGCCGTCGGGGTCGGAGGGGCACGCTCCTCACTGCTCGAAAGTCCTAGCGCTATTCGGGTGCTCCAGTCGGGCCGGCCCAATTCAGGAAAAGCCTTGAAGGGGCTTTTCCTTCAATGGGCCTAGAAAATCCGGGGTTGTAACCCGGATTTTCTA
>OMZX01000086.1:0-687 GCA_900315665.1 uncultured Eubacteriales bacterium
GTTCAGGAAATCTCTCGAAAGGTCGATGACTTTCTTTCCGTTCCAGACCGCGACAAGCCGTCTCTCCGCCTGCACCGTCGCAACATGGGTCGCCTCGAGGTTCTCCTTCGACGCGAGTGCCATGAACTTTTCTTCATCCTCCGGTGCCACGACAACAGCCATTCTCTCCTGCGACTCAGAAATCGCAAGCTCTGTGCCATCGAGGCCCTCGTACTTCTTCGGCACCTTATTAAGATCAATATAGAGGCCGTCCGCAAGCTCGCCAATGGCTACAGAAACGCCGCCCGCGCCGAAGTCGTTGCAGCGCTTGATGAGCTTTGATGCCTCCGGATTACGGAACAGTCTCTGAAGCTTTCTTTCCTCCGGTGCATTACCCTTCTGCACCTCAGCGCCATCCTTTGCAAGAGAGTCAACATTATGTGCCTTCGAGGAGCCTGTCGCACCGCCGATACCATCACGGCCGGTACGTCCGCCAAGGAGAATGACGACATCTCCCGGCGCCGGTACCTCTCTCCGCACGTTTTCCTCCGGTGCCGCCGCTACGACTGCACCGATCTCCATCCGCTTCGCAACATACCCCGGATGGTAAAGCTCATCGACGAGACCGGTGGCAAGACCAATCTGGTTACCATAGGAGCTATAACCATCCGCCGCGGTCGTCACGAGCTTCCGCTGCGGGAGCTTACC
>OMZX01000086.1:726-5979 GCA_900315665.1 uncultured Eubacteriales bacterium
TCGCCGGCACCGGTCACACGCATCGCATGGTAAACATAGGCTCTGCCGGACAGCGGATCACGGATCGCACCGCCGATACAGGTCGCTGCACCACCGAAGGGCTCGATTTCTGTCGGGTGGTTGTGGGTTTCATTCTTGAAAAGAAGAAGCCACTTCTGGTCTTCACCGTCAACCTTGATATTGATCTTCACGGTGCAGGCATTGATTTCCTCTGACTCGTCGAGCTTTGTGAGGATGCCTTCCTTCTTCAGCACCTTCGCGGCGATCGTGCCGAGATCCATGAGATTGATCGGCTTCGTACGGTTGATTTCCTTCCGCGCGTCAAGGTAACGGTTCCACGCCTTCTCGAGCGTAGCATCCGCGAAGGAGACATTGTCGATTGTCGTGAGGAAGGTGGTATGACGGCAGTGGTCAGACCAGTAGGTGTCGATCATGCGGATCTCGGTGATGGTCGGGTTCCGATGCTCTGTCCGGAAATAGTCGCGGCAGAAACGGAGGTCGTCGAGGTCCATCGCGAGGCCCTTTTCATCGAGGAAACGCTTAAGCTGGTCGTCTGATTCTTCAATGAATCCATCGAGCGTCTCAACGGTAGTCGGAATGTCATACTGGACGCTTAGCGTTTCCGGCTTCTCGAGGGATGCTTCTCTTGCCTCGACCGGGTTGATGACGTACTTCTTGATTTCCGCTATCTCTGCTTCTGTGAGGTCGCCATAGAGCATGTAGACCTTTGCGGAGCGGACGAGCGGGCGGTCCACCTGCCGGAGAATCTGGATACACTGGGCAGCGGAATCGGCGCGCTGGTCGTACTGTCCGGGCAGGAACTCTACAGCGAAGACATGCGCTTTTTCATCAACGGGCATCTCGGTGTAGGTATCATCAAGCTGCGGCTCGCTGAGGACCTTCTTTACGGCGTCGTCGAAAACGTCCTGATCAACACCTTCGACGTCGTAGCGGTTCAGGAGGCGGACGTCACTAAGGTTCTTGATCAAGAGGATGTGCCGGATGTCATGCCGGAGGCCGCTCGCCTCATGACGAAGACCAGGTTTCTTTTCCACAAAGACTCTATAAACCATTTGCTTTTCTCCTTTACTGTAATGCCTTTAAAGCTCTTTGCCCTATGTCATGGCGCATGTGCATGTCTTTAAATGTGACCTTCGAAGCGGAGGCGTAGGCCTTCGCGATGGCTTCGCGGAGGGTCGGGGCGGTTTCGGTGATGCCAAGGACGCGGCCGCCGTCGGTGTAGAGCTTGCCATCCATGAGCTTAGCGCCGGCGATGTAGGCATTTTGGACTTCATCGAGGCCGGTGATTTCGTAGCCCTTCTGGTAGGAGACGGGGTAGCCGCCGGAGGCTTCGATCACACAGCAGGCGCTTTCGTCCTTCCACCTGATGTCGACATCCTTCAGGGTGCCGCGGGTGGTTGCCTGCATGATGGTGAGGAGGTCACTGTCAAGGAGCGGGAGCACGACTTGGGCTTCGGGATCGCCGAAGCGGCAGTTGTACTCGATGACCTTCGGGCCGTCCTTCGTCAGCATGAGACCGAAGTAGAGGCAGCCGCGGAAGGTGCGGCCTTCCTGATTCATCGCGTCGATCGTCGGCTGGAAGATGGTCTTCATGCACTGGTCGGCAATCTCCTTTGTGTAATACGGATTCGGGGCCACTGTGCCCATGCCGCCGGTGTTTAAGCCCTGGTCGCCGTCATTGGCACGCTTGTGGTCCATCGAGGAGATCATCGGGCGGACGACATTGCCATCGGTGAAGCTGAGGACGGAAACCTCCGGTCCCTCGAGGTACTCTTCGATGACGATCTGGTCACCGCTGTGGCCGAACTTCTTCTCCTCCATGATCGTCTTGATACCGGCGATCGCTTCGTCACGGGTCATCGCAATGATGACGCCCTTTCCGAGGGCGAGACCGTCGGCCTTGATGACGGTCGGAATCGGGCAAGTCTGTACGTACTTCTCGGCTTCCGTGATGTCAGTGAAGACTTCATATTGTGCGGTCGGGATGCCGTACTTCTTCATGAGGTTCTTTGAGAAAACCTTCGAGCCCTCAATGATCGCTGCCTTTTTCTCCGGACCAAACGCAGGGATACCTGCTGCCTTCAGGGCATCGACCATGCCGAGGACCAGCGGGTCATCCGGTGCTACTACGACGTAATCGATCTTCTTGTCTTCGCAGAAGCTTACGACGCCGTCAATGTCGGTTGCCTTGATATCCGGCACGCAGATTGCATCCCGCGCGATGCCGCCGTTGCCGGGAATCGCGTAAATGGTATCGATCGTCTTGTTTTTCTTCAATGTCTTAATGATTACATGCTCGCGGCCACCGCCGCCTACTACTGCAAGCTTCATATTTTCCCTCAACTTTCGCGAATCTCCTTCGCCATCATCTCAGCCGCGGCTGGAAGGAGCTTCCACTCGGCTTGTTCCATGACGCGCTTCTGGAGAATTTCCGGGGTGTCACCGGGCTGGATTTCGACTGCCTTCTGCAGAAGGATGCGGCCACCGTCCGGAATTTCATTCACAAGGTGAACGGTTGCACCGGTTACCTTACAGCCCCGCGCGAGGCAAGCTTCGTGGGGCTTCAAGCCATACATGCCTTTCCCGCAGAAGCTCGGGATCAACGACGGATGGATATTGATAATCCGGTCGCGATACGTCTCGATGAATTTTTCACTGAGGATTGTAAGATATCCTGCCAGAATCACCAGCTGAATTCCATGCTCCTTCAGTGTTTCGATCAACTTCGGCTCATCTTTATGGACGACACAGTGCTCAACACCGGCCTTTTCCGCCCGCTCGAGAGCATAAATTCCATCACGCGAGCCGACCACCAGCACGATCTCCCCATCCGGGATCTCCCCCCGCTTCTCCGCATCCAGCAGCGCCTGCAGATTCGTCCCGCCGCCAGACACCAATACCGCAATTTTCGTTTTCTCTCTCATCGTAAATTCTTTCTTTTATTTCCTTTAATATGCCTTTACAGAAACATGCCTGTTCCTCTCACAACTTACATTCGGTTTCCGGACGACTGTCCGAAACAGCAACTGTGGGCCGTGAGCTAGGGTGCCCCTCTCACGGCCCGCAGTCGCTGTCTCGGACAGTCGTCCGGAAGCCGGCCATAGTTTAGTGGTGGAACAGTCTCATGCCTGTAAAGGCCATCACCATATCGTATTTGTCGGCAACCTCGATGACGTTGTCATCGCGGATGGATCCGCCGGGCTCCGCCACGCAGGACACACCGGACTTGCGGGCACGCTCGATGTTATCGCCAAACGGGAAGAACGCATCGGAACCGAGCGCCGTGCCTGTGAGCGTCGCAAGATATGCCTTCTGCTCCGCTCTCGTAAATGGAGCCGGCTGCTCGGTGAACCACTGCTGCCAAGCGCCATCCTTCAGCACATCGTCACACTCCTCAGAGAGATACACATCGATGACATTGTCCCGATCCGCGCGGCGGAGACCATCCTTAAACGGAAGATTCAGCACGCGATCCGTCTGACGAAGATGCCAGTGGTCCGCCTTATCACCCGCAAGCCGTGTACAATGGATTCTAGACTGCTGTCCAGCACCGACGCCGATTGCCTGACCATCCTCGGCATACGCAACCGAGTTCGACTGCGTGTATTTCAGCGTGATCAGCGCGATCGTGAGATTCAGCCGCTCCTCCGCGGTAAGCTCCTTCTTCTTCGTGACAATATTCGAAAACGCCTCATCCGTCACCTTGTAATCATTCCGCTTCTGCTCGAAGGTCACACCGAAAACCTGCTTGTGTTCAAGCTCGGCCGGACGGTAGGACGGATCGATTTTGATGACATTGTAATTCCCCTTCTTCTTGCTCTTCAAAAGCTCCAAAGCCGCATCCGTGTACCCTGGTGCAATGATTCCATCAGACACTTCGCGGTGGATGATCTTTGCGGTCGTCTCGTCGCACACATCCGACAGCGCGATGAAATCGCCATAGGAGCTCATACGGTCGACGCCGCGGGCACGGGCATAAGCACAGGCGAGCGGGGAATCATCGAGGCCTTCGATGTCATCGACAAAGCAAGCCTTCTTAAGCTTCTCGGAAAGCTTCCGGCCGATCGCCGCGCCGGACGGAGAAACATGCTTGAAGGAAGCTGCCGCCACCTCGCCGGTCGCCTCCTTGATATCCTTGACGAGCTGCCAGCTGTTGAACGCATCCAGGAAATTGATGTAGCCGGGACGTCCGTTCAAAATCTCAATCGGGAGCTCGGAACCATCCTGCATATAAATCTTCGCCGGTTTCTGGTTCGGGTTCATACCATACTTTAATTCAAATTCCTTCATTTTTCTCCTCTCCCGGCTGCTGCCGGAACATGAAAATTGTGACACCGGAGACGGTTCTCTCTGTCACCTTTTTTGTTAGAGAGAATCATCTCCAGCCTTATGTGTTTTTCAGAAAAAGTTGACAGAGAGAACCGTCCCCGGTGTCAGCTTAGTTCACTTTCGAATATTTGTTGATGAGTTTGTTCTCCACGGCGCCGGTCACGACGTTGATGTAGCGGACGTAGAGCGAAATCTTGTTATCTTCGTTCAGGTTGTCCCAGATTTCCGAAGCGAACTCGTCCGCACTGTTCGGCACTGCCACGCGCTCCGGCTCGCCCTCGAAGGTCGGGATCGGATTGCCATTCTCCTTATAGGTGTGGATGAAATGTCCGAGACCATTCTGGAGCTTATACGTGTAGGTATACCGCGCACAATCCGTGCCGTCCGGATCCTCGGATTTGAGAATCGACAGCTTATAGGTATCGGAATCATCGAGGAACACGATGCCGGAGATACGCGGTGTCCAGTTCGGACCATCCGGCTCAAACTCTCTGGTCTCGAGCGCTTCTTCGAAGGTATTGCCCTCCTTCAGAAAATCGAAGATCGTGTCGGTCTGATCACCATTTGTGACGATCAGACAATCCCCAAGCTTCCGGATCGGATGATAAATGATGAGGCTCGGATCCTCGACCTTCGTCGAATCCGCCGGGTAGATCGTCACCGTATCGCCCTCTTCCGTAAACACACGGTTTCTCGAGTTCGCCGACCGCCCCATGATGAAGTACGCGATCGCGATCGAATTACCATCCTCTGACTTCCCGATGACGATGCCCCGCCCCGGATATTCATTTCCCTTCAGAAGCTCGCCGAGCTTCGCGATGTCATATGTCGCCATATCTCCTCCTTATATTCCAATGCTTCCATCAGATGTGTCACTGGGGACGGTTCTTGCTGACAACTTTT
>OMZX01000088.1 GCA_900315665.1 uncultured Eubacteriales bacterium
CTTCCCTGAAACGAAGGAGTCCACAGCATAGCCCATGATGCGTGGACTCAGCATATCGAAGAAGGAGGTCAGCACAGAAAAGATCACGCTCGCGATAAAGAAACGCCAGCTGCCCTTCAGAAAATACAGCACCATATCGGTTTTTGATTTGAATTTTTGCTCCGTCATACAAATCCTCATAAAGATTCCAGCCGAACTAGCGATATGTTTCAACTGGCACTTCTATAAACCTCTAAAATAAAAAAACATTGCCTGTATTATAAGCGACCGCCACCAAAACTGCCACCATCGCTTGTATATAAGGTAACCTTCATACGGATTTTGAACATCAAAAAAGCCTCAAGAATAGCTTATTCTCAAGGCTTTTTCTGTACGTCGATGTGGCTGGATTCGAACCAGTGACCTCTGCGTCCCTAACGCAGCGCTCTACCAAGCTGAGCCACACATCGAAATGAGTCTGTAATGTCCCGAAAAACTCACAGACTCATATATTAGCATCTAAGGGTTAATTTCGCAATTACTTTTTAAATTCGCAGTTTTTATATTTCCTACTTGATTACTCGAATTTATTGTGCTAAATTATACCCAATCGCTAGGAATTGAAGAATCGGCGAAGGAAAGGAGAACAACACATGCTGACCGCTATGAGACCTTCTGGAAAAATGTTTTCAATGTGTAATTGTATGTGTTGTTGTCCAGCTTCCCGGTTCTCTGAGAGGTCCTTTTTGATATAGAAAAAAGGAAATCGTGTTTCTATAGAACCGGGTGAATGTAAAAGTTCATCCGGTTCTTTTTTCGTTTCAATCCATGATCACGGAATCGATAAACTCATTTACCTTCGACATCAAGGAACGAAAGCTAAGGCTCCGCTGTAAGCATTGGCATGAAACGAAATAGAAGCTTCCTGGCAATCCACTTTAAGGGGGAAAAGAAAATGTCTTTTGAAACGCTGGACGTCGTGTCCTTACTTGTCACACTCGTGTTCTTTGGGATCCTCTGGTATCTCGACAACAAGAAGCAGCTTGATTTCGGTCTTCTTACACTGCTTGCCACCGGTCTCGGTGTAATCTCCGGGCTCATCTTCCGTGAGCATTACAGTCTCACTGTTCTCTTCGGCCGTGTCTATGTGAATGTTCTGAACGCATTCGTGATTCCTCTGCTTCTTTTCAGTGTGATTTCAAGCATCACAAATTTAGGAAATTCCATCCATCTTCAGAAGATTGGATTGAAATCCGTATTGTTCCTTCTTCTTAACACGCTAACGGCATCCGTGCTTGCTCTCGTCGCGGCACTTGCGTTAAACCTTGGCAAGGGCTTTAATTACGCAGCAGAGGCATATGAGCCGAAGGAGGTCCCTGATTTTCTCGACACCCTCGTCGGTCTTTTCCCGAAGAACATTATCTCTTCCTGGTCAGACGGTCAGGTGATCCCGATTCTTATCTTCGGCATCATCCTTGCTGTTGCGTACAATGCCTCCATCAAGGATCATCCTGAAGTCTCTATCTTCAAAAAATTTGTGGATGCGACGGCGGCAGTCATCAACACAGCGCTTGGCTTCATCATTGATCTCACACCGTATGCGGTACTGTCTCTCATTGCCCGTGCAGTCGGACGTGCGAAGGTTTCTGATCTCCTTCCGCTCCTGACTGTCCTAATCGTCGCATATGTTCTCTGCATTATCCAGACCTTCGGTGTGAACAGTCTTGCACTGTCAGCGATCGGACATCTCAATCCGATTCATTTCTTCAAGGGCACGTCACAGGCAGGTATCGTAGCGTTCACCTCCCAGAGCTCTGTCGGTACCCTGCCAGTGACAGTGTCAAATCTTGAAAAGCTGGGTGTGAATGGTGATGTTGCAAGCTTCACAGCCGGCCTCGGTGCAAATCTCGGTATGCCGGGCTGCGCAGGTATCTGGCCGATGCTTCTCGCCGTCTTCACAGTACATATGCTTGGTATCCAGTACACGCCTGCACAGTATGCATTCCTTGTTCTTCTGACACTTGTCGTATCCATCGGCACGGTTGGCGTTCCGGGCACAGCGACCATTACAGCTACTGCTCTCTTCACGGCAGCCGGACTTCCGATTGAAGTAATCGTCATCTTCTCCCCGATCTCCATGATCGTCGACATGGCAAGAACTGCGACCAATGTTCTCGGCGCTGCTGAAGCCTCTGTCCTCGTTGCAAAGACCGAAGGTCTCCTCAACGAAGCCGCATACAACGCGGTGGACGAAAATACTGATGTTATTCACACAACATCATCCGTTCTTTCTACTTCTCAGCCCGCGACGCAAATATAAAAGTATAATTGGAAATCGGCATAGAATTTTCAAGTTTCATCGAAAATCTATGCCGATTTTTATTTCAATTTTTGAGCGTGGCATAGAAAATCAAGTCTCCCTGCGATTTCTATGCCTGTCAGACTTTGCGCTCCGCGCGCTTCACGAGATCAGCAAAAAGCTGATTCATAACCGGGTTTGAGTCGAAAAGCGACTCCGGATGCCACTGGACGGCTTCGATGAGACCCTCCTCGTCTTCCAGTGCCTCGATGACGCCATCTCTTGCACGACCTACGATGCGAAGCCCTCGTCCCGGATCCTTCACGGCCTGATGATGCATCGTATTCGTGCGAAGCTCGGGCCGCCCAAGAATCTGAAACAGCCGGGAATCCTTTTCGATCTCTACATAGTGCGTGAGATAGGTACGGCTGTACCGCTGCTGATGCTTCAGGTGCGCACCTGGCATGTAATCTAGATCCTGATACAAAGTACCGCCCTCCATCACGTTGATGAACTGAATCCCCTTGCAGATGCCGAGCATCGGAAGCCTGTGCTCTCTTCCGTAGCTGTAGGCATTTTTCCATGCAGCATCAATTTCAGGACGGATCTCGCCGCACTTCGGCAGCGGTTCCTCTCCGTAGTAATCAGGATCCACGTCCTCACCGCCGGGGATTAGCAGGCCATCAATGATATGCATCGCAGATGCAGCATCTGTAAGTAGTGTATCTGTCGGAAGGAGCACGGCGATACCGCCGTTCCGATTGATGCCCCTGATGTAGCCCATGTTGACATATTCCTTTTCGGCGCTGACAAACGCGCCCGGTTCTGTCATAAATGTATTTCCAAGTATTCCAATAATCGGCTTCATTCTTCTCACCTATTTGTTAAAGAGCTTCCGGATGAGCTTCATCTCAAGTTCCGGCAGGATGCCAAAAGTGTACGGAATGTTAACGCGCTCCGTCCACTTGTGTGCATCGAAGCCGTAGGTTCCGATGTTCATGACCGGGATATCCAGTGCCTTTATCTTTTCTAAAGGCAGTGGATTCAAAAGGTCAAAGGCCGGGAAGTTGTCTGTCAGTATCTCCAGTGATGCTTCGTCATCATCGATTTTTAGAAAGCTCGAATCTGAAAGGGATGGATAGTAATTCAGGATGCGGAACATTTCATTTTCATCAGAAGAAGCTGCTGGATTATTTTCTTTTGTAGTTTTTGGATCGAATGGTCCTTTTATAAAACCCTTTCGTCGTTCTCCTTCTATATCCTGCACTGTCTCCTTGAGCGCGCGATACAGTGGTGCACCGGATTTTTCATCCGTGCGATTTGTCTTACAATGAGGAATATAAGGCGGTGCATAATAGAGCACAACAACCGGCTCGGTCTGCTTCGTGACATCAAGTAAATACCGGATCATGTCAATCGGCACCTCCCGCTTGTCGGTGCCGGCTGCGAGAACTTCTTCAGCGATTTTCTCAAGCTTCTCCGGATCAAATTCCGCCACATGCTCCGCCTGCTCCAGCAATGTACTGTAGGTCATCGTGCGGACCTTGTTCTCATGCACCTCCTTCGGAAGATGGTTTGCCTTCTGAAATTCCTTCTGCCCCTCCTTTCGAATACCCTCTGCATCCATACAAGAAACCTGTGCCGCAGCAATCAGTCTCTCGGTAACCGTCCGCATGTCCTTTTCATACACATACATGTTGAAGTAGACCAATGCCTCCTTCGAGGTCTGTACATTGTAGGACCGCTTCAGATCCTTAAGCTTCAGGACCGTAGGCGGCGGTGCCATCTCGCCCTCTGCCTCATCCGAGAAATAGGTCGACAGATTCATCGTGTGGATGAGCTCCGCTGCGATGGCCGAAGCATCGACGCCCTCGAAGCATTGACCGACATGTGTCTCGCGGCCGCGGATGTAGAAACACGGCAGAATCTTTCCGCCGGCGCCGGTGTAGAGCGTGATCTGCTCATCACCCGGATAGAGTCTGGTTGAAAAGTCGTTGTTCAGTGCGCCAATGTATTCGTACCCGCGTTCCTCACGAAGCCGGATAAGGAGCGGCAGCGTCGTGATGATACCGGTGTGCATGTTTTCTTCAACTGGGTTAAAGGAGCCGATGAGATTGCCATGAAGCTCGTCGGTATGCTCTGAAAAATATTTGAGTAGAACCATAAAGACCGCATCACCGCTCTTCATATCGACACTGCCGCGGCCGAACATGTAGTCACCACTTTCGAGGTCCGCGCGTACCTCTTGAGGCAGCTCCATCTCCTTCATTTTCTCGTACAACATATCCGGATCGGTACAGAACTGTTCCAGCGGCCCGAAATCCTCTGTCCCGACGGTATCGATGTGGCCGTGCAGGAGCAATGTCCGTTTATATAAGCTTTTAACAGCTTTAGGATTTTCGTCCCTACGCCAAGCTGACGATTCTGTTCTATCCGGATGATCGTCCGGGATTGCAACGGATGGCCCCGGAACAGCTTCTGCAGTATCCTTCGCGATACCTTCAACCACCGCTACGACAGAGCCACGTTCCAGCGGATCATCGGGAATCGGCTGGAAGAAAAGATTCTCCGGATGTGCCTTAAAATAGGGCATGTCCGAAAAATATGCATAAATGTAGTCGGCGACCTTCCGCTCGCCTGCCGTTCCATTCACACTCTTGATGCCTACAAGTGACTTCGTAACTTTTGAAATATGTCTTGACGAAATCATAGCATCAGTGCTACAAAAAGTATACAGAAAATAAGTGCATAAAATTTTGCCAAGGGAGGCAACGGGACATCATGTCCCGCTGCCTCCCTTTTTATGGCTTCGGAGATTCTTATGATTGAAGTGTAGAGAAACTGTTGCCGGATACACGGGCAAAACAGCCTCTGCCGCGCAGCAGCATGAAGGACGCATTGGACGAGGAGGTACAGCATGAGTTATTTCTTTTTGGATGGATATGAAAGTATGGAAACCTATCAGCCGGGTGAGCAGCCGCATGACCGGCCTTACATCAAGCTGAATGCCAATGAATCCTCCTACCCTCCGTCTCCGGCGGTGCTGGAGGCATTGTCCACCGTCGAGATCAACAGCATGTCACACTATGAGGACCCATACAATCTCGAACTTCGGAAGACCATCGGGGACATCTACGGCTTCCCGAAGGAACAGATCTTCGTCGGCAATGGTGCTGATGAGGTGCTTTCCTTCATCATGATGAGCTTTTTCCGCGAGGGCTTCCCGATTGCATCGACGGATATCACCTATGATTTTTACCGGACCTATGCGACAACCTTCCATCTCGATTACCATAAGATTCCTTTGAAGGATGATTTTTCTGCGGATGTCGATGCTCTCATGGACTGCGGCTGTGATGTCGTCCTCGCAAATCCGAATAACCCGACGGGCAGGACAATGCCTATGTCAGACATCGAGCGGATCGTCGCGAAGGATCCGAAGCGGCTTGTGATCGTGGATGAGGCCTATGTCGATTACGGCGGAGAAACCTGTCTCCCCCTTGTCGATA
The DNA here is from genome assembly GCA_900315665.1 of uncultured Eubacteriales bacterium. Taxonomy (GTDB): domain Bacteria; phylum Bacillota; class Clostridia; order Lachnospirales; family Lachnospiraceae; genus Oribacterium. Next base: position 5,788 of record OMZX01000088.1, read on the forward strand.
AATATCCGAATATCATCGTCGTACGGACGTTCTCAAAGTCAAGAAATATGGCCGGCGGTCGCATCGGCTTCGGCATTTCCTCAAAGGACATCATTGATGATATGCGAAACGTGAAGTTCTGTGTGAGTCCCTTTAATATGAGTAAGCTGTCACAGGCAGTCGGCACGGCAGCGATCAAGGATACAGCCTATTACGATGACTGCATCCGACAGATTATTGCAACACGACAATATTTTCAATCAGAGCTTCTCGAAATGGGCTTCCAGGTAGTCCCGACCGCAACAAACTTTGCCTTCTTTAAGGCGACGCCGCAGATTCCGGCAGAGCTGCTGACGCAAAAGCTCAAAGAGCACGGGATTCTCGTCCGGCACTATGGCTTC
>OMZX01000047.1 GCA_900315665.1 uncultured Eubacteriales bacterium
GATGGAAACATTTGCGGTCTGATAGTAGGTAAGGACACGCTGATGGATATTCGGAATCGTATCAGAGATAAGATTGAACCGAGAATCTATCCGCAGATTGAAGCCCTGCAGGATGAAGATAAAAGCTACATAAAGGTTTCTGCAAATGGTTCTGATATTCCATATTCCTACGACGGCCGGTATTACATACGGGTCGTATCGGCAGATGAGCAGGCGGACAATGCTATCCTCCGGAAGATGCTGGCATCCTCTGATGCCGATATCATCAGTCAGAAGGAAGCACCCGAGCAGAATCTCAAATTCACGACGCTGTTTGCGATTCTCACAGCACAAGGTCTACATCCGACGCTTTCAGAGGATTTCATGGGAAACTTTGGTCTCTTGAATCGCGATGAAAAATATAATTTCAATGCTTACCTGCTTGCAGATCATAATGAGATTCGCATGACGGTAGTTACATTTCAAGGGATAGACAAAACCGTCATGTCCAGTCGCTCCGAATATGGAGGAACCTGCCTCATCACAGCGATGTCCTCGGTAATGCAATATTTTACAGCGTTGAATGTAACGCATGTCTCTTTATCAGGTGCCAAAAGAAAAGAAACCTCTCTTTTTGATTACCCCAGCTTCAGAGAGGCCTGGATCAATGCATGTCTCCATAATGACTGGAATAATGAAATTCCACCGACGATCCATGTGTATGATGACAGAATGGAAATCATCTCGTATGGAGGTCTTCCTTACGCGTTGACGATGGATGGGTTTTATCATGGAACCAGTATTCCGGTGAATAAAAATCTTCTCCGGATCTTTATCACGGCTGGATACGCAGAGCAGAGCGGACACGGGGTTCCCACTGTTGTTTCGAAATACGGAGAAGAAGCATTTTCGTTTGAAAACGGGATGCTGAAGGTAACGATTCCTTTTAATTACGAGAGAGACGAGGTCTCAGCGAGAAAGCTAAGAGAAAGAAACAGAATCAGTCTTAGCGAAAATCAGAGAAAAGTACTTGAGCTTTTAAGAAATGACGGAACGATGCACCTGGAAGCTGTCGCAGAGCAGAGCGGATTGAGTCTGTCTGGTGTGAAAAAGCTCAGCAATGTTTTACAGGAAAAAGGACTCCTGGAAAGGATTGGCTCGAAGAATAACAGCTATTGGCTCGTAAAATAAAAAAATTAGTGAGTTTCGACAAAGTTTCGTAGAAAAATGACGTAAATTTACAAAATATGACAAATCTGTATATTGAAATCGTAAGTAAATTGCCATAAACTAAAATTTATAAGTAAGTAGTGATAGTGGCTTTAGAAATTAATAATTATTCTGCGTAAAAAGCAAAATATTCCTTCATTTTTCACCAAATTTATACGTCCCTGCGATATATAGTGTATATATAGAAACCGAAACGTAATTTTTTCCTTTGATTTTAGTGTTGGTATTGAATGTAAGCATTGGAAGAGGGAACAACGATGGACGCCAATAACGAGAAAGAGCTTTCAACCAATTACGTAGAGGAGGATGAACCTATGAAGAAGAACAATAAAAAACTTGCAAAGGCAGCAAGAAGCGCTGTAGCAGTGGGCTTTGCTGTAGGAGGCATCACAGCCGTTGAGAGCTTTGACGCATATGCCGCAGATGGCGTCGATGATGGTGCAGGCGAAGAGGAAATCGCAGATAAAGAAGATAATGAATTTCCAGAGCCAGAAGAGAACGACGGAGACACTGAAGGCGGAAAGGAAGCTGATGGTGACACCGACGGTGGAGATGGTAGCACGGATGGTGGCACGGAAAACGGAGATCATGGCTCTGTAGGTGAAAACGACGGTACTGGCAGTGAAGCGGGAGCCAGCACAGATGCAGGCGGTCCATCTGATGAAACGGATGCTGCTTCTGGCGAGACACAGGATCAGGTCGGAACACAAACAGAACAGCAGGCAGAGACACCCGATGCACAGTCTTCTCATGATGCTGGACAGGAACAGCAGGGTCCGGCGGCACCAGAAGGATACCATGAGGTGTCTGAAGAGCATGCAGGTGAGCCGGGAACAATCGGAAAATACTATAAGTCTGAAGAATCTACAGATGGCAATGTAAAGCCGGCAAATCAGGAAATTACAGAGCAGGAATTTAAGGAACTGAATGATCAGGCAGACGCAAATGGCCGGTTGGAGACGGGAACAGAGTACTACGCTGATCATAATGGTGTAGTGGTGCCTGCAACCGAGAAAGATTATAATGCTGGCACAAAGTTAGTCGGCACAGATTATTACAAGTATTCAGAAGACAATCCGGATCATCACGAAACGATCGGCCCAGGCGAGTATGATGCTGCAATTGCAAATGGCGGGGTTCTTGATACCCAGTATTTCAAGCAGGAACAGGGTAAACCGGCAGAGGGAATTGAAAAAGAAGATTATAATGACCTTCTGAAGAAAGCAGATCAAGACAATAATATTACGACAAATACCTATACGTATCAGAAAGAAGACGCTGCTACGCCTACGACTCTGACGCAGGACGAGCTTGACGCGCTGAAGAAAGAAAATAAAGCCATTGAAGTTGACAATAAGGTTTACATTATTACAGGTAAAGATTATTTTATCGATGGGAAGCCTGTAGTAACAGAAGATCAGAAAAAGAAATACGATGAGCTCGTTAATAAGGGTGCAGTAGAAGGAAAACCGTTTAACCTTGATCCGATTTATGTGATTCACCAGAAAGATGCTGATGGAAACAATCTTGAGCCGCTTCGAGTTACGAAAGAAGAAGCTGAGAAGTTAGGCATTATCATTACCGATGATGGAAACAAAACGACCATTACAGCAAAGAAAGCGACAACATATTCTGTAAATGGCGGAGATGAGACGACAGATCCTACAGAGTATAATAAAGAGAAGAGTCGTCTTGAAGAATACGTCGGAGAAGGCAAAGTCGAGGATAAGACGGAGTATTATTGCTATGAGATAGATGGACAGAAGCATTTTTATACTAAGGAGACAGCAAGTGCGTTAAAGCTTTTGGACAGTGATGGTAACGCGCATGTAAAGGTGGGAACGCTTTATCAGGTTGATGAAGGTACACTGACGAAGGATCCGGAAAGCTATAATAAAGCAAAGGCAGAGATTGAGAGATATCTGCGTAATGGAGATGATCAGAAGGAAGTTCAGGTCGATGATGGAGTTACATACTATCTCTATGAGGGCTTGGACAAACAGTTGCATGCTGTAAAGGAACTTCCGGAAGGAGTTGAAGTAGGCGACAATATCGTTACAGCAAAGCAATATACTGTTAGAGAGGGTAATAGCACAGTAGCAACCACGAGTTTTGATGCAACTGCCTATAACAGAGTAAAGCAGGACATAGCAAACAGACTTGGCGTCTCTGTCGACGAAGTGCAAGAAGGCGATTACTATCTCTATACTGATAAAGCTGGAAAGGAATGTGCAATCCTTAAGACAGATCGTGCTGTTCATGTCGATGAAAAGACAGAGACAGTCAGCATTAAGAATGGAAAAGACTTTGCCGATGGCTATAGTGAGGAATTCTGGAACAAGCTTGCTGAATTTACCGGAGCTTCCAGTAAGGATGCTATCCCTGCGGGTACTTATCATTTTAAGGGAGATAAGAATAATCCAATATTCCTGCACGATAACGAGCTCAACCAGACGGTGACCAGTTATGAAAGCTACGATGGTACGACAGAAGGAGCAGATTTTTCGTCTTATGATAAAGTAAAGAAAGAAATTGCAGGAATTCTGAATGATCAAAATCCTGCAGAAGGTGAGTACTGGATCTTCAATGATAAGGATGGTCATCCTACAGCTTTAACAAAGAAAGAGGCTACTGAGAGGAATCTGGACTTTAGTAATGGACAGAAAATTTACTATGTCAATGGCGGTGTGCCGACGAATGATTCGAAGGAATATATTGAAATCCATGATAAATTGGCAAGTCTCCTTGGTGGAGAAGATAAAGTTAAAGAGAATACTCAGTATGTTATTTACAAAGATGCACATGGGACAGAGCATGCTATCGTTGCTGGTCAGGCAGATGATAATGTTTCTACAGATGCGAATGGTAATCTGACAGAAAAGCCGAATCAGGAAAAGACAGATCTGCAGACGCTTCTTAACAACAATGGTCTCAGCGAAACTGTACAGAATAATACTACCTATTACATATATAAAGACGCAGATGGTGTAAAGGCTGTTAGTGAAAAGAACGCATCGGACGAAATTAAGAATGCTGCGACGAATAAAACTAAACTTTATTACATCAACGGAAAGCTTTATACAGATGTAAATCAGTATAATGCAGATAAAGAAAAATATCGTGATCCGATTGAAGTGACACATGGACAGGGGACGGATTATTATTACACAGATCCGGTCACTGGAGAAACTGTACATATCGATAAAAAAGATTGCTATGAAGCAAAGGGTGAGAAAGGAAAGGGCAAAGGACAAGGACAGACGAATAATGCATATTCGATTGAAGGAACAACAGCTGATGGAAAGAAGAAAACTGTTCAATTCGATTCGGATGCGCCGATTATTCTTTCTCATGATAACCATGGCTACTATTTCGTCGATGAACAATATGAAAAGGTTTATGTCGATGAAAATGCTGTCTATGCGGCCGGAAATGCAACGATTAATCCTACGTTTGTCAATACAGAAGATGAGGATGTGCAGGATAAAGCAAAGAAATTCCTTGATTCTCTGACTATTACAACAAACTTTGATATTTATGCAGATACTGTTAATGAGTCTTGCCATATCGATGGTAATATTGCGACCAATCACCTGCATGGTAAGGATGGCAATTATGAAGTAGAAGCAATCAAAGCTTCAGGTGCAGAGGGAAAACAATATGGTATAGGAAAATACTCAATTATTAAAAATGAAGCCAATGAGCCCGTGCAGATTAAAGATATGCTTTACGGCGGAGTTGTCGTAGGTACTAATATTACGGGATATAATCTGAAACATGAAGATCAGACAGTATTCGAAGGAGGAGATAACAGCCATAATTTTGAAGGCTACAATGACAAGCACAGTTATCTGGTCGATGTTCTGAAAGATGGTGTTGATGACGACAAATCCACGAAAGAGCAGATCGTTGAGAAGATTTGTGAAAAGGCAGGTGCAAATAAGGAAAGAGTACAACAAGAGTATGAAATTACAGAAAATCTGAAGAACATTGCAAAGGCCGCTCAGGATTTAATTGATGCTGCGAAGGATAAGGCACTTGATCTTGTAACAGGGATTACTCAGCATCCGGATATGGAAGAGAACGAAGTTATGGTTCTTAACATAACGCGTTCTGAGTATGCACCGCAAGGAAATGATCAGATAAATAAGCAGAACAGCATATTTGACAAGTTAGAAGAATTTCTGAAACATAATGATAAGGTTGTCGGAGCCAGAGTTATTATCAATGTACTTGGGCTAGATGAAAATAATGGTGATCCAGAGAAGTGGAAAGATTTGAATGCAAATGAAACCTTTAACAAGTTTTCTGGTGCTGTCATCTGGAATTATGGTTCATATAGTGGTACTGTTCATGGGCCGAAACAGGGCGTTATCGTAGCGGCAAACGCAGCCGTAGCACCACCTGAGTCTCGCGATGGCGGTATCATTGCTAAATCCATCAATCAGACAATGGAGGTTCATAAGAGTCGTGTTCCTGCTTTACCAACATCAACCGATCATATGATTAATCCAATTGCTGACCTTGGTTTAAAATACTACACTTATGTAAAACCAACTTGTGGAGATACTGACGTTAAGACGCAGTCTTTCGTTGATGTTGTTAATGAGGGATTGGAAAAAATTTCGTCTACGACGGGTAGGGTTGTAAAGTTCATCAGCAATTCGGTTCCTGTCAGCGTCAATGATGTTAAGATCACGGATCATTACGACGAGGAAACCGGAGAGGAAAGCCTTCAGAGTAAAGATGTTGAAAGAACCTTCAAGGTTTCAACAAAGAAGATTCATAAGCAGGATGACACAATAGAGGTGAAACCAGAGTCCATTCATAAAAACGAAAATGTAGTTGATGATAATGCGACGAAGGAACAGCCGACTGTAACGATCAGCAGCGAGGATCATAAGGTAGAGGCAACAAAGCATACAACCATCACGCATCTTTTTATGAAGCAGATTAAGGTTGATAAAACGGATATCAGGAAGCCAGTATTTAAGCGCACGAAATTCATCACGCTTGCGGATTACTACTTCCAGCCTGATAAGCCAGATACGCCAGACACACCGGATACGCCGCATGAGGATCATGATACACCGGATACACCAGGTGATCATGACGATCACGATACGCCGGATACGCCGTCGAATGACGAAGGTAAGGTTCTCGGTGTCAGACGTGACAAGCCGGATGAAGGTAAGGTACTCGGTGCAACACGTGAGAAGCCGGAAGTACTTGGCGTGAACCGTCATGTACAGACTTCCGATTCGGGTGAGATGGCGAAGAATGGTCTTTTCGCATCGATTGGTGCTTTTGTTCTTGCTGTATGGGCAAAGCTCAACAAAAAGTCAAAAAAGGTGTAAACTGTTCTTAGAACCTTAGATGCTCTGAGAAACAAGTAATTTCAAGGGGACTTCCTGATAAGGGATGCCCCCTTTGTTGATTCCGGGGGTGCACCTTCCGAACGGTATGCCGGAGGCTGGGATCGTGCGGTTTCCAGAACTTGAGAGAACATAATTATGCAGATTAAACGAGGTGGACTTTTATATAATCGAATCAAGTTTTCACTGTTTATCGTTCTGAGCTACATGGTCGGGAAAGCGATCCCGATTCCTTTTGTGGTACATACAGAAGCACAGAAAGACCTGCCGGGGATGGTTCAGTTCCTGACTGTGATGCTGGGCTCCGGGGCAGAGGATGCTTCGCTCTTTGCACTTGGACTACAACCGTGGGTTGCGGCCTCTGTTTGTGTACAGATTTTTACAACGCTTTTCCTTCGGAACCGGAAGGACTCGTCGAAGGAGCGGACACTCCGGATGACGCTGATTCTGATGGTGCTGATCGCGATTCCGCAGGCGTTTATCCGGGCAAATCATTATCAATATGCCGGCATGTTTTCAACGTCTGTTTTAAAGAGTCTCACCGTGCTTTCGCTCGTAGCGGGCTCGATTCTCGTAATCCATCTCGGAGGTCTCAATCTCCGGTATGGAATCGGCGGGCCGTCTCTTCTGATCGCGCACAATGTCGTCCATCAGCTTCTGAATACGATGGTTATGACGGTGCAGGACGCGTTCTCACTGGTGGATCCGTCGGCAATTTCCATGGCGCTTTTCGCGGCGACGTTTGAGATTCTGCTGATTATGGTGGTTTCTTTTATTTTCGAAAGCGCTGAGATTCATATCCCGCTTCACCGGAGCATCATTGAAACCGATATGAAGGATAAGGATTATCTCGCCGTCCGTCTGAGTCCGGTTGGGGCAATGCCGGCGATGTACGCGATGTCACTTCTTTCGATTCCGTTTTATCTTTTGTCATTTCTTCGACTGACAGGTCCTGCGGCGGTGTGGCAGCAGGTGCTGTTGCTCGATTCTCCGCTGACGCTCGCAGGCTTCCTCGTCTTTCTGTTTGCACTGACGCTGGTGCTTGCGTGGACCGAAGTGAATCCGAGTGATATTTCGGAGGATCTGATGAAACAGAATGACTACATTCTCGATGTGGCACCAGGCAAGGCAACGAAGCGGAGAATCCGTTATGCCGTCTTTTTCACGGCCTCTCTCAGTGGTTTCGTGATGGTCATGATTATCGGCATTCCAATGATGGTGCGTCTTGCCCGTCATGACACATCGCCGCTCTACATGCTTCCGACGACGATCATGATTCTCGTCGGTATCGCGATTCAGATTCTGCGGGAGATCCGGGTACTGCATGAGGTCGAGGATTATCATTCGTTCCTGTAAAGGACAATGGGAGAGAAAACGTCTATGTATATCTTTATTCCGTCCTGGTATTCCAATGAGCGAAGCTGGTTTTCCATCGAGAAGGAATGGTTCCGGGATGAAAAGCAATATGAATTTGATGATACGGTGAATCAGGTCCGTCTGTTTCGGGACGCGGAGGAGGAGACAAGGATCCTGCTTCTTTCGTACGCACCGGCGTTCCAGCATTTCCTGCATCGGCAGAATCTCTCTTCGGTGCCGGTGGACGCGGTGTTCGATGTGATGCAGAGCATTCATACCTCGATGCCGGGGCTCCTGTCTGCCAGGAATCTGGCTTGGCCGGCGCACGCGGCGTGGTTCTATACGCCGTACGCCACGTATGTCTATGTCGAGGAGAAGCTGTACGCGCGGGTGGACTATGGCGAGGATGGAAATTTCCTTTTCGTGTCATATTATCAGGAGGGGCTCGAAGTCCGGAAAGATTTCTACGATGACCGGGGTTTCCTCTCGAGTAGTGTGCTTCTGAATCGGTCTATTCCGCTTAAGCGGATTTTTTACGACGCGGAGGGGCATAGGCAGTTTGTCGAGAACAGGATCAGCGGCATCGTGACGATCGAGGATGGGGCCGGCTATACGTTTCAGAAAAAGAGATATGAGAGTCTCACGGAGATGATCGAGGAAGTGACGTATCGGTATTTCCATGAGGAGAGGGCGAAGAGTGCGACCGTCGTGATGGCCACGAACGCCTGGCATGATGAACTTGTGCTGGAAGCCCTGGCGGAGCAGCCGCTTGTGCTTTCCTACTATGGGGATCGTTTTTATCTCGACGATGAGGAGGATATCAAGCAGGATACGAAGCGGGCTTCGATGATCATCACGGATACCGAGAAAACGGCGCGGAGAATCCGGGACATTATCGGTGATACAGTCCGGGTGCATGATATTTCTCCGTATGATACGCGGCTGTCGCTCGGCATGAGTCAGCAGATTTCCGCGCTGAAGGTGCTGATGCCGATCGATCATTTCCAGGAGGAATATCTTCGGAAGGCACTTGATCAGGTGCTTTTCTACATGAAAAAGAACCGCGATGTGGAACTTCATCTCGTGACGAGAACGTCTGATCCACATCGGCTTGAGACGGTGCGGAATGCGCTTGAAACGCTCTTTACGCAGCTTGGTTATCCGGGGAAGATCGCGCTGGAGGCTTCGGAGGAGGAGAGCGATCCGGAGGCCATCTACCCGTCGGCGACACGGCCAAGGATCTTTCTCCGGCAGTACATGTCGGAGCTTGAACTCATTCAGATGCTGAAGGATATACGTCTCATCCTTGATCTCCGGGATCAGCCGAATCTCTACCTTCAGATCGCCGGCATTAGTGCCGGGATTCCACAGGTCAACTACCGGTATACCCGGTATGTGGAGCATCTCAAAAATGGCTACATCGTACAGAATATTGATCACGTGACAGAAGGTCTCGCGTACTATCTGACAGGGCTCAAGCATTGGAATGAGGCGCTGATTTACTGCATGGATAAGATTCATGGTAATCAGGGCGAGGTGCTCGTGAAGAAATGGAAGGAGTGGATGGAAGGTGGCGAATCGGCTTAAACAGGAGAATACCCCGCGGAGCTTTTCGAAGCTGAGTGTTCACAATATCCGTCTCGGTGGCGATACATCGGGCGTCTCGTATATGGGCAATGCCTGGATTCAGATCGACCGTGATTTCGGGGGAGCGATGGTGCCGGTGCTGAGCTGGGATCTGAGTCCGTGGAAGGGGGAAAATGACACGATTCTTCTCTGGCCGGAGCTTCGGCTCGAGGGGGATGTGGACGCGGAGCTCGTCGTGAAGCTTTTCTCTTCGCAGATTGTGGGAGACGCGATGCGGACGTGGCATTTTTCGCTTCGGAATCTCGAGGACATGATTACGATTGGTGAACCGGAGGAAGGATTCCTGTCGTTTTCCATGCAAGCATCCGGGAAGGGCTCGATTTTCGTCGGGACGCTGCACGCGAGAAAGCAGGTGACGAAGTGGGGCACTATCCTCGCGGGCGACCGGCGATTCGTGGATTTGTATGGCGGCGAGATGTTTTCAAGCTTCGATTTCGGCGACCGGCGAGCCCCACTGGTGGTGCACTTCAGTGATTTCCAGCGGAAGGAGAGCTATGAGGATCGAGAGATTTTCCGGCGATTCGGTGTGCCGATGCTGGTGTTTATGGATCCGCGGCTTTTCGAGGGGTGCTACTATATCGGGACGCCGGAGCTTGAGGAGCACATCGCGGCGAATATCCAGGACGCGATGAATGTCCTCGGGATCAACCCGTCGAAGGTCATCTTCTCCGGGTTTGGCATGGGCGCTTACGCGGCGCTCCATTATGGCGTACGGTTCCATCCGGCATCGATTCTCATCACGGAACCGGTCGTCAATATCTATGACGTGGCACTCGATGAGCGGACACTCCGGCCGGGCCGTTTCCCTGGCGCGCTGGACGCGTTTCTGTATCTCATGCAGGTGAAGAAGCCGGAGAGCGGGCGGAAATTAAATGATCGTATTTTCCGGGAGCTGGACAGCGCGAATCTCCAGGACACGGTGGTTGGCATCGCCTACATGAAGGAGGATGACTATGATCCGACGGCCTATGATGATATCGTCGAGCATCTTGCGCTGCAGAAGGCCGCGGTCTATGGAAAGGGCGTGACGGGGCGGCATGGCGATGACCCGAAGGCGATATTTGACTGGTATCTTTTCCGTCTGAAGCTTCTTCTCCGGGAAAAATATAATCGAGAGATAATCGTATGACGAACATAGAACACAATCTATATATCATAAACTGGAATCATACCGATCGGCAGACGTATCTTTTCGGGTCCAGACTTCAGTTCCTCGAAGACGGGGCGGTGTCCTGTGAGAATGCAATGATGCCGGCCGGCACGGTGATGCAGGAATGGAACTCGAGAATCTACGATACGATCTCAAGAAAGGAGCCAGCGCTTCCACTTCTCATCGAGGGGAAGACCTATACCTTCCGGATTTTTCATAAGGAGGCTTTTCCAGGAAGTGCAATTTACCGTGTCAATTTTTATGATCGGGAGGAGAAGATCCTCGCGTCAGATATTCTGAATCCGGCGGGGTCCGAGGTGGAATGTCCGCAGGGTACTTATTACTATGTACTGTCACTGATTAATGCAGGCTTCGAGACGCTGTCGTTTCATTCGATTGAGATCGATTCGGATACGATGCTGGATTCCCCGTTCGGAAAAGTCGTCGATCGGAAAGGCGATCACGCGGTGCTTTACTGTATATTACCGGAAAGAATCGGCGGCATGATCCACTGCCCATCGTCTATCGAAAGTGATGATTTTCCGGCCGCGATGGTGGTGCCGTACCAGATGACGCTTGAGGCATCGTATTTTTCTGATGCCGCAGTGTCAGAGAAGCTGTCGCAGTACACTAAGCTCCATTTTTTAAGCTATTCGCCGGATACGGTCGCGATTGCTGAGTGGCTTTCGGAGCGGTATCCCGGCAGTGCGGTAACGAACTTCTCGAATCTTTCGGAACTTAGGAGAAAGTGTTATGAAACGTTCCATGTCTAGTGTGGCGGTCGCACGACTCAGGAAAATATTAAAGAAAGTCAATGCCTGGAAGCCGAAAATGGAGGCATTGTCCGACCAGCAGCTTAGTCGGGAGACAGCGAAGTTCCGTGCTCTTCTCAATGAGGGAAAGACGCTTGATGACATCCTGCCGGAGGCTTTCGCGGCGATCCGGGAAGCGGCGAAGCGGGTGCTCGGCATGTCCCCGTATGACGTGCAGGTCATGGGGGCAATCGCGCTTCATCAGGGGAAGATCATCGAGATGAAAACCGGTGAAGGAAAAACGCTCGTCGCGGTCATGGCGCTGTATCTGAACGCGCTTTCCGGGAAGGGCGCCATTCTCGTCACGATGAACAGCTATCTCGCGGTACGAGATGGCACACAGATGTCGCGACTTTTCCATTTCATGCAGCTCACGCTGGATATCGGCGTCAATGAGCGGGGTACGCGGATGTCAAACGCGCGGAAGAAGAGCATCTATGCCTGCGACATCGTCTACACGACGAGCAGCGCACTCGGATTCGACTACCTTCTTGACAATCTCGTGTCGAAACCGTCGGATCGATATATGCGGCCTTTCAATTATGTCATCATTGACGAAGCGGACTCGGTGCTTCTCGATATGGCGATGATGCCGCTCATCATTTCGGGTGCGCCGCGTGTGAAGTCGAATCTTTTTCGGACGGCGGATGATTTCGTATCGTTTCTCCATGAGGATGAGGATTACGAGGTCGAGGATAAGAATGTTTGGCTCACGGAGCAGGGCATCAAGAAGGCAGAACAGTATTTCCGTTATTCGAATCTTTTTTCGGAGTCACACATCGGGATGATGCGGCATATCAGTCTCGCGCTTCGGGCACGCTGTGTGCTGCATGAAAATGAGGACTATGTGGTTTCAGACGGGAAAATTCAGCTTCTTGACGCGAAGACGGGGCGGATTCTCAAAAGCAACAAGCTCGAAGCGGGGCTTCATCAGGCGCTGGAGGCGAAGGAGCATGTGGCAATCACGAAGGAAAATCGTTCGATGGCGTCCATCACCTATCAGAGCCTTTTCAATCTCTTCCCGAAGGCGTCGGGCATGACGGGTACGGGCGTCCATGATGTGGATGAGTTCCGGATGATTTACGGGATGGATGTAGTCGTGATTCCGACCAATAAGCCGGTCCGCCGGAAGGATTATCCTGATCGTGTTTTCGCGACGCATGAGGAGTCAATCCAGGCGGTGGTCGATGAGGTGCTGCGGCTTCATGCCTACGGGCAGCCGGTGCTCGTGGTCTGTAATTCGATCGACATGTCGAATGCGGTTTCGGAGAAGCTTCTCGATCAGAAGATCCCGCATAACATGCTCAATGCTTACAATACGGCGAAGGAGTCGGAAATCGTCGGTGAAGCAGGGCGTCTCGAAGCGGTGACGATCGCGACGGCGGTGGCAGGGCGTGGTACGGATATCAAGTTGCCGAAGGAGGTCAAGGAGCGTGGCGGTCTCGCTGTGCTGGGGCTCGGCCGGATGGCGAGCCGGCGTGAGGAGCTGCAGGTGCGTGGTCGTGCCGGTCGACAGGGAGATCCGGGGTTCTCGCGGTTTTATGTGTCGCCGGAGGATCAGGTCGTGCAGGAGTATGGTTCGGACTGGATCCGGGGTTTTGATTCGAAGCACGGAATCAATTCGGCGTTTGTGAAGCATGCGATTCTCCGGTCGCAGCGGATCTGCGAGGAGCGTGGCCGGTCTTCGAGAGAGCAGCTCACGCGGTTTGATGAGAGTCTCGCGTACCAGCGGAATATCATTTATGAGACGCGACGGCTGTTTATGGACCGATGCACGGATGATGTCTCGTATTATATGGAGATCGAGAAAAAGGTGCTCGATGTGTTCGAGCGGGAGTATACGGGGAAGCTGACGGATCGTATCCTGATGCGGTATATTCTTGAGAATATTTCGTATCGGCTGGATGAGGAGGATCGGCCGGCACTGGGGCTAGGGGAGCATATGACGGAGACGAAGGAATATCTTCTTCGTCTCACGGAGAAGGTTCTCCGGAAAAAGCTCGAGGGACTTTCGTCTTCCGCGCAACGGAAGAATTTCCTCCGGCGGATGACGCTCCGGGCGATCGATGATGCCTGGATTCGTGAGATTGATTTTCTGCAGCAGCTCCGGCAGTCGGTCAGCGGCCGGCAGTTTGCTGGACGGAATGTCATGCAGGAGTATTATCAGGAGAGCTACTATGCCTATCAGCGCATGACGGATGACATCCATCAGGCGATGATGCGGAACATTCTCCTCGGTGAGATCGAACGACGCGCGGATGGCAAGATCAATGCTGTGCTTCCCTAGCAGTAACTTACGTACATTACGGCATATGTAAGCATTGGCGAGGATGAGAATACGCCTTGGAATAGCTTCACAGTCTATGATGAATTTTAAATATGCCTAAAATCAGGTCTTGTTGAGATAAGTTGATTTGGTAGCGCTACAATAGCAAAGCTCGTCCGAAACAGGACGGGCTTTCTATTTTTGTAAGAAATCGGAAATTATGAAGTCCTTTTAAGAGGCTGAAAAC
>OMZX01000091.1 GCA_900315665.1 uncultured Eubacteriales bacterium
ATGGAATGAGGGCGAAGGCGATGCTGCAACAGCAGACAAGACTGTGACCCTTACCGGACATGATGGCGATACCTTGAAACTGACCGCAGACCAGATTCCAGCAGTTGGCACCAAGCCGAACGACACCTACAAGGCCGGAAGCTGGGATACGACGCCGAGCGCGGAAATTGCGATTACAGGAGCAACAACCTACACATATACATATGCGCAGAAAGAAAGCATCAGCCAGACAGTAACTTTCAAGGTTGCTAACGGCAAATGGGACGATGGCACCACAGCCGACAAGACCGTAACCCTGACGGGCTACGAGGGCGATACCCTGAAGCTGGCGGCAAACCAGATTCCGTCAGTCGGCACCAAGCCGAATGATACATATAAGGCTGGAAACTGGGATGTGACACCGAATACAACTGCGGCAATCACAGAAGCGACAACCTACACATATACATATGCGCAGAAGGGCAGCATCAGCCAGACCGTGACCTTCAAGGTGGTAAACGGCAAATGGGATGATGACAGTACTGCGGATAAGACTGTGACCTTGACGGGCTACGAGGGTGACACGCTGAAGCTGGCAGCAAATCAAATCCCTGCAGTCGGTACAAGACCGAATGATGCCTACAAGGCGGGAAGCTGGGATACGACGCCAAGCGCGGACACGGAGATCACGGGTGCGACCACTTACACTTATACCTATGCGCAGAAGGACGGCATCAGCCAGACTGTGACCTTCAAGGTGGTCAACGGTTCCTGGAACGATGAAACCACGACAGATAAGACCGTGACCCTGACGGGTTATGAGGGCGACACCCTCAAACTGACCGCAGACCAGATTCCGACGGTCGGCACGAAGCCGAACGACACCTATAAGGCAGGAAGCTGGGATGTCACACCGAGCGCGGACACGGCGATCACCGAAGCAACGACCTACACGTATACTTACGTAGCAAAAGAAGCATCCGTTGTAACCAAAGCACCTGAAGCGAAGACACTGACCTATAATGGACAGGCGCAGGAACTGGTAACAGCGGGCACAGCCTCCGGCGGCACGATGCAGTACGCAATCGGCACGAAGGACGCTGCCACACAACCTTATACCACATCCATCCCTACCGCAACCGAAGCCGGAACCTACTATGTTTGGTACAAGGTTAAGGGAGATGATTCATATAATGACTCCGAACCTGATGTCATACCCGTTTCCATAAAGGAAGAAGTAAAACATCAGCATACTATTGTGCGGGTGGATGAAGTTGAACCGGGGTGTGAGACTAATGGCTATAAGGCACACTACAAGTGTAAGGAATGTGGAATGTTGTTTGAGGATAATCCAGGACAAGTTCAGATTTCGAAAAAAGACATCATCATAAAAGCCACAGGTCATAAGTGGGATGATGGAGAAATCACCAAGGAAGCTACTTATGATGAAGAAGGAATAAGGACTTATACATGTTCAGTATGTGGAGAAACAAAAACGGAGTCCATTAAAAAGAAGGAGAGACCAAGCAGTTACGATGATTCTGATGACAGCAGTTCAGATGACAGTGACAGCGGAAGCAGCTCAAGCAGCGGTTCTTCCTCTAAGAGATATACGGAAGCTCAGGCAAAGGTTGATCAGATCAATAACGTAAGCACATACAGCATTCCCGAGAACCATCAAGTTGAGACTGGAGTACCTGCAAGTGATGTCGGTGGAAGATGGGGCAACAATGTCAATGCTGATACATGGACATATACAAAATCTGATGGAAGTCTTGCAAAGAGTGAATGGCTGAGCCTTGATTACAATGGTCTCAGATACTGGTACTATTTTAACGATGATGGAAACATGCATACCAACTGGTTCGATTATAAAGGTGAGAGATTCTATCTTATGCCGGATAAAGACGGATGGCGCGGAAGAATGGCAACCGGCTGGAAGAACATCGACAACAAGTGGTATTATTTTGATATTGTACCGGGATCATCACAGGGAAGACTATACCGCTCATCAGTGACACCTGACGGACACACAGTAGGAGCTGACGGTGCCTGGAACGGCGTTGGTGCAACACCTGTAGGGCAGGAGTAAGGAGGATATGATGAAAAGAAAATTGTACAAGGGACTTGGTATGTTGGTTATGGCAGGCTTCCTCGTTACAGCTGTAGGAAGTAATGTCCATGCCACCGAGAATCAGTTCAATGAAAATACAGAAAACAGTTCTCAGCAGAATGAGAATAAGTCGGAAGAGAAGAATACTGATACCGGGAATGATGATACTGATAAAAAGGGCTCTGATACAGACAACTCAGAATCTGTAAACAAAGACCATGACAAGTCCGGTACGGATACTGATAATTCAAATAAAGGCTCAGATAAGTCTGACTCTACATCGGATAATAAAGCCGGTGAAAAAGACACATCAGGCAAGGATGATTCAGATAAAGATACCGATGGTGAAACAGATGAATCCGGCGAATCTGCTGAATCCGAAGAAACTGTGGCATCAACAGAGGATATTGAAGAGACAACGGCAGAGGAAACATTAGCTGAGACAGAAGCTCTGATAGAAGAAACCGTTCCTGCAGAGACGACGGCACCGGCGGAGACATTGGAAGAAAAGAAAAAGGAGTACCTTACCATGGAGGATATGGAAGGACTCTGGAGCATCGATGACATCACTTCCTACCGCTTCACAAAGAGCGGATCAGGGGCTCTGGTACTTCCGGAGCACAGCTACAGCTTCGACTACGAGCTCGAAGAAGATACTCTCAAGGTAGATTTCGAGAAGAGTAACCTCAGGGATTCAACCTTCAAGGTATCCATCGTGGACGGAGTAATGAACCTCCAGTGCCTGGATGAGTATTTTGAAAACGAATATGAACTTCACAAGGCAGAGGATTGATTCAAAAAATGGTATATGATGTCATTCGCACCATAACAATGGATGATTAAAAAAAGACAGCTATGTTTTATCTGAATTTTGGCAGGAAACATAGCTGTCTATTTTTGATCTTTTTAAAGGTTTTGCTTAATATGAAATAAACCATTTATCTACCATTTATGACATATTTTTACTGTAAAAACAAACAAAACTATTATAAAATCCTGATAATTATTGGGAGGCTAAAAATGCAAACACTTGCAAAGTCCTCCTCTATGATATACAATGTATATCATAGAGGAGGTGAGTCAATGAACGTTGCTATATCTAAATGGGGTAATAGTATCGGGATAAGAATACCCGCTGTTGTTACTGAAACACTAAAATTAAAACCTGGGGACCAGGTTGCTTGTGAATTAAAAGATGGAGGAATGTTTATAAGAAAAAACATCTCTACCGCCCAGATGTTTGAGCAGTTCTACGGTAAACCATTTTCAAAGATAGACACGGCAGACCTTGGTTGTGCTGAAGAAATTGATTGGGGTGAAGATGTTGGAGGTGAGATAATATGACCTTCAACAAAGGAGATATCGTCAAGGTTGATCTGAATCCGATAAAGGGACACGAACAAGGCAATTATCGACCGGTTCTTGTTATGAACGCAGTTCCGCTTCCATCTGATCTTAGCGTCGTATTACCGATAACATCAAAACGGAAAACATATCCTCTTGAAGTGGAATTAGACGACAGAACAAAGACACAGGGCATGATACTATGTTTCCAGATACGAACAGTAGATTTAACAAGCAGAAAAGCAACCTTTATAGAAAAGGCGCCAGCAGACATAGTAGAGTTATGTAATGACTATTTACATCGTCTTACAGATGATGTAATGTAAGCAGATTCGAGTAAACAGCCAATTTTAATATTGGCTGTTTTTTTCTTTACTTACCTACAAAACCATTTATACTTATACAGATGGATTATCTGATATTGGTCTACATAACCCTCTATATTTTGATTTGTAGTTCTTGTAATTATGTAGATATTTAAAATAATCTACAAAACTTTATAACTTTTGTGTTTATGCGGTTCTATTGCATATTGATTAAATATATTAAATTTTTAAGTTTATTTAATTTTATAACAGGGATGGCCACCGGTATGCCGGCGAGGGCTATGCTGTACCGGATGCGTCTGGCCCCGAAAGAGGAAGCATGAAGGAGGCATTGGAATATGAAGGTGGACAGGGTGCCGGGAGAACATGGCAGGCTGTACCGGCTTTTGACGCCGGAGGGAACCGTCGTGTGGGCACATCCGACAGAGCTTGTGAGGAAGAGAGGGAGTGGAGAAGGATGCATTATGCAGAAATAAAATATTACGATATCGCAAACGGGCCCGGCGTCCGGGTCAGCCTGTTTGTTTCCGGCTGCACGCACAAGTGTCCGGGCTGCTTCAATGAGATCGCCTGGCCTTTCGATTATGGCAAGGCTTTCACAGAGAAGACGGAGGATGAGATCCTCACGGCGCTCGAGGATGAAAGCTATCAGGGACTGACGCTTCTCGGCGGCGAACCGATGGAGCCACAGAATCAGAAGGGGCTTCTGCCATTTATCCGCCGCTATAAGGAGAAATTTCCGGAAAAGGATCTCTGGTGCTTTACCGGCTATCTCTATGACAGAGATCTGCTCGGCTGGATGTCTGACAAGCTGCCCGAGACGAAGGAGCTGCTATCGTACATGGATGTGCTCGTGGACGGCGAATTTAAGCAGGAGCTGAAGGATGTGACGCTCCTTTATAAGGGCTCCGCGAACCAGCGGACGATCGATGTGAAGAAGTCCCGTGCGGCCGGCAGCATCGTCCTCTGGGATCCGGGCGATGACATCACGGTCTCGAAGACGAGTCACCTCTGATCTTCTAATGCCTACATCTTTGTGGAAAGCGTGCCACTGGTGTGCTATACTTACTAGAAGTTGTGGTTACGAAAAAGCTGACTGCACCACATGTATTTTCTTCGGAGGTGCTTTTCTATGATGTCAAATTATGAGATCAAGGGCTTTGCGAGGCGCCAGCTAAAGGGCAACTGGGGCGCCATCATCCTGGCGCTCATCATTTCCGGGCTGATCCTTATCGCGCTCACTACCTGCCTTTCAGCAGTGGCTCTCATCGCGCTGATCTCGCCGGCGTATGCATTTTCTATCCTGCAGGGGAGCAGCGCACAGTTCCTGTATCCGCTTTCCGGGATGATCGCGGCAGGACTTCTTTTTCTTCTTGTGTATGTGACAGCAGGTTTCGGTCTCGGACTGAACCGCATGTTCCTTTCCGCTGCCAGAGGTCATCGCGTCTATGCCTCACAGATCTTCGCGGGTTTTCGGGATACGGAACATCTCCGCCACTATTTTGGCGCGATGCTGATTCTATGGCTGATCGAGCTGATCCTCAGTATACCGGATCTCTACACGGGCATTCGGTTTACGGTTACATCGCCTGATTACAAGGCGACCTCGTTTATCACGTCCATCGTATCGATGATCCTGGCGCTGTTCATCGCACTGACATTGCCGTCCTCTGCGGACCACAGAGACTTCAGCGGCTTTAAGGCCTTCCGGACCTCGCTCTATCTCATGCGGAACCGGAAGCTCAGATTCTTCTCGTTGATTCTCAGTTTTTTCGGCTGGATGCTTCTCGTCATCGTCACAGCAGGAATCGCCGGTTTTTATGTTTTCCCCTATATGCAGATGTCAAAGACGATCTTTTATCTCAGCGCCTACAGTGAGGAGTATCCTGTGGCCGATGCGGTCGAAGGAGATTATCGTGAGGTGACGGAACCTTCGGATTCCGCAAAGAATCAGCCCTCTCTGGATGCCTCTGGCAAACAGTCATATTCTCAGACGAAACGCTCCTCTGAAGACACAGAGGAGCATGCGGAAAGAAGCTTCGACGAAGCACGACGAGAATATGTCGATCATGTCACAGACGGGACAACTGAACAGAGGGAAGGAGAAGCTTCGTCAGAAAAAGCCTCTGATGCATCCGCGAGAAAAGCTTCTGAAAATCCGGAACATGATAGTAGCGATAGCGCAGCATCCGATCCGCAGAAATCTGAAGCTATGGATGAAGCCAAGGTGGATGGAAGGAAATATGCTTCCGAAGAGGATGCCTTCCAAGCCTATGAGCGATGGAAGCGGGAACATCATATTACCATCGAATCCCAGCAGAAAAACCTGACAGAATCCGGATCCTCCATACCGGCTATGGATCATAAGGATACAGAAGAAACAGATGACACAAACAACAAAACAGAAGAGTGAGGTAACCTATGAAATGTCCTTTCTGCGGTGCAGAAGATACGAGAGTCATTGATTCAAGACCGGCTGATGATAACGCGGCGATCCGGAGAAGAAGGAAATGCGAGATCTGCGGCAAACGTTTTACAACCTATGAGAAGCTTGAGACCATGCCGATGATGGTGATCAAAAAGGATCAGTCCCGTGTGCCCTATGACCGGTCGAAGATCGAAAAGGGCATCATCGCCTCCTGCCATAAGCGCCCGATTTCTACCGAGAAGATCAAGGAAATGGTGGATGAGATCGAAAATGAGATCTTCATGTCCGGTGAGACCGAGATTCCGACCACGAAGATCGGAGAGCTTGTCATGGATAAGCTCCGTGAGGTGGACCAGGTTGCATATGTTCGTTTCGCCTCTGTGTATCGTGAATTTAAGGATGTAAAGACCTTTATGGCAGAGCTCACGAAGCTTGTGGAAAACCAGAATCGATCACTCGGCGAAGAGGAAGGCAGTGCAGAGGTACAAGGCTGATGTACCATATCTGCGAGCATGAAATAGACTGAAACAAAGGAGAACGATTGTGTTCAACCGTTTATATCCCGACTACTATATCCATTCTGTTTATGATGTAGATTTTGAAAAGCTGTACAGGCGTGGCTTCCGGGCTGCGCTCTTTGACATCGACAATACACTTGTGTTGCATGAAGAGCCGGCAACAGAAAAGGCCAAGGAGCTGATCAAAACGATCCATGCTGCCGGTATGATGGCCTATCTCATCAGTAATAATAATGAACCAAGAGTACGCATATTTGCGGATAATGCTGGCCTGGACGGCTATATTCATAAGGCACATAAACCACTTCCGGATGCCTATCTTATGGCCTGTAAGAGGCTTTCTGTGATAAGGACACAGGCAATCTTCTTTGGGGATCAGCTCTTCACGGATATCTGGGGTGCTCGTAATGCCGGTATCTGTTCAGTACTGGTGCAGCCTGTCGGACCGGAAATATATTTGAAGATTAAGATAAAGAGAGTTCTGGAAAAGCCGATTCTTGCTGCATATAAAAGGAAGCATCCCAGGCTCGACGATTTGTCATAAAGGAAGGAAAGACCATGCGGCATTGCAGGATTATCGTTCCGATTACCGGTAGGGATATGGAACAAATTTTGGGGGAAGTAAAAGACATCGCATCCTCAGAGGCAGATATTGCAGAGTGGCGGTATGACCTTAAGGGAGAGTGGAAGGAGGAAGCATTCCTTTCGGAGCTTCAGCAGGTTTCTGAGACTCTCGGTGGAAAGAAACTTCTGTTCACCATTCGTACGGATATGCAGGGCGGACGATTCCCGTTTGAGCCGTCTCAATATTTCCGCTTTGTGATGGGAGCAATATATTCCGGAAGGATTCAATACGTGGATCTGGAGGATATCACACCGATGACTGACCGGCAGCAGGCGATTTCAGCCTCTCACATGAATGGTGTGAAGGTAATCCTATCGTATCATGATTTTGAGAAAACTCCACCGGCAGAACAGATTTTAAGAAAACTCCGTTCCCATGCGATCAGCTCTGCTGATATCCTGAAGGTTGCCTATATGCCGAAGTCCCCGAAGGATGTTGCGGCACTTCTTTATGCAACAGCGGCCTTTAAGGAGGAGGACCAGGAGAAGCATGAACTCATTACGATGTCGATGGGAGAGCTCGGTCGTATCAGTCGTGTTTCAGGCGATATCTTCGGCTCTGATTATACCTTCGCAACCCTTGGAGGAAGCTCTGCCCCGGGTCAACTGCCGGTCGAAACCGTGCTGAAAATTCTAGATACACTTCAATAAAAATTACTCATATTTTTTTTAAAGACGAAGCAGAAGAGTTCCGGATCGGTAGAGTGCACCGGTCGTTGGCATTTTAATGCTAACGGCCGGTGCACTCTACCGATCCGGATTTCTTCTTGGCCTTTTTTTAATTATGTGCCCATTAGGGAAAGCCTATACCCTGTATAGAAAAAAATTTCCCTTTTAAAAGCAGTTTCAGAATTGATAACTTTTGTGAATAATGTTAAAATTAAGCTAATTTCACGGGTACGTGTTATTGTCTGTGCACAAACGCACAGGCCGGACAGGTTCCGAAAGTCATATTTTTTATGGAACGAGGCTGCTTCGTTCCGATCATTTAAGGGGGATTTAACAATATGGCAGAAGACAAAAACGCAAGAACCGGGCTATGGCTCGGCGGCCTTCCATGGTGGCAGGCTGTGATCTGTATTTTACTGGTACTGATTCCGATGTACATCATCAAGGGATCCGGCGAAGATGCAAAGATGGTACAGTCGACCACGATGGCCGGCACCATGGCAATCTGCTTCGGTCTCGCAGTGATCTTCAATGAAAT
>OMZX01000094.1 GCA_900315665.1 uncultured Eubacteriales bacterium
TGATGAGAGCAGTTTTTACGACAGGCTTTTTTCAGAGTACACAAAGACACCGGAACAGATTTATATCGAAAAAGAAACATATGAAGAAGTCCATCATGCTCTGGATATGATCTCCCCCAGGGAGCGCACATATCTTCGTTATCGCTATGGCTTTGACGATGATCTTCCCCACGAGAGGGTAGAGACTGCGACCCATTTTCATTTAAGTGACAGCCGCGCAAAGAGCATTGAACGAACCGCTCTCCATAGTTTCCGCGAAGAGCTTCATTGGTAATATCCGTAATCTCATTGTCTGGTTTTGTATACCTCTATCCTCGATCCAGCCCAGAATCGGCACCGTGACAGGAGTCACGCCACCATTCCTATTGCGTCGTTCAATTGTCTGCTTCCATCACGGAAGCGACCTTTTCTCTCCGCAATACAAAAACAGCAGCCTGTGCTTCAACTGTGCACACGCTGCTGTTTTGCTGCCGGCTTTCGGATAAAGGTATAACACACTAGACTTTCCGCGGAAAGTCGTGTGCCAAAAGGGACGCTGTCCCCTTTGGAATCCTCTCAAACAAAACCGTAGGTTTCTTTAATTAATCAAACTTTCTTCAGTGGAATCCAGATATAGCTTATATAGTCATCCGGATTCTCCGTAGCAGGACCATACACTTCAAGGTTGTACTTCCCTGCAAGCTCATATCCCTGCAGAGCAGGAAGCCATTCAGACCAAATCTTGGTATTCACACTCTGCAGACTGTCCGGCAACGCTCCTTTACAGATGAACTGAGCCCATAGGCTTCCGGGTATCTGGTAAGTGTCACAGTCTTCCGGAATGTCTTCCCACGGCTTATACAGATCTGCGATCCAATAGTCAAAGTCCTTGTCACCCATGTCAACGCATACGCCAAAGGTTCCCATGATAGGACACTTATCTCCCTGTCCCATGTACTCAGCCCAAAACTTCGGAATCTCCTGATAACTAGTATCCGAATTGAAGCGTCTCTTGGTGCCGACAATAGTAAAAGGGGCTTTTTCAACAATACGATAATCTAACATTGTTCCACCCTCCATCGTGATTTTGATATGCAGTGGAGCGAATGATCTGAGCGGTGCGCCTGCCTCCCGCGCCTGTGATGGTGTGATTCCATGGAACTTCTGGAAAGCCTTTGTAAAACTATCCGGTGATTCATAGCCATATTTAACCGCAACATCAATTACCTTCACATCTTCACGGCTTAATTCCTGAGCTGCCAACGTCATCCGGCGCGCACGGATATATTCGCCGACAGTCATGCCACACAGAGCTCCGAAAATGCGCTGGTAATAGAACGGAGACAGAGCTGCCTTAGCTGCAATATCCGCAGTGTCCAATTCCTCTGTCAGATTCTGTTCTATGAAATCAATAGATTCCTGAAATCCTTCAATCCAGCCTTGCATCTTGCTCACTCCCTTCGCTCACTGTACTGTCAGTATATCAGCCGCACGGATTAAGGCCCGACATTCTGTGCTCTCTTCGTCAGGGCAGTTTCCTTTCCGCGACCAATTTTGTCCACCCATTCACATCAGCTTCAGAGAGAACATCAAAACCATTCTTCTTCCAGAAATGCGTGGACTGCGGGTTCCCTTTATCTATCGCAAGCCGAACCGATGTTTTTCCTGTGCTTAGTAAGTAATCTATAACCTCATCAATAATAGCAGTTCCTATCTGCTTCCCCTGATACTGCGGATTCATCATAAAAAAGCCAATATACGCAATCTCCGCTTTAGGGTACCCATCTATCAGATCCATAATAGCTACCAGTTCCCGGCCATCAAAAAATCCAAAATAGTATTTATCTTGCATATCTATTCCCGGCGGAGTTGCCTTCATATCATCAAGAATATTCTCCTTGGTTGGGCGTGCTTCGGTATACTCATAAAAAACTGTATTCTGCTTGCAAATCTCAACAAGCATCTCTATATCCGCTTCTTCCAAAATGCGGACCGAATACCTCTTGCTAAGCTTAGAAATATCGATCATAGTGTGTATAATTCTCCCATAAAATACTGTTCCTGAAAACTGATGGCCTCCAGAATATCCTCTGTCTGAATCGTTTCTCCGCTTAAGTTAACGATCCACTTATCTTCGTTATCATTCAGGCGATGATATACAGCAATGACCTTACCAGTATATGATTCCAGTGGCTGATCCGTCCCAAATACATACACATCCTGCTCAGCCCCATCCCCGGCAAATACTCCATCAACATAGCCATAATTGATGGGATATATCATCTCCGGATGTCTTGGATGGGCACTTCCCAGTGGCCTGTCAATCGTTCCGCTCACTGTGGTTCCAAGTACATCACTGTAATCCATTGAGACAATATCCGTTTTATACACACGACTATCTTCTCCGTGGGCATCCTTCATGATCTTCCAGAATTGATATCCGTACTTCTCATAGAGCCCTGTTTCGCCCGTGGAGATGTAGATATGCTTATGTCTATCATTCTTTGCAAACATATAAACATATTCCAGCAATTTCCCAACACGTCGTTTTCCTCTATACCCCGGAAAAGTATACACAAAACCGACCCAAGGTGTCAGTGACGGCTCCCGTACATCATCCTGTTCAGCGTATGTACAGAAGGAAATCAATTTGTCGCCATCAATAAGAAGGAGCGCTTTGGTCGATTCGCCGCACAGCTCCTTCAGTTTCTGATCACGAAGCAGTTCATACAGATATTTACCTGCTCTCCAGTCACTCTTATTTATTTCGGAAAGCCAGTGATTTTGGTCATCACTGGCATAAAAATCAATGATTTTCATGCCAAATTCTCGTTTCGTCCTTCATCCCTTAAAGATAGAACCATAAGTATGTCATCGCTATAAGTCCCATCATCATATTTATTTGCATTCGGTACACGACCGCACTCTTTGAATCCCAGGCTTTCATAAAGATGATAAGCTCTGTCATTCCCTTCTACCACAGTCAACTCAGCCTGTTCATACCCCTGCTCCTTTATTTTTCGGAGTAAGATTTCCAACAGCAGTCTTCCCAATCCAAAGCCTGTGTATTTCTGAAATAATGCAATCCCTATCCCGGCACGGTGTTTTGCTCTACGGCTGCTTGTTTTCCCTTCAAAGGAACAGTTTCCCGCATACTCTCCATCTACAAACGCGAGTATCAACAAGCCATTTTCTGATTCATTGTGTTCCTTGATGAAACTAAGCTCCCCTTCAGTAGTGTACTTAACCTCATCCGACTCACACATCAAAAATCTCGTTTCTCCGGTAACAGTTTTCAGATAGTCGATCAGCATATTGGCATCATCAGCATTTTCGTTTGTGCTGCGAAGCAATATTTCTTTTCCATCCAATTCGTATTTTTCTTCCCGTAATATCATGTTATTCTACCTCCACGACATTAAACGAAAGCACCGTTTCTTCTTCATTCAGATGATGGACTTCCGGTTTGAATGGTGCTGCCACGATATTCCATAGCTTTTTCGCACCGCTATTTTTCTCGTTATACTTAATCTCCCATTCCCCCGGATGTCTTGCCAGAATCATTTTCGCTGCATCATAGGCAAAATGTTTCCTCCGGAATGATGGGAATATCGTAAACTCTGCCATTGTATAATCCGGATTCCGGCCTATATTTGAATACGGGCAAAGCATCGAAAACCCTACCAGCACATTATCATTGTATATGAAATACGCCGCCCGCCTCGGGTCTAAGAAATAGTCATCAAAATGACCATAATGATAATTGCCGTTTTCATCCATAGGATCATCATAATACAATGTCATCTCATACAGATATTTCTGATTGATGTTCCAAAGCAAGTCTCGATCCTTAGCCTGAACGGTCTGTAACTCTATCATTTTTCTATCCTCAGCATCTTTTGCTCGAAAATATGGACTTCTTCTCCTAAGACATATTGTTCCGGCAACATATCACGGTTTAATCATCTGAAACGCCTTAAATGCCTCGATAATGGCTTCTTCCTTTTCCTTCGGCGTCTCCGGTGACCGGCTTTCATCGCTCTTCGGCAGGTTATAATTCTGCCGCTCTATAATCCCGCATTTCCGCTTGGTCTTCGCGATATTCAAATGACTAACATGAAATCCGTACTTCTCCTGTACCCATTCCTGGATTTCCTGATAGGTCGCCTTACTCTCCGCTGCTGTCAAGTCCATCTCATCCATATCAACCTTCACACTGATGTGATTCTTGGCTTCAGAAAGTTTGGACAAAAGCGCTACCGTTTCTATATTTGCAGTTCTCGGGAACTGATCAACGCAAGTGCCCGCCACCGGCACATAGCCTCCCTCCCGAAGAACCGGCAGATCCCTTGCAAGACTCGTTGCCTTGCAGGAACGTACGCTATCAGCTTCGGCATCGCCTTCGGATGCACGCCGTCCCGTGGTGGGTCGAGAATAATCAAATCCGGCTTTTCCTCAATCTCATCAATTACGCGCAAAACATCTCCGGCAATGAATGTACAATTGGTAATTCCGTTTTTCTTCGCGTTCTCACGTGCCGCCGTCACCGCCTCTTCAACGATCTCAACACCGATCACTTTTGCAGCAGACGGCGAAACGAGCTGCGAAATCGTGCCTGTCCCGCAGTAAAGATCAAAGACAACAGGCTTTTTATCCGCCCTGTTTTCCGAGCATTCCGGCGCGATCCTTCGGATATAGTCTCTCGCGATACTGTACAGCACTTCGGCGCCATAGCTGTTCGTCTGGAAGAACGAAAACGGCGTTACAAGAAACCGCAGACCGAGGATCTGCTCTTCAAACGATGCTTGCCCATACAGAATCTCTGTTCCCTGGTCCTCGACAATATCCGCTACCGAATCATTTTTCGTGTGCAGGATGCCTGCGAACCTGCCCTGCAGGGGCAGAGACACCAGCGCATCCCGCATTCCTTCGAGCAGTTCCTTTTCGGTTCCCGAATACCCGTTTGCTGACAGGCACTTTGTATCTGTCGTTGTTACAAGATCTACAAGAATCTCTCCTGTATGGGATGCCTTCCGGACGATCAGGTGCCGCAGATAGCCTTCATGGCTCTGCCTGTGCAGAAACGGAATTCCTTTTGCGGCAAAATAATTCCGCACACAGCGCACAATTCTCCGGTAGTCTTCATCGACGAGCTCGCACATCGAAGCATCCGCAAGATCATAGAAGCTTCCGCGCCTGTGCATGCCGAGCGTAAGTGGTCCTCCTTTATAAGAATCGCCGAACGTAAACTCCATTTTATTGCGATAACCCGTGGTTACAGGGCTTTCATGCACCGGCGTAAACCAGCTGCTGATATCGCCTCCGCAGGCGCTCTCCAAAAGGCTCCGGACCTGTCGCTCCTTGATCTCCAGCTCCTTCTCGTATGGCAGAGACAAATAACAGCAGCCACCGCATTCTCCGAAAACCGGACAGGACGGCGTCGTCTCCGCCGGCGCTTTTGAAACAATGCGGACAAGAGATGCCTCGGCGCCGCCGGATCTTTTCTTTGTAATTCTGGCCTCTACCTTCTGTCCCGGCAGCGTATTTTTGACAATGACTGCGGCCGGAGTTCCGTCTCCTTTTACAGTCCATAAAATTCCCTTATTCGGAAAACGCAGTTCTTCAATCTTACCGGTAATAATATCGCCTTTTTTCAAGCTTTCATCCTTTCCCTCCGGCGCCCATCATCCGCCGAAAAAGCGGTCCGGGAACAGCTTCCCGGGCCGCGGCTCATATCTTATCTGTTCATCGTAGCCGTCCAGATACTCGGGCTGCATAAACCGCCAGACAGCATAAATGATCAGGCCGGCAACGGCGGCAATTCCGATGACTGCGAATATGATCACATATTTGTTATACTTCCTGTCCTCTTTTTTACTTAACCCCGCAAAGATTTCCAGCAGCTTATCCATATCATAACCTCCCTGCGTTCCGGCTCTTTCGTTTTCAGCTTAACTCCAATATACCACTGTGCCGGAAGCAATTCCATACCTGCTGCACAGGCAGCGCACATTTCCGGCGCCGGTTCTTCCCTGCTTTCCGGGAAACAAGGCACACAGGTGATCGCGGACCACCCGGCGCTTAGATTTTCACCAGTTTCGCGAACGCAGCATACATAATTTTCTGTCCGCACCCGTCAAACTTTACAACAACCTTAAAATCCTTGGGCGTCCGTT
>OMZX01000067.1 GCA_900315665.1 uncultured Eubacteriales bacterium
GTACAAGGTTGATAGGGCCAGGCTGTAAGTGCCGTGAGGCACTCAGGTGATGGTCACTAATAGGTCGAGGGCTTATCCAATTGGCTGGTTAGGTTTATTGTTGACTCTGGTTTGAATAGTTGTTATAATATCACAGCATGTGATTTTCATGTATTGGCCCGATGGCTCAGATGGTTAGAGCGCCGCCCTGTCACGGCGGAGGTCGACGGTTCGATCCCGTCTCGGGTCGTTTACAGAGAATATCTGTAAGCTTTATGGATGGGTTCCCGAGTGGCCAAAGGGGGCAGACTGTAAATCTGTTGTCACTGACTTCGGTGGTCCGAATCCACCCCCATCCATTTAGAGTTCTTTTAGAGCTCATGGGGTCTTAGCTCAGCTGGGAGAGCATCTGCCTTACAAGCAGGGGGTCACAGGTTCGAGCCCTGTAGGCCCCATATTCATATTATCGCGGGATGGAGCAGTCTGGTAGCTCGTCGGGCTCATAACCCGAAGGTCGTTGGTTCAAATCCTTCTCCCGCAACGATATCGGAAGCATTCGCTTCCGATTTTTTTGTATAAAATTCTAAAAGACAAGTTTTCCCGTTCTCCTTAATAATGTAGTATAATGATGCAGGTTGTTTTTTTCGAAAGAAGGAGAGCACATTATGAGAGTAGGTATGTTAACAAGCGGAGGAGATTGTCAATCTCTGAATGCTACGATGCGTGGCGTTGGTAAGGCTCTGTTTAGTATGTATAATGACCTTACAATTTTTGGCTTTGAAGACGGTTATCATGGACTCATCTATTCCCAGTATCATCAGATGGAACGGAAGGAATTTTCTGGCATTCTGACAAGGGGCGGCACGATCCTCGGAACTTCCCGGACACCCTTTAAGCTTATTAATGAACCAGATGTCAATGGCCTCAATAAGGTTGCTTCGATGGTACATACGTATAAACAGCTGAAACTTGACTGTCTCATCGTGCTCGGCGGCAATGGTTCTCTTAAAACGGCAAATCTTTTAAGTGAGCAGGGACTCAATGTGATTGGCTGTCCGAAGACGATTGACAATGATCTCTGGGGAACAGATATGACTTTCGGTTTTCATTCTGCCGTAGCGGTCGCAACCAATGCAATCGACTGTATCCATTCGACGGCTGCCTCCCATAAAAGAGTTTTCATTGTAGAAATCATGGGACATAAGGTCGGCATGATGACACTGTATGCTGGTCTTGCAGGCGGCGCAGATATCATTCTTATCCCGGAAATGCCGTATCATATCGAATCAGTCTGTGCTGCCATTGAGCAGAGATATCAGGGCGGTTCACCCTTCTCAATCATTGCAGTTGCAGAGGGTGCTATGTCCTATGAGGATGCCCAGCTCTCCAAGAAGGAGCTCAAGAAAAAACTTGAGAACAGTAAATATCCGTCTGTATCCTATGAGCTTGCCGATCAGATTTTCCAGAGAACCGGCATCGAGGTTCGTGTAACGGTACCTGGACATACCCAGAGAGGCGGCGAGCCGGTTCCGTATGATCGTGTCCTTGCAACACAGTTTGGTGTGGAAGCCGCAAACCTCGTGAAGAAGGGTGAGTTCGGCAACATGGTAGCCATGAAGAACAATATCATCACGAAGATTCCATTAAAGGAGGTTGCCGGAAAACTGAAGCAGGTGGATCCAAACTCACAGCTCGTGCAGGAAGCAAAAGAGATCGGCATTTCATTTGGTGATTAAATTTTTGGAGAAACGTTTTGGGTTATACAGCATTATATAGAAAATGGCGCTCGAAAACCTTTGATGAAATTAAAGGACAGGATCCGATTATTGAATCTTTTAAGAATCAGGTAAAGACAGGACGGATTGGCCATGCGTATTTGTTTTCTGGTACAAGAGGTACCGGAAAGACTTCCGTAGCGAAGATTCTTGCGCGTGCTGTGAATTGCGAACATCCTGTGGATGGTAATCCCTGCAATGAATGTAAAAGCTGCCGCGCGATCTTAAATGAATCCAGCATGGATGTGATGGAGCTTGATGCAGCTTCGAACAACAGTGTCGAAGATATCCGTCAGATCAAGGATCAGGTGCAGTATCCTCCTGTCAATGGTAAATACAAGGTATTTATCATCGATGAGGTACATATGCTTTCGACGGCAGCCTTTAACGCTTTCCTTAAAACGTTGGAGGAGCCGCCGGAGTATGTTATTTTTATTCTGGCGACGACAGAGCCGAACAAGATTCCGGTGACGATTCTCTCCCGTTGTCAGAAATATGATTTTAAAAGGATCAGTACAGAGGTGATCGCAGGGCGGCTTCGGGAGATCGCAGATGCAGAGAAAATTTTGGTGACGGATGAGGCACTGCATTATATTGCAAGAGTCGGAGATGGCTCCATGCGTGATGCCATCA
Source organism: uncultured Eubacteriales bacterium (assembly GCA_900315665.1). GTDB lineage: Bacteria > Bacillota > Clostridia > Lachnospirales > Lachnospiraceae > Oribacterium. The sequence continues at coordinate 2,388 of OMZX01000067.1, forward strand.
GCCTCTTTGACCAGTGTGCAGCGTTTCAGTTTGATCATGAAATCAGCTACGAGAATGCCCTGGAGATTTTAGGTTCTGTGGACGTCAGTGTATTTTCTGACCTGTTCCGCGCACTTAGTACTAGAGATATCCGGAAATGTCTGGAGATTGTGGCTTCAGTTCTTGAACAGGGACGTGATCTCACGCAGTTTACGGACGATTTTATGCAGTATGTCCGTAATATTCTTCTTAAGAAGCATGTAGAGGATCTAAAAGGACTTGTGGATATGTCCCGGGAGAATTTTGAACGTCTTTATGCGGATGCTCGTCTCCTTTCGGAGGATGAGGTGCTTCGCTATATCCGGATTCTCTCCAGACTTGAAAATCAGATGCGCTTTTCGATGCAGAAAAGGATTCTTCTTGAGACAACGCTCATTAAACTTTCATGTCCGGAAACGGATGTTACGACAGAGGGGCTCAATGCGAGACTTTCAGAGATTGACCGGATATTAAAGAGCGGTACGTTTACCAGTGTTCCGGTGCCTTTCGGAGAAAATACGGTAGAGGCTGCATCGCAGGTGTCAGCATTGAAGCCGAAGCGGGTAGAGCTTCCGAAGGCGCAGTATGATGATCTCATGAAGCTTCGGCATGACTGGCAGACGATCATTGCGTCAGTTGATGACGGGCTTTATCGTAATGCTCTCCTTCAGACGGAGGTGCGTCCTGATCAGGAAAATGCAGGCATGATTATTGCAGTGGAAAAATCTGTTTTGTATAATACATTATCCGAGAAGGCCTGCATCGAGAAAATCAGGCAGATTGTTTCAGAGCGTTATCATAAGGATATTTCGTTTAAGGTTGTTCTTACAAAGGTAAGAGATGATACAATCTATGTGACGGATGAGGATCTTGGAAAAATAAATATTGAAATAGAGCCGGAGGAATAGGTATGGCAAGATATGGCGGTTATCAGGGCGGCATGCCCAACATGAACAATCTGATGAAGCAGTATCAGAAGATGCAGAGGAAGCTCGAGGAAACGCAGGAGGAGCTTTCAAAAAAGGAATATGTCGGCGAAAGCGGTGGTGCCGTGAAGGTGACGGTTTCCGGTGAGAAGAAGGTGCTGAAGGTGGAGATTTCTCCTGAAGCAGTGGATCCGGAGGATGTGGAAACGCTCGAGGATATGATTCTTGCGAGCACGAATCAGGCGCTTGAGAAGGCAGAGGAGGAATCGAAGAACGAGCTTTCTAAGTTTACGGGCGGTCTCGGGTTCTAAATATGGAGTATTTTTCAAAGGATATTTCTCATCTTATTGCTGAACTTTCTCAGCTTCCCGGAATCGGACAGAAAAGTGCGCAGCGACTTGCTTTTTATATTGTGAATATGAACAAGGACGATGCGTATGCGCTTTCGGATTCTATTCGGCAGGCAAAGGACAATGTACATTATTGTAAGGTCTGTTGCACATTGACGGATCAGGAGATCTGCCCGATCTGTCAGTCGGAAGAGAGAAATCATAACCAGATCATGGTTGTAGAGAATTCGCGTGATATGGCAGCTTATGAGAGAACCGGTAAATACAACGGTGTCTATCATGTATTGCATGGAGCCATCTCACCGCTTCTAGGTATCGGACCCGATGATATCCGGTTAAAGGAGCTCATGGAGAGGTTGAAGGGACCAGTAGAAGAGGTGATCATCGCGACGAATTCCTCGCTTGAGGGAGAGACGACGGCGACCTACATTACGCGGCTTGTGAAGCCTCTCGGCATCAATGTAACGAGGATTGCCTCAGGGGTGCCGGTCGGCGGAGATATCGAGAATATTGATGAGGTAACGCTTTTAAGAGCCCTTGATGGAAGAATCAAGCTGTAAGCATTATATAAAGAAACAAGGAGAACCTTAGCTCTATGGCAATGGATAAATACGAATTTAATATGAAAGCCACGCAGATGCAGAAGATGATGGACCAGGGGGATTATCTTACGGCCATGAAAATCGCAGACACCATCGACTGGCGCCGTGTGAAGAATGCAAATCTTCTCGCATCTGTCGCGACGATTTATGAAAATAACGAGGAATTCGAAGAAGCCAAGGATATTCTTCTGCTGGCCTTTGACCGCGCACCGGTCGGCAAGCGGTTTCTGTTTAAGCTTGCGGAAATCTCTGTAAAGGCCGGTGACATCCAGGATGCGGAGGATTACTATCGAGAGTTCATTGAGATGAGCCCGGACGATTCGCGGGTTTACCTTCTTCAGTATATGATTCTAAAGGCAAAAGGCGCCTCGAACCGACAGCTAATTGCACCGCTCGAGGATTATACCGCACAAGAGATGGATGAGCGATGGCTGTATGAGCTGGCGAAGCTCTATGCTGAGGCAGGCTACGAAGATGATTGTGTCCGTACCTGCGATAAAATTACTGTTCTGTTCGGCAATGGCAGTTTCGTGGATAAAGCAGAAGCGCTGAAGGCAAAATATGTTGCACCAGTGGAAAAGCCGTATTTTGCAAAGACAACAGAGATTTCGAGACCAAAGCTCTCCCTGGACAATGCCTCCATCAGTGAAAAAACCGGAGCATCCGCACCGTCGGCAGATCAAGAGCCGGCTTCAGAAGCTATAGCACAACAGGAAGCGACAGCTCCGGCTTCGGATACATTTGCACAAGGCGTAATAGAAGCTTCGCCAAAAACAGCGGCTGCAATGGTGCCAGAAGCTGCATCGTCTTCCACACCTAAAATGCAGGGAGTTTCTTCAGAAGCCATAGAAAAAGCAGCTGCGGTGTCTACAACGGCTATCACGGATGCGGCACCTGAGGCAACTGAAGATACCACGAAGGTCATGGCGAAAGAGCCGGTTTCTGGTCCGAGCTATCATATGATCATCGAAGCAAAGACCAAGGAGGATGGCTTCCAGATCGCCGTATCGGAAATAAAATATTTCCATGAGCTCTATCATTATGATTATAAAGTGGCGAAAACCAATGCTGAGAAGCTTAATGAAAAAGGTTTTGCGGTCTTTCGTGAGAAATTATACGGAAGAGATCTCATCATTGAAGATGCAGGTTCACTCAGCTACGATGTGCTCGATGAAATCAGCAGCTATATGGACCACCTAAAGAATGGAAGCTCCGTCATCCTGGTAGATACACTGGATCACTTTGATAAGCTGGCTGAGGACCGTCCAGTATTTATCAAACGTTTCGATATCGTTTCCGATGCACCGGAAGAAGAGGGAGTCGAAGAGATACAGCCTGAAACAACAGTAGAGGAAAAGAAATCAGCCACCGAAGAGAATACAGAAGCAAAGAAAGATGAAACAGCAGCACCTGCAGCTGAACAGGTAGAGGTTTCTCTTGAGACAGCTCAACCGAAAACAGTACAGGCACAAACAACAGAGCGAAAGACATCGCAGCAGTTCGAAAAAACAGCAGAGATGCCACCAATAAGGGAGATGAAAAAAACTGCTGTACAGGAACCAAAGAAAATATCAGCCCCGGCATCAGTTGATGAACCATATACCTATGAAACGACAGAGATAGAGGCAGATTCTGATCGCAAAAAGGAAGATTATCTCACAGACAAGGAGCCATCGCCAGAAGATGCAGATCTGCCGGCTGATTACTACACTGTGATGTCGGTAGATGATTTTGCAAAATATGCACAGGATTATGCACGACATATCGATTGTGTACTCTCTGGTAAGACAGTCATGGCGATTTTCGACTGTGCTGAGGATATGAAAGAGCAGGGTAAGCCACTGACGAAAGCAAGTGCCGAGGAGATGGTCGAGCATGCAGCAGACCACGCAGAAAAGCCATCACTTAGCAAAAAGCTTTTCCGTCCACAGTATGATAAGGACGAAAAGCTGATCCTAAGAGAAGACGATTTTAAGCTTTTATGACAGAGTTTGTTGAAATCTTGAAACATCACGAAGCAGAGCTATGCGTGGCGGTCTTTTTGACCGCCATGTTTCTTTATGGCTATCACCGAGGTGGTGTCAGGATGGTATCCGGCATCCTGTCCTTTCTCCTCATGATCATTCTGTCCCGTGTACTATATCCATTCGTTCTGACGAAACTCACCGCAAATGAAACACTGATGGGTATGATCCGCGGCCTTTCAGAAAAGCTGCTGCATCAGACGATAAAAAATACAACATCGCAGGATAACCTGCTGCAGATTATTATAGAAAATATCGAAAAGACAGACGAATACCAGGCTTTTCTCAGTAAAATAAGCACAGGTATTCTTACGATTCTGACGATGCTCCTTCTTCTCTTTGTGATCCAGATGATCATTTCACTATTTCACCACTTCCTAAGCAGCCTTTCAGAACACACGCCGCTATCAAGTATTAATCACCTTATAGGAGGAATACTGGGACTTTTCCATGGCATATTCTGGTTGTGGATATTGGAGCTCGTACTATTATTCATCCCATCAGAAGGAATAGCCGGCTATCTTCGCACCGCCTTTTATGACAATGCCTCCATCCTCTACATCATCACCCGAACCAACTTTTTCTTATTTCTTTTAGCAAGAATGATCAATTAAAGAAGAAAAATACTGAGTTGTCCACGAAATGTGGATAACTTGTGGATAACTACGTGTATAAACCACATCATTTTGTGTAGAAAAAATAATTTGAAAAATGAATTGACTTTGCAAAATCATGATGGTATAGTAAACAAGCTGTCTCAAAAAGAGACAGAAAAAGAACCTTGAAAATCAAAGATCGAATAATACACAGACCCTGAAGATTCTTTTAATAAAAAGATTTTCAGAAGTATTCAGATGATGGCTTCGAAAGAA
>OMZX01000095.1 GCA_900315665.1 uncultured Eubacteriales bacterium
GTGCTTGAAAATCTCGAGATGGGTGCTTTTACGAAGGAACTGAAAGCAGACTTTAAGGATAATCTCGAGAAAGTGTATGGCTGGTTCCCGAAGCTGAAAGAAAGAGCGAAGCAGAGTGCCGGCACACTTTCCGGCGGCGAGCAGCAGATGGTAGCTGTGGCACGGGCTCTGGTCGGTGAGCCGAAGCTTCTGATTCTCGATGAGCCGTCGCTCGGCCTGGCACCGAATATCGTGGATGAGATTCTCAATGTAGCAAAGAATCTTTCGAAGGATGGCGTTTCTGTCATGCTCGTCGAACAGGATATCACAAAGGCACTTGAAGTGGCGGATAGAGGATACGTCATGGAAAACGGACGTATTACGATGAGTGGAACTGCAGTAGAGCTCGCGGCAAATGAACACGTGAAGAAGGCTTATCTCGGCATATGATCTTTTGATCACTTTAGCTCGTTTCGAATCGCTTTGATTTAGCGATACTTGTTCAGATATTTACATATTTTACATCGTTAATAAAGGAGCTATTGCTCCTAAAAATAAGATTTCATAAAAGGAGGAAAATATTATGAAATTGAGAAAACTCACGGCTGGTCTCTGCGTACTTGCGATGACCGGCTCCATCCTCGCAGGCTGCGGTTCTTCCGTACAGACATCGTCGGATACACAGGCTGCGGCTACGACAGCAGCGGCGGCACAGGCTTCGGCAGCTGAAACGACAGCAGCGGCGCAGGCTGCAGCAGGAAATGGACAGTCCGGTGAAGAGGCTGTCGATGCTGCGGCAAAGGCTGCAGGACTTACCGGCGAGCCGATCAAGATCGGCGCCATGTATGCACTTTCCGGCGACAAGGCTGCCATCGGTACGAACATCATGCGTGGTGTAGATTTCGCTGCAGAAGAGATCAACGCAAAGGGTGGCGTAAACGGACGTCCGATCGAGATCGTACGCGGTGATACCCAGGGCGATCCGAAGGTAGCACGTTCCGTAGCAGAGCGTCTCATCACCCAGGATAAGGTCAATGCCATCATGGGCTGCCATCAGTCCACACTTTCCGAGATCGTCGCAAAGGTTTGCGAGCAGTACAAGATCCCGATGATCACCGCTATTTCCACGGTTGACTCGATCTCTGCAGACAATCTCCAGTATTTCTTCCGTCTCTGCCCGCTGAACTCCGTATACGTAGAGGATATGATCAAGTATCTGAAGGATTCAAAGGAGCAGACCGGCGTTGATGTCAAGAATGTCTCCATCTTTGCTGATAACTCGAATATCGGCCAGGAGATCATCCGTTGCGTAAAGCTCTATGCACCGAAGTATGATATCAACATCGTGAAGGAAGTACAGTATTCTTCCGGCGCTGCTGACCTCACATCTGAGGTTCTGGCTCTTAAGGAAGCCAATGCTGACGCCGTGATCTGTGAGTCCTACATCGCAGATGCCATCCTCTTCACGAAGACCCTGAAGGAGCAGGATTATCATCCGCCAATCGTCATTGGTAAGGCGAATGGTTTCGCAGATCCTTCCTTCATCCCGGCAACAGAGGGACTTTCCAATGGTATCACGACCGTCGTTGAGTTCAACCCGGATCTCAAGAAGGGCGTTGATACAAACGCCGCATTCAAGAAGGAATTTGACGTTGATATGAATGGTCACTCCGCTGAGGCTTATACTGTAGTATGGCTCTTCAAGACTGCGTTTGAGCAGGCTGGTACAACCGATGGCGAAAAGGTTAAGGATGTTCTTGATACCATCGATATCAAGGGCTCTTTCCCGAATGGTCCGGACATCATCCTTCCGTATGATGAGATCAAGTTCGAGGATTATGAGTTCGACGGTGTACAGCATACCAATGATAACACCTCCGCATCTGTCGCTGTAGCACAGATTCAGGATGGCCAGTTTAAGACGGTATGGCCGTTTGATTTCACAGATTCGAAGATTCAGTATCCGGCTCCACTGCAGTAATTTAGTTCTTTTAGGAGCTGCCGCGCTTTTTGTGCGGCAGCTCTTTTTAGGTTGTGTAAATGAAACGAAAAATTGTATAATGCTTTGTGGAGCCGTATAAAGGAGGCATTATGCAGATTAAGTGTGATACACATACACATACTTTGTTTTCAAGGCATGCTTATTCGACGATTGGGGAGAATGTGCAGGCGGCAAGGGAGAAGGGACTGGAGCTTTTGGCTTCGACAGATCATTATAGTTCGATGCTTTTTCCGGATGCGCCGCCAGAGGAAATGCATAAGAATTTTCAGTATCTTACGACCTGCTATCATATCTGGCCGCGGGAATGGATGGGCGTGACGCTTCTAAGAGGTGCGGAGGCGGATATTGTGGATCTTAGCGGCAATCTCTACGGCTATGATATTCCTATAAGCCATATGATTGTCGGAGATCCTTATCGTGAAGGGGAGAGAAGTCTTCTCGACAGGATGTCCAGTGGCATGGATTATTTGATTGCCTCTGTTCACGGAAAGTATTTCACGATGGACGCCACAAGAGCACAAATGACAGATATGTATATTAAAGCACTTGATCATCCGAAGGTGTTGATTCTTGGACATATCGGGCGTTCTGGACTTGATATTGAGGTAGATCCGATCCTTGAAGCTGCTAAATCAAAAAACAAGTTGATTGAGCTTAATGAGCATTCTTTTTCTTTCGGCGAGGGGCTTGTCAAGCGTTGTCGGCATGTCGCAGAGCGATGTGCAGAGCTCGGAGTGAGTGTTTCCATCGCATCAGATGCACATATTGCTTGTGATATCGCTAATTTCCAAAAGATACCTGAAATGCTTACGGAGATTCATTTCCCGGAAGAACTGGTCGTCAGCAGGGATAAAGCACATTTTCTCGAAGCGATCCGGAAGTCAGGCGTTGCGAAAGACATTTCTGATTTCGAGACACTAAGTTGAAGTCATGCACAGCGATGGAGGATACGGTATGACGGGTGAGGATATCATCAAATATTATGGAAACGGACGGTTCGCGAGCTACTGCGGAATCAGTCTCAGCGAGGATGTGCATGATGGAAGTATCAGCGCGAAAGCTGAGATACTACCGCAATATATGAATGGAAGCGGTCATGTGCATGGCGGCTTCATCTATACGCTTGCCGATGTGACCGGTGGCGCGAACTGTCGGAGATTCTGCGACCGAGTGACGACGCTCGACAGCGATTTCCATTTTCTTTCAAATTACGCGACGAGATTTCTATACGGAGAGGCCGCAGTTGTGCGCATTGGCGGGAAGGTGATCGTGCTTCGCGTGACGATCAAGGGGGATACAGGAGAGCCCTTCGCAGAAGGGATCTTCACATACTATAAAGTCTGATCTATAAAACGCCTCAAGGAGAACATCTATGCTGAAGATTACCAGAAAATTCACGACGGATGAGAAGGCCAATGCTTACATCCGCGAATTCATCAACAATCGTATCATGGCACTGCTGATTCATGATATTGAGTGGGCGAGCGGTGATGACTATATGAAGGTGCAGGTGACGGACCCGGAATATCAGGAAAATATTCACTTTTATTTCCCGGATCACTATGGGAAAGAGGATGCAGCCGCAGCATTTTTGAACCTCCTGAAGGGGGTCAAAGGTCATAGCGAATATGTACCATCTCTCTATGAGGAATATGCGCTGCATGCTGCGATCCAGAGCTATATCCATATGAAGGAAACCGAGGGCGTGAGTCCTGCGGCGAAGATGCCGGAGAAGGAAAGACACTATGTCTTAGAGGTGCTTAAAAAGGAATATCTCGACGCTTCATCCGGCGTCATCGAAAAAGAGAATCCCACCGCTTCATCCCGTGACCTCGAAAAAGAAGAACCCATCGCTTCATCCCGCGACCTCGATGATATGGATCCGGAGTACAGACTCAATACGTTTGAAGATATGTTTGATTATGATGATTTTCTCACCTACGACCTTCGCTACGGGATGCTCGATCACATGACGGAAGAGGAACTAAATGCTGTGAACGGCTAGAAACCGTGCCTTTTCAGGGCCTTGATCGTGCTGCTAAATACTTTGGCTATGACGGTAAGTATCCTTCTTTATTTCTGGAATCCGCATCCTTTGCTTCCTTCTTCTGAGCTTATTATCAATTATTTGATATGCGGTCTTGGTGGTATACTTTTCGGTGTTTATACAGGATATATTAAACTAATGGCACTGGAGAACGGAAGACTTATAAGAATTATGTCAAGGACTGATTCCGAACTGCATATTCTGAATCGAAAGAGTTTTTTCGAAGATTATGCTTTTAGCAAGAATCATCTAAACGATACTTACGGGCATCAATTCGGAGACAAATGTCTTGAAATCATTGCAAAAGCACTGACTGATGCAGAAAAAAATATAATGTCGTTTTTTACCGATATGGAGGAGATGAATTTGTCGGAGCTATGAAGACTGGGAAACAGTCTGCAGCAAATGATAAGTTCAGCAAAACATCTGATGTATCAGCTTCTCAGACAATACAAAATAACATAACCGATCCAAGAGCAGTAATTTCTTCGATAGAGTCTCAACTGGAATCTACGCCGGTGTGGACCGGTTCCAGAGAAAAGGTAACTCTGACTATAAGTGCGGGATATTCTCCAATAAGGCATAATGTAACAAACCCTTTGGAAGAATGCATCCATAATGCAGATATGGAGATGTATAACAATAAAGTGAAGATGCATATGCAAAGGTCATAAACCGGACCACTCTACATGTTCGTTGATACACGTAAATTGAGAAGTAGTTCCTTTGGCGGGGCGATGCGTTCATAGGAGACCGGGGATAGGGACAGGTGCTTCTGACCGAAGGTGTCTATGGAAAGGGATGCGTCTGATGTGAGCATTATCCAGCCATCGGGGATGGTGGTATCGGTGAGCGGGAAGCTCATGAATTGAAGGTCTGCCATGCAGCAGGTCATTACAGTACGGCCGACGCGATGGTTCTCTACTGACAAGGGATCTGTGAAGATGATCCGCTTCCCGTCATAGTGTTCCGGATGGTCGTAGCTGTCGAGAAAGAGCCAGATGAAGGCTTTCTTGTCAATTCTTATTTCTTTATCCTCGAGAGAATAAGGAAGGAAGAGATCGAAGGCTTTTTCATGGTAGCCCATCGGGTCTCGTCTAAGATAAGATGCCTTTGGATTAAGGGATCGAAAAAGGGTAGTGTATGGGCTTAATGCTTCCTTAGAAGGGCAATCCCGGAAGATTACCTGATTGGAATCCCGAACCATTTTTACGATGTACGGCTTTAGGTTTTCTACATAGAGGGGAAGGGTGTTCCAGAGAAAGAGCGTTGTGCTGTATACGACATTTAAGACATCTGGCAGATTCTCACGAAGGTTTTCTGTCATGGTGCTCATTTCGATATAGACACGATTAGGGTGATATTTCTCGATTGCATGGAGACAGAACTCCCGGACTGATTCATTGCTGTCATAAAAGGCTACATAGGTGCGGAACTTTGAGAGAAGCGTAGTGTCGTATTCTACTTCGCCTTCTTCGAAGGAGAGAATCAGAGTGACGCCATCCTTATAGAAGAAATCATGGGTTACGGTGTCCTGAATGTAGGTGGTTTTTCCGGCATCGAGGAAGCCATAGATGAGTTGTGTGTTAATTTTGCCCATGAAAAATACCTGCTAAAGCGTGTTGAAAGATCCTGGCAACAGGAGGTCCATGAAGAACAACTGCTTACAAAAATAGAGAGATCGTGCCATATGTATGGTTATTCATCCCTTGGTGTGCTATGAATGGAAGCAATGAACAGAAACGGCAGAGCTTTGGGGCTCTGCCGTAAGGTGTTTTTTAAAGAGAGTAATCGCAAACCAGACGGCCGTCGATTTCGCCTCTTCTCAGGCGGTCAATGCCTTCAGTACGACATAGCCCGGCTTTGCCTTAGGATCCGGCTTCTCCACGATTCTAAGCGGCTGATGTGTTCCAGTAAATTCCCAACCTTTCATTGTTGTTCCTCCTCGTATGATAAAAATATTTGATGAGGTAATTATAGCCTGCAGGGAGAAATCACACAAGGCTGGTTCCGAGCTTCTAGATGAGGAACGCCGAAAGAACGTGTCAGTTCACTCTTCAACTTTTTCGATAGCGGCAACCGGACAATTGTTTTGTGCTTCTTCGGCAGAAGATTCCTCTGTTGCTGGAACTTCAGAATCCATGGTTTCTGCGGCTCCATTGTCTGTGAGATGAAATACTGCGGGGCATGTTGCTGCGCAGAGGCCACAACCGATACAATTTTCATTTACAACATACTTCATAATCGATACCTCCCAATTCACGCAACAGAAACTAAGATGGTGGAGAAAACAAATTTTGGCAATGCTACACCATTTGAATGCGGCTAAATATTTATCCGAGAACAAGAAGCAGTGCCATCTTGAATTGGCCATCTGCCTTCACACTGTGCAGACCGCCTTTGGCGAAATGAAACTGCTCACCAGCTTTGATCGGATATTCTTTACCTTCATAACCGATGATACCATTGCCATCCAGGGCGAATACGATTGCTTCTCCCGGTGCTGCGTGTTCGGAAAGACCGGTTCCTTCATCAAATGACATAACGACGAACTTCATGTGATCATTGGACGCAATATCCATATTGACGATTTTGCCATCCTGATAAGGAACAAGCTCCTTCAGCTTAAATACTTCACCTGCTTTGATTACCTGATTCATTACAAACTCCTTTCCAAGTGGGATCTCCAGATAAATGATGTCGTCCGTGGCTTTTACACCGATATTATGGTTTGCCGGCTTCAGAATGATTTCGCCGGAGGTAATAGATGTTTCGTGGTTTGTATCGATATCTCGAAGAACAGCCTGTCCGGCAAGGTTATACTGAAGCACAGCGACCGGATAACTTTCCGCACTGATATCGGTGCCGCGTGCAAGAGAGAAGCACTGTACACCGGAGAGTATTTCGCCTGAAACTGTGCATCCCGGAATCACCGGATTCTCCTTTACAATAGAACATGTTCCTGGTTCTTTTTGCATCTCTTAGCCTCCTTTCCTGCTTGCATCTCTAATATAGACGCGAATGCTTCACGAATCTGTTGCAAATACAACATGTTTCACGCTCTGTATTTGTGTGATATACTACAAGACCGGATTACTTAAGGAAAAATAGGGTCAATCACTTTTCTTATGGGATTTGACCCACGATCCCACAAAAATTTATACCGGACGCCATCCTTGCCTGAACCCAGAAGGAATGCTTGGTAGCAT
>OMZX01000096.1 GCA_900315665.1 uncultured Eubacteriales bacterium
CGGTTCCTGTACTTGAAATCCTTGCGGCCGATGACATAGGCCGTGAGAGTAGTCAGAAGAAGACCGAGGAACGTTCCGACCACCGTAATAAAAATTGTGACGCCGTAGGCCCGGACAATCCGCTCCGGAGTCTTGAAAATCAGCTTGTAGGACTCAACGGAGAATTCGCCCGGCCAGAGGCTGAATCCATGAAAGCGGATCCACTGCTCCGATGTGAAGGAGCCCGAGACAAGCAGGATGAACGGGATAAGGCAGATCAGCGCTGACAGTGTCACAATCAGATAGCAGAAGAAATAGAACACTTTGGATGATGGACTCAGCTTAATCTTCTTCGGGGCCGACACCATATAATCAAGCTCGTTAGACTTCGCCATGACAATTTCCTCCCTCAGAACAATGCATAGTCATCATCAATATGCTTTACAATCGCATTGACAACCATAATGATGATGAAGCACAGAACAGACTGATAAAACGTTGCCGCAGCAGTCATGCCGATATCCGGATTGGTGAGCAGTGAACGGAATACGTAAGTATCGATGACGTCGGTTGCGTTGAAGAGCTGTCCGTTGTTGCCGACGATCTGATAGAACATTTCAAAATCACCGCGAAGAATTCGTCCGACCTGAAGAAGTATCATTGTGATCAGTGTCGGTCGGATCGATGGAATGGTGATGTAGCGGATCCGCTGAGAAATCGTTGCTCCATCGATGGCTGCCGCCTCGTTGATTTCCGCGTCGACTCCGGTAATTGCGGCGATATAAATAACCGAGTTATAACCGGTCCATTTCCAGGCATTGAATGCACAGATGATCCACGGCCATGCTCCCGGCATCATGTAGAAGTTCACCTTTTCCCCGCCGAGAGATGTAATGATTCCGTTGATAAACCCGTTCTCATAATTGAACAGCGCGAAAACAAAGACTCCGACGACAACCCACGAAATAAAGTAAGGAAGAAGAATCAGCGTCTGCGAGACCTTCTTGAAATGCTTGCGGTGTATTTCTGAAATGAATATGGCGATAATGACCGCGATCAGCTGAGACGTGACAAGATTCAGCAGATTGTAGAGAATCGTATTCCGCGTGATCAGCCAGCCCGTTCCCGAGTTGAAGAGATATTTGAAATTGCCAAGGCCATTCCAGGGGCTTTTGAAAATACCCAGGTCATAGCGGTAACTCTTGAAGGCGAGCACCAGACCAGCCATAGGCACATACAGCATAATAAACACAAAGATCGTTGCCGGCGCAATCATTGCAAACAGGGCTTTGTTCTTCTTGAATTCATATCGAAAGCCATCCTTGTTCACAGGCTTGGCAACCGGATTGCCACTCATCGAATTATTCATAAAATCCCCCGTCAGAATCGGTGAATCTGCGACAATAAATGTTACATTATTATGATAATTTTCCCGGGCTGATTTTTCATCGGGAACATTTAATGAACGGTGGATTATTTTATGATATTTGGTGGGTATTCCTTAATTGTGGTGGATAATATTATGTTCCGTTGAGTATATTGCCTTTAATAAATAATAATCGGAAAATTATGTATATTTTCAAAGGCTAATTTATTGATTATCTTGTTCATAAATTCAAATATGTTCGCGGCATGCACAGCTGAATGCAGTCAGGCAGAGCAGATAAAATCTGCCCTGCCCGATGCGGCGGCTCCGCCATCATCTCATGCTTCGCACTCGATGATGAGGCCTCACGTTAATTCATCCGCAGTTAAGAGAATTGCAGAGAGTGTATCTCTTGGAACTTCAAACCGCACAATGTGGCCGTTTACACGGAATGCATAACGCGCGTCCGTCTCTCCCCTGTTCAGGAGTTCAACAACCACGCTTCCATCCGGATTTTTCACTGCCGCAGCTTCCACTTTTTCATCGCGTCTCGACAGACCGATCCTCTTCGCACCGGGAAGGATGTAGTGTGAGAAAAGATCGTAATAGTCATAGATCGCGTTCGTCGTATAATCGCCTCCGTCGATAATAATCCCGGCATTGCAGCCGCCGGCTGTGTGCCTCGGCCTGCCCGTTTTGTCGAGGCAGAAGTTCCAGTCAATGAAGCGATTCGTTCCGGCATTCATGTCGCCGATGATCTCATGCGCATAGCTCTGCGCATCGCGAAGGTTCTTATTGTCTTTTGTTTCAAACGTATGCTGCATAAAGACCGGTATTTCTTCATCATCCATACCGCAGCAGAACTCGGAAAGCATGAGATTCAGTTCCGGATACTTCTCGTGAACCATCGCGACATCCTCGAAGTGGTCACCGGAGTACCAGTGGAATGCAGCGCCGCCGATCATCGGCCGGGTCGTCTCATCCATGAAAACCTCCGTCCACTCAAGAACACGTTCCTTGTTATGATCCCAGAAGTAGATCGGAATCTTATCGGAAAGACCAGCCTTCACGAACTCCGGATACAGATAATCGCGGAGGAATGTCTTCTGTTCTTCCGCCGTCCAGATGCAGCTGTCCCACGGAACCGCGGCAATCGATTCATTCTGAATCGTAACCATGCCGACCGGAACGCCCTCATCCAGATAAGCCTGCACATACTTCGCAATATACTTTGCCCACTGGCCGTAATATTCCGGCTTCAGCGAGCCGCCGTGACAGCGCCCCGCATGGTCATAATCAATCTTATCCTGAAAGTCCGGGCTGTAAATCGACATATCGTTCTTGATTCTGGCCGGCGGCGTCTTCCACTGCTTCGGCGGCGACCACGGGGAGAGAAGAACCTGCAGCGGCTGCGCGGCGGCCTTCATCGCCGCCTTGATCATCGGGATAATGTACTTACGGTCACGGTCAATTGTGAACGTCGTAAAGTCCGGATCCTTCAGCGGATCCCCGACCGCCTGGTACTCATCAAGGCAGAAATCACAGCTGTCGATACACGTGCGGATATACTTCAGGCGATGTCCGTCCGGCCCGAAGAGCATCTTCAGAACCTCCGTCCTTTTCGCCTCATCAAGCTGCATCAGCATGTATGCACTCGACTCCGTCATCGCTCCGCCAAAACCCTCGATCGTCTGATACTCGATTCCGGGATACAGATTGATTACGCCGGACTCAAGATGAGTTGGTTCATCCTTTTCAAGTCCGCATTTTAAGCCCTGCTCCTTACGGATGCACTGCCCCGCAGCCTCGTACACCGTAATCTGTTTTACACTCATAACACCCCTTTCCGCAGCTCTGCTCCTGGTCTTATAAGGACGACCTTCAACCGGCGGCAGAACCACATTTCGTTTTTGCTTTATTCATTTTAGCAATTCTGCTCCTCCCCGGTCCACGAACGATCTTTCGCTCAGGTGGAAAAATTTGCGAATAATCGTCCGCAAATTTGCGTGGAATTGCGGACGCAAATTGCAGCGAAATGAATTCCGTGATTCTGCCAGGATATCCTGTGTGGTTAATAGCAAGGATGTCCCTGACCCTGTCCTTTTTCAGGTTGGTTGCTGCCGCATATAAACCATCGCCTTATCACCTTGTCTTTATAAATAAATTTTTGTATAATTCAGCTATTATTGCAGAAGGAGGTCCGAATATATGCCAACAATCACATCGAGTGCAGAATTGAGGAATTCGTACAATGCTGTTTCGAAGCAGTGCCACGAATCCGGTGAACCTATATTTATTACGAAAAACGGAAAAGGAGATCTTGTTGTTCAGAGCATTGAATCATACGAAGAAATGCAGGGACGCCTCGACTTCTACAGACAAATCGCGGAAGGGATGAGCGATATCGAAAAGGGCGATACAATGCCATTTGATGAGGCCATGAAGGCACTGCGCGCAGGGAGAAGAGTTTGAAAGTCCGGCTGATGCAGGACTTTCAAACCGCAGCGCCGATTCGAACGTCCGGCAAATGCACTGCTGACGCACTATAATAATAGATGCCGCATTCGGCAGAACCGCACTCGCGTGTTCTGACTCGGCAGGGTGTAAAGATGAATTTCAATATTCACGTTACCCGTCATGCATATATGGATATGCAGGAGGCACTAAACTATATCGCTTATAAAAAGTTTAATCCTGATGCAGCCGAAAGCCTCCAGGATGATATTGAGGCGATGGGGCGATCCCTTGTCGAATATCCCGGGAAATATCCATTTGTTCCAGACGAAGTGCTCAGAAATTGGGGCATCCGCTTTGTGATGGTAAAAGAATATTACATGTTCTATACCATCCGCGGAAACACAATCTATCT